>JAQWUP010000013.1 GCA_029242085.1 Porticoccaceae bacterium
CTACCGGCCATCTAACCGACTTTCTGGTGGGAATAGATGAGGTGCGCAGCGCCTGTGAGCCCTTTACCCCCGAGTTGGCAGAGCAGAGAACCGGTGTTGCTGCTGAGCAGATTCGTCAGTTGGTACGAGATATGGCCAGCACAGATGGCGCGGTCTGTTACGGCCGCATGGGTGTCTCGGTGCAGGTCTATGGCACCCTGTGTCAGTGGGCTATTCAGATGATTAATATTCTCACCAATTCGCTGGATGTGCGCGGCGGCATGATAGCCTCGTCCCCCGCGTTTGGTTATATCAAGCCCGGCGAGTCCGGGGCCGGGCACTTTGCGGCATTCCATAGCCGTGTAAGTGGTTTGCCTGAGTTTGCCGGTGAGTTGCCTGCCTCAGTAATGGCCGAAGAAATGTTGACCGCAGGCGAGGGGCAGATACGCGCCTTGGTGACCACCGCCGGTAATCCAGTGTTGTCGGCACCCAATGGTATTCAGGTGGACGAGGCGCTGGATGGTTTGGACTTTATGGTATCCATTGACTTTTATATCAATGAAACGACTCAGCATGCGGATATTATTCTGCCTCCCACCAGTGCATTGGAGCATGATCATTATGATCTGGCCTTCCATCGTCTGGCCGTACATAACACTGCCCGCTTTAATGAAGCTGTGTTTGAGCCAGCCGAGGGCACCAAGCACGATTGGGAAATCTTTAATGAGTTGGGTTTGGCCATTGCCGCCCATAAAGGCATCCCAGCCAAACCACTGCCATCGCCAGATCAGTTGATTGATCTTGGTATTCAGCGCGGTCCATACAGCGCTGCCGCTGGCCATGAGTTAGAGCTGACGCTGGATAAGGTTAAGCAGCATCCCCATGGTCTGGATATAGGTCGCTTAGAGCCCAGCTTGCCAGAGAGACTTTGCACTGATGATGGCAAGATTACATTGATGGCAGACTATATAGAGCTGGATATCGCCCGCTTGGCTGCTGCCGAGCAACTCGCTGCCGCTGACGAGATGTTGCTGATTGGCCGCCGTCATATTCGCAGCAATAACTCATGGATGCACAACGCCCATCGATTGGTTAAGGGCAAGTCCCGCTGGCAGCTATTGATGCATCCGGATGATTTGAGTGCACGTGAAATTGAGCCCGGCAGCCAGGTCAGAATTCAATCCCGGGTGGGTGAGGTGGTTACCGAGGTATTGGCCAGCGATGAGGTTATGCCTGGTGTTGTCAGCCTGCCCCATGGTTGGGGCCATCAGCGCAAAGGTGTCAATCTGGCCATTGCGGCTGCCCAAGATGGGGTCAGTTGCAATGATATTACTGATAATAAGCTGATTGATCAGATCAGTGGCAATGCAGCGCTAAATGGTGTGCCGGTGAAGGTGACTGCGGGCTAATTTCAACGGTCTTAAATGGGAAACGACCAGGCATAAAAAAACCGGCCAAAGCCGGTTTTTTTCGTCACTGGTGCCTTACTTTGCCAGTGCCTTAACTTGGGTATTCAAACGGCTCTTATGACGAGCGGCTTTATTCTTGTGCAGAATGCCTTTATCGGCCATACGGTCAAGAACTGGGACAGATGCGTTGTAGGCTTCCTGTGCAGTAGCGTGATCACCAGAGGCGATTGCTGCATCAACTTTTTTGATATAAGTGCGGACCATTGAGCGCAGGCTGGCATTATGCTGGCGGCGTTTCTCGTTTTGGCGTGCGCGTTTTTTAGCTTGTACTGAATTTGCCACCTAAAATTTCCTCTATAAAATGGGTCACACTGAAGGCGCGGAAATATACAGGGTTTAGTGGTGACATTCAACCCAATTCTAAGGGTAAATTCAGTCGCTTCTGCTATAGGCAGTGCTGAGATAGCGCTGATTTAGAGATTCACTTGGCCATGGGGGTGCAGGTGGGTAAACTGCATCACTTGACAATAGGGTAAAGGGTAAGTTTTTGTCTCAGGATCGAGTGCAGCAAGAGCCTAAATCAAAAGACAGTGGTCTTTTGCGATCTAGCGGTGTGGTCAGCTTTTTTACCATGCTGTCGCGGGTTATGGGCCTGGCCAGAGATGTGGTCTTTGCGCGAGTAATAGGCGCTGACGCCTTCGCCGACGTATTTTTTGTCGCCTTTAAAATTCCTAATTTTTTCCGCCGCCTATTTGCCGAGGGCGCCTTTGCTCAGGCATTTGTGCCTATTTTGGGTGAGTACCGAGAAAAGGGTAGTCAGGCGGCAGTAAAAGAGTTGATCAATCGCGTGACTGGCACCCTGGGCATTACACTGCTGGGCCTGACACTGGTCATTGTTGTCGCCTCGCCTGTGATGGCGGCTATTTTTGCTCCCAAGTGGTTTTTTGACCAGCCAGACAAGTTTGCGGCCACTGCCGATATGCTGCGTATTACTTTCCCCTATCTATTGTTTATTTCGATGACCGGTTTAGCCGGGGCCATTCTAAATAGCTATGATCGCTTTGCGGTGCCTGCGTTTACCCCATTGCTGCTAAATGTCACCTTGATTGCAGCGGCACTGGTTGCTGCGCCATTATTTGATCAACCAGCCTTTGCCCTCGCCTGGGGTGTGTTTGTAGCAGGGGCTGTGCAGCTGATGTTCCAGCTGCCATTTTTGCAGCGGATTCATATGCTGCCAAGGCCTGAGGTGAACTGGCAGGATAAGGGGGTGCGCAAGGTTCTGGCGCTGATGGGGCCAGCGATTTTTGGTGTGTCGGTGAGTCAGATAAATCTATTGCTGGATACTATGTTGGCAACCTTTCTGCCCACTGGCAGTGTGTCGTGGCTGTATTACTCGGATCGACTGGCGGAGCTGCCCCTCGGCGTATTTGCAGTGGCGATTGCCACGGTTATTTTGCCCAATCTCTCTCGTCATCATGCGGCGGACTCTCAACAGGCCTATTCTGAGACCCTGGACTGGGCGCTAAAAATGGTACTGGTTATCGCTGTGCCCGCTGCCGTCGCATTAACTCTGTTGGCAGAACCTATTCTGGTCACGCTGTTTTACTATGGCGATGTGATGACGGCGCGGGATATGTCCATGGCGACATTGAGTCTGCGCGCCTATGCCGTAGGTCTGTTGGCATTTATGCTAATTAAAGTACTGGCGCCAGGGTTTTTCGCTCGTCAGGATATGCGCACGCCAGTGCGCATAGGTGTGATTGCGATGCTGTCTAATATGGTGCTCAACCTGCTGTTTGTGGTGCCGCTCCATTACTACTGGCAGATTGGGCATGTAGGCCTGGCTGCGGCCACCTCAGTCTCGGCCTTTCTGAATGCCGGTCTGCTGTTTATATATCTGCGCAAAAAGGGTATTTATGCGCCATCTGGGCAATGGCTGACGTTTGCCGGCCGATTGATTGTCTCGATTGTAACTATGGTGGCGGTGCTGCTTGTTGTTGCGGAATGGCTTGAGGTGCTCAACCAAAGCATCTGGCAGCAACTGCCATGGTGGCAGCGCAGCGGCAACATTGTTGGGCTCTGTGCAGCTGGCTTTGTGGCCTATGCTGGCTGCTTAATGGCCACTGGCTTTGGGATTGCCGATATGCGGGGACCGGCTAAAGCGATCACAGATAATGACGCCGAGTAAACCCTTTAAATCAGCCTGCTATTTGCCTCTCTATTCACCTTGCTACTGACCTCGCTACGCTGCCTGAAATTGAGTGCACCAATCTGGCGCTATCCCTTACCTTTCGGCGCGTTGCTAGGTATACTCAAAGCCTTATTTAGAGAGTGATGACGTTGGCTGTAGATCAGGGCAAAGTGACCTTTATTCGTGGATTGCACAACCTGCAAGCCTTCGATCAGAGATCGGTGGTAACCATTGGTTCCTTCGACGGCGTTCACCTTGGTCATCAGGCTATTTTGCAGCAGGTTAAAACAATGTCAGCAGCCATGGGATTGCCCTCCGTTGTAATGACCTTTGAGCCGCAGCCTCAGGAATATTTCTCTGGCGAAAAGGCCCCGGCGCGACTGATGCGGCTGCGCGAGAAGATCGACGCTCTGCTCGAGTTTGGTATAGACCGTGTTGTCTGTTTGCAGTTTAATCGCGCGTTGCGCAATTTGACCGCTAGCGAGTTTATTTATCAGGTACTGGTTGATGGCCTGACTATTAAGCATTTAATTGTCGGCGACGATTTTCGTTTTGGCTGTGACCGCAGCGGCGATTTTAAAATGCTGGCCGAGTTTGGTAAGCGCTGTGACTTTGATGTGCAGGATACCAAAACCATAGAAATTGATAATGAGCGTGTCAGCAGCACGCGGGTTAGAGATATTTTACAGCAGGCGGATTTTGGCCGAGCCAGTCAGTTACTGGGGCGGCCTTTTTCAATTAAGGGCCGTGTGGTCTATGGTCAACAGGTTGGCCGTACCCTAGGTTTCCCCACTGCCAATGTGCAACTCAACCGCTACAGTGCTCCTTTAGCTGGTGTCTATGCGGTGCTGGTGGATATTGATGGCGTTAGCTATCAGGGCGCGGCCAATGTGGGTGTGAGGCCTACGGTGGGAGATTTGGTCAAGCCTATTTTAGAGGTGCACCTGCTGGATTTTAACGGTGACCTCTACGGTCAGCGTATTGAAGTCGAGTTTATGCACAAGATTCGCGACGAGGCAAAATTTACCACGCTGGAAAAGCTGGTAGAGAATATCCAGCGCGATGTAGAACAGATTAGAGCCTGGTTTGCAGGCGCTTAAAGCATTGATAATTAGGGTTAAGTTAAAATTAATATGACGGACAACACGACAGATTATAAGGCCACATTAAACCTGCCGAAAACTGACTTTCCGATGCGTGCCAACTTGGCGCAACGGGAACCGGGTATTCTTAAAGAATGGCATGACACAAATCTGTATCAGCAAATCAGATCGGCCCGTGCCGGTCGCGAAAAATATATTCTCCACGATGGCCCTCCCTATGCCAATGGCGATATTCACCTGGGTCACGCGGTGAATAAAACATTAAAAGATATTGTGGTTAAGTCGCGCACTCTGAGCGGTTTTGATGCGCCCTATATTCCCGGTTGGGATTGTCATGGGCTGCCTATTGAGCACAATGTTGAAAAGAAGATTGGCAAGGCAGGGGTCAAAGTAGACTACTCTACTTTCCGCCAAAAGTGCCGCGACTATGCGATGAAGCAGGTTGAAGGGCAGCGCAAAGACTTTGTACGTATCGGCGTGTTTGGCGACTGGGATCGACCCTATCTGACGATGAACTTTGGTGTTGAGGCCGATATTATTCGCGCCCTTGGCAAAATTGCTGAAAATGGCCATCTGGTTAAGGGCTATAAGCCTGTTTACTGGAGTGTTGTGGGCGGTTCTGCGCTGGCGGAAGCGGAAGTGGAGTATCAGGATAAAACCTCATTCTCAATTGATGTTGCCTATCCGGTGAGCGATAGCGAACAGCTGGACAAGGTATCTGCTGCCTTTGGCGGCTTGCCCGGCGAAGGGTCGGTCAATGTCTTGATCTGGACCACCACGCCTTGGACCATTCCCAGCAGCCAGGCCATTTCTATGGGCGCTGATCTGCAATACAGCCTGGTGCAGTGCGCAACTGATAGGGGCTCAGTTAGATTGATCTGTTCGCAAACCCTTCTCGATTCGGTTATGCAACGTTTGGAGGTTACAGACTTTGAGGTACTGGCCAGTTGTCAGGGTCAGGCACTAGAGAACCTTGTTGCTGAACATCCATTCTATAGCCGAGATATCCCTGTGTTGCTCGGTGACCATGTTACGACTGATGCGGGTACAGGCTGTGTTCATACCGCTCCAGATCATGGTATGGAAGATTTTACCGTGGCCAAACAATATGGCATCGGTACTCTAAACTATGTGATGGATAACGGTCTGTTTCGCGACGATGTGGAGCTGTTTGCCGGCGAGCATGTGTATAAGGTCGAAACCCATATTATTGATGTGCTGCGTGAAAAAAATAGGCTTATGGCCTGCGAGAAAATTACGCATAGCTATGCCCATTGCTGGCGCACCAAAACCCCACTGATTTACAGAGCCACACCCCAGTGGTTTATCTCAATGGATAAAAATGGTCTGTTGGATAAAGCCAAGGCGGCGATTAAAGATGTTGCCTGGCATCCGGAATGGGGCGAGGCGCGCATTGAGGGTATGTTGGATGGCAGCCCAGACTGGTGTGTTTCTCGCCAGCGTACATGGGGTGTACCCATCGCTCTATTTGTCCACCGACAGACTGGCGAGATTCACCCAGATACGCCGGCACTGGTGGAAAAAGTCGCGCTATTAGTGGAAGAGGGCGGCATTGATGCCTGGTATGAGGCTGACGCCGCTGATTTACTGGGTGCAGATGCCGATGATTATCAAAAGGTCACAGATACCCTAGATGTCTGGTTTGATTCTGGTGTGACCCATGCCTCGGTTGTCGGTGCGCGGGAAGAGTTACAGTACCCGGCTGATCTCTATCTTGAAGGTTCTGACCAGCATCGCGGCTGGTTTCAGTCCTCACTAAAAACGGCTATCGCCATCAATGGTTCTGCCCCATATAAAGCGGTGCTGACTCATGGCTTTACCGTCGATGAAAATGGTCGCAAGATGTCCAAGTCGATCGGCAATGTTATTCCGCCGCAGAAGGTCATTAATGAGCTGGGCGCCGATGTATTGCGACTCTGGGTTGCCTCCGCGGACTTTAGTGCTGAGATGACTGTGTCCGATGAGATTCTTAAGCGAGCAGGTGAGTCCTATCGTCGTATTCGTAATACAGCACGTTATTTTCTGTCCAATATCGATGGCTTTGACCCTGTGCAGCATGCGGTAGAGCATAGCGAATTATTGGCTTTGGACCGCTGGGCCATCGACTGTGCGGCGCAGCTGCAAGACGAAATTATTGATGACTATAATAATTTCCGTTTTCATCAAATTTACCAAAAACTGCACAACTTCTGTGTTCGCGACATGGGTGGTTTTTATCTGGATATTATTAAAGACCGAATCTATACCTGTGCTGAAGACAGTCTGCCGCGGCGCTCTGCGCAGACCGCATTGCATAAGATTGCCGAGGCCTTTGTGCGTTGGATTGCGCCGATTCTAAGCTTTACCGCCCACGAGATATGGAGCTTTATGCCGGGCGATCGCAGTGATTCAGTCTTTATTGCCGAATGGTATCCACTGCAGCGACTGGGTACCGACGAGCTGATTAGCAATCAGGACTGGGCGGCTATTTTGCAGGCTAAGGAAGCTATCAATAAAGTTATTGAAGAGCAGCGTAATCAGGGTCTGATCAAAGGATCTCTGGGCGCTGATATAGAACTCTTTGCCGATCAGGACCTGCATGCCAGCCTGGCAAAGTTAGGCGATGAGTTACGCTTTGTCACCATTACCTCCAAAGCGATACTGCGGCCACTGGCTGAGGCCGGTGACCGGCAAGACTCTATGTTGGAAGGGTTGAAGGTTGCGGTGCAACGCTCTGACGCCAAAAAATGTGTTCGCTGTTGGCACTTTATTGACGACGTCGGCAGCAACCCAGAGCATCCGGATGTCTGTGGACGCTGTATCGACAATATTAGTGGTCAGGGTGAGGTTCGCGCCCATGCCTAGAGTTTTATATTGGTATGGCATAGCGCTGGCGGTGTTGGTTGCTGATCAGCTGACAAAGACTTGGATTGTCGGTGCCTACAGCTATGGTGACTCAACGTTGATTACCAGCTTTTTTAATTTGGTACGGGCTCACAACTATGGGGCGGCGTTTAGTTTCTTAAGTGATGCCGGTGGTTGGCAGCGTTACGGTTTTAGTATTTTAGCTGCAGTGGTCAGTGCCGTAATTGCAGTATGGCTCGCTCGACAACCCGTTCAGCGCTGGTTTGAGAGTCTAGCTCTGGCGCTTATTTTAGGCGGTGCACTGGGTAATTTATACGATCGCGTGACATTGGGTTATGTGGTGGATTTTCTAGATTTTCATTGGGCTGGCCATCACTTTCCTGCCTTTAATATTGCTGACAGCGGTATTTCAGTGGGTGCCGCACTGTTAATTATCGATGCGTTTATCAACAGGGAAGAAAAGAGTAAAGAGTTATGACATTACCTATAGACAGCGGTACTACAGTGACATTACATTTTTCCCTGGCCCTTGAAAATGGTCATATTGTCGATTCCAATTTTGACGCCTCACCCGCCACGTTCACGGTTGGCGATGGCAACCTTCTCCCTGGCTTTGAAAGTCCATTAATGGGCTTAGTCGATGGTGATGAACGTGAATTTTCGATTCTGCCTGAAAACGCCTTTGGTCAGCACAATCCGCAAAATGTGCAATCTGTTGAGCGCAATAATTTTGAAGATGAGGAGCTGGAGCTGGGGACTATGTTTTCGTTCCAAAATGGTGATGGAGAACTGCCCGGCGTGGTTGTTGAGGTTCAGGACAACGAGGTGATGGTGGACTTTAACCATCCGCTGGCGGGCCAAACCATATTGTTTACAGTGAAAATTATCAGTGTTACACCGAAGAGCGTTCACTGATGGATATTAAACTGGCAAATCCTCGCGGGTTTTGTGCCGGTGTTGATCGGGCAATCGATATTGTCGATCGCGCATTAGAAATATTTGGTGCGCCTATCTATGTGCGCCATGAAGTGGTGCACAATAAATTTGTGGTCGATGACCTGCGTGCCCGTGGTGCCATATTTATCGATGAATTAGACGAAATTCCCGATGATGTTATTGTTATCTTCAGTGCCCATGGTGTTTCTCAGGCAGTACACAATGAAGCCAAGCGTCGCCAGTTAAAAGTCTTTGATGCCACCTGCCCGCTGGTGACCAAGGTGCATTTAGAAGTCACCAAGTACAGTGGTGACGGTATGGAGTGCGTTTTAATTGGCCATGCCGGTCACCCTGAAGTTGAGGGCACCATGGGGCAGTATATGAGTGGTGAGCTGGGCGGCACTATCTATCTGGTTGAAAATGAAAAGGATGCTATGGCGCTCGAGGTCAGAGATCCCTCCAAGCTTGCCTATGTGACCCAAACCACATTGTCGATGGATGACACCGCGCTGGTGATCGATGCCCTGCGCCAAAAATTCCCATTGATACAGGGACCGCGTAAAGATGATATTTGCTATGCCACGCAGAACCGACAGGATGCGGTAAAGCAGTTGGCGATAGAGACCGATCTGGTTTTGGTAGTGGGCTCGGTAGCCAGTTCTAACTCCAATCGTCTGCGAGAGCTGGCGGAGCGCTGTGGATGCCGCGCCTATTTAATCGATGGCCCGCAGGATATAGATGCCAACTGGTTGCAGCAGACGCAGTCCATTGGTGTCACGGCCGGCGCGTCTGCACCAGAAGTGCTGGTGCAGGATGTGATCAATCGATTGGTTGAATTGGGGGCAAAGCCGCCACAGGAACTGGACGGCGTGGTGGAAAATATTCATTTTTCCCTGCCCAAAGAACTCAGAGCCTAAGCTCTAGCTGTTATCCGCAATATATTTAAACAGGGCCGTCGTTGAAGGGTCAAACTCTGCATTGGCGGCATTCTCGCCGAGCAGTTCATTGGCCATTTTCTTGCCCAGTTCAACACCCCATTGGTCGAATGAATTGATATTCCAGATACTGCCTTGAACGAATACCTTGTGTTCGTACAACGCGATCAGTGCACCAAAATTCTTGGGTGATAGTTCTTTTAACAGCAGGGTATTAGATGGCTTATTGCCGGGATAGTAACGATGCTGCTGACCTTCGGGGGCGAGCTGCCCGGTCATTAGCGCTGCGGACTGAGCGAGCATATTGCCCAACAAAACGCGATGGTGCTCAGCGTTACTCAAGCCGTCTCTAGCCGCTGCAATAAAGTCGATCGGCACCTGCCGCGTGCCCTGATGTAATAGCTGGAAAAAGGCGTGCTGCCCATTGGTACCTGTTTGTCCCCAGAGAATTGGGCCGGTGTTATAGCTCAATGACTCGCCTGCCAATGTTGTAGCCTTGCCATTGCTCTCCATATCCAGCTGCTGTAAATAAGAGGGCAGCAGTAATAGGCGTTCACAGTAGGGAATCACAGCGATCGACTCGGCATTTAAAAAGTTGCTGTACCAGATGCCGAGCAGTGCCATGACCACTGGCATATTCTGTTCCAGCGGCGCCTGTTGAAAATGCAGATCCATTTCACGAGCACCAGCGAGCATATTGCTGTACTGCTCAAATCCAATACTAATGGCGATAGATAGGCCAATACTCGACCATAGCGAATAACGTCCACCGACCCATTCGGCAAATTCAAGAATTTGATCAGCCGGAATGCCATAGGCTTGCGCATTGGTCGGGTTGGCGGTCAAGCCAATAAAGTGGCTGCTGGTCTGGGCATCTTTAAGTCCAAGGCTCTGCTCAAACCAATGGATAGCGGTTTTGGCATTGAGTAGAGTTTCCTGAGTGGTGAAGGTTTTGCTGGCCAGGGCAATCAGAGTGGTCTCCGGATTGAGCCCCTTTAATGTGGTCAGAATTTCAGCGCCATCGACATTGGAGATAAAGTGCAGGCGGATATTTGGATGGGCGTACTCATGCAGTGCATTGACGGCTAACTTGGGGCCCAGATCTGAGCCGCCAATACCGATATTGACCACATCGGTAATCGCTTTGCCGGTACTGCCAAGCCATTGGCCATCGCGGATGCTGTCGCTGGCAAGCTTTACAGCGGCTAACTGTTGCTTCACTAGCGCAATTCGCTGGCGCTCATTTTCGGAACTGGCGTCTTGCGGCTCGGCACGCAGTGCAGCATGCAGTACTGCTCGATCCTCTGTTGTATTAATCGCCTCGCCAGCAAACATAGCGGCACGATGATCGGTCAGTGGTGACTGTTTTGCGAGGTTGAGCAGCTCCTGCCAAATCTGGTCGCTGACAAGATTTTTAGAGTAGTCGAGAAATAACTCTCCAGCATTGACAGAGAATTTACTGGCGCGTGCTGAATCAGCATCAAACAGGCTGGCAATGGATAAATTATTGACTAAATCGGCCTGAGATTGCAGTTTGGGCCATGCATCTGTCTGAGTTGGCGAGTATGATTTGTGATTCATCTTCGAGTCATTTCCTATTGTTACTGTTTGAAAAGTAGGGCTGAGATTATAGAGATAAAAACGCGATCAGCATGTTACGCGGTTTAATCTGATTAATCTGTAATAAAATTACAATAATAGCCGTTATAATCGATTATTTATGGCTAAATTTCGTAATTTTGTTACAATTCACCAATATTCAATTCGGAGCCATTATGGGCCAGATCAACAAGCAAGTAGCCGCTGTCACTCAGCGAATTATAGAGCGCAGCGCCAGCCTGCGTGCAGATTATATGCGCCAGATCGCTGAAGATCATAACAACCGTCCCGAGCGAGGCAAGCTTAGCTGCGGTAATCTTGCCCATGGTTTTGCCGCCTGTGGTGAGGGCGATAAAGACAGCCTGCGTATGATGGAGGCGGGCAATATGGCTATTGTGACGGCCTATAACGATATGCTTTCCGCTCACCAGCCCTATGCGGTCTATCCAGATAAAATAAAACAGGCGATGCGCGAGATCGGTTGTACGGCACAGGTTGCCGGTGCCGTACCTGCAATGTGTGACGGGGTTACGCAGGGGCAGGACGGTATGGAGCTAAGCCTGCTAAGTCGCGATCTGATAGCCCAGTGCACTGCGGTGTCATTGTCTCATCAGATGTTTGATGGCGTTTTAGCTCTGGGTATTTGCGACAAAATTGTTCCCGGCCTGATTATGGGCGTACTGACCTTTGGCTACCTGCCTGCGGTATTTATTCCCGCTGGCCCTATGCCGTCCGGACTACCCAATAAAGAAAAGGTACGTATTCGCCAAATGTTTGCCGAGGGTAAAATTGGTCGCGAAGAATTGCTGCAAGCTGAGTCCGATTCTTATCACAGTGCTGGTACCTGTACCTTTTACGGCACCGCGAACAGTAATCAGGTTGTGCTCGAGGCGCTGGGTTTACAGCTGCCTGGCAGTTCCTTTGTGAATCCTGATAATCCAATGCGCGATAAACTGACCACTGAGGCCGCTCATCAGTTAGCCCGCATTACTGCGCTGGGCAACGACTATCGCCCGGTGGGAGAGATTGTTGACGAGCGCGCGATCGTGAATGGCACAGTGGCATTGCTAGCCTCTGGTGGCTCTACTAATCACAGTATGCATCTGGTGGCGATTGCACGTGCTGCCGGTATTATTCTCAACTGGGACGATATCTCAGAGTTGTCAGCAGTGGTACCGCTACTAGCCAAGGTCTATCCAAATGGTCAGGCCGATGTAAACCATTTCCATGCAGCCGGTGGTACCAGCTGTATGTTCCGTCAGTTGATTAAAGGCGGCTATATGCACGCTGATGCAAAGACTGCCTGGGGCAAAAACTTCGCTGATTTCACTCAGGAATCATTTTTGGACAATGACAAGATCGTGTGGCGTGAATCACCGGAAATGCCACTGGATACCGATGTACTGACGACATTGGATAAGCCCTTTTCTGCTGAGGGTGGACTGCGTCTACTGCAGGGTAACTTAGGTCGCGGGGTTATCAAGGTTTCAGCTGTCGCCCTAGAGCATCAAATTGTTGAGGCGCCAGCCATCGTTATTGATGGTCAGGATCAGCTGCAGCCACTGTTTGAGTCCGGCGCATTAAACCGCGACTGTGTGGTAGTGGCTCGCTATCAGGGTCCCAAGGCTTTGGGTATGCCTGAATTACATAAGCTCACTCCATTCCTTGGGACGCTGCAGGACAAAGGTTTTAAGGTGGCGCTGGTAACAGATGGTCGTATGTCTGGTGCGTCGGGCAAGGTTCCCGCCGCAATTCATCTGGTACCTGAAGCGGCCGACGGCGGCCTGCTGGCCAAGATTCGAGATGGCGATCCTATTCGGGTCAATGCAGTTACCGGCGATCTGCAGTTCTTGGGAGATATGGCAGAGCTTGAAGCGCGACAGGCTGCACCTCAGCCGCGCACTGGTGATCGCGGTTGCGGCCGCGAACTGTTTCTGGTTAATCGCGAAAACATTAGTAATGCAGAGCGGGGCGCTTCGTATCTGTTTGGTGAGGCCTGAGCTATGAGCACAAACCCTGAGGGTTCGAGCAATCTGCGGTGGAATCTAGTTGCTGATATAGGCGGCACCAATGCGCGTTTTTCTGCCGTACTGGAAGGCCAGCTCGAAAGCGAGTATGAGTTTCATCATTCGGTTGAAGAGTATCCAGAGTTCGCTGGATTGATCGGTGGTCTGTTGGCAGAAATAGCCGCGGCGACTGGCTGGCACAGCCCGCCGGTAAGCGCCTGTTTTGCGGTTGCCTGTCCAGCAGACACAGAAGTTATCGCCTTTACCAATAGTCATTGGGAATTTACTAAAACCTCCCTTAAGCAGGCACTGGAATGTGAAAACCTATCCGTTATTAATGATTTTGAAGCGGTGGCTCATGGCATTACTGAGCTGCAAGATGATGATCTGGTGCAGGTAGGTGGGCAGCAACCTGTCGCACACAAGGCCATCGGCATTCTTGGTGCAGGCACTGGTCTTGGCGTTGCGGGCTTGGTTCAGCACGCCGATGGCTACCATGTGGTGGATACCGAGGGCGGTCATGCCGACTATGCGCCTATCGATGAGATACAGAGCGCGGTAGTCAACTGCCTGCGTGAGACCTATGGTCGGGTGTCATTAGAGCGCCTGCTATCGGGCAAAGGTCTCCTCAATATCTACAAGGCGCTGTGCACTATCGAGGGCGTTGAGGGGATTTTTACAACTCCGGCTGAAGTGGTTGCTGGCGCATTGAATACAGCAGATGCGAAGGCACTGCAAACATTACATATGTTCTGTGAGGGCATGGGTTCGGCTGCGGGTAATCTGGCGCTTACTTTCGGTGCTAAGGGCGGTATCTACATCGCCGGTGGTGTTATCCCTCGCTTCCAAGAATTTTTTATCAATAGTGGTTTTCGCAGCAAGTTTGAAGACAAAGGTCGTTTTGTCAGCTACTTGCAGCCGATTCCAGTCTACCTCGTTATTCGCAGCAATCTGGGCCTTCTGGGTGCAGCAAAGAAACTACAACAAATTTAATAAAGGAGTTATGTGTGCGTAATTTATTGGCTGGTAATCCAGTGATTCCGGTAATTACTCTTGACCGAGTGGATGATGCAGTTCCCCTGGCAGAGGCTTTAGTCGCTGGCGGCTTAAAAGTACTTGAGGTAACTCTGCGAACAGAGGCCGCTATCGAGGGTATTAAACAAATTATTAAACATGTTCCGGACGCTATTGTGGGCACCGGAACAGTCTGCAATGAACAGCAGATTAAATTATCTGAAGACATTGGCTGTCAGTTTATGATCTCCCCCGGCGCTACAGATACGTTATTGCAGGCAGCACAGAAGTCATCAGTGCCATTTTTGCCTGGAATTTCATCGGTCAGTGAACTGATGCGCGGCTTAGAATACGGTCATCGTGACTTTAAATTTTTCCCTGCTGAAGCGGCTGGTGGTGCACCTATTTTGAAAGCGATGGCAGGTCCTTTTGGTGATGTTAAATTTTGCCCTACAGGTGGAATTGGATTGCATAATGTCATGGCGTATCTAGCCCTGCCAAATGTAATATGTGTGGGCGGCTCATGGATTGCGCAGCCAAAATTGATCCAGGCGAAAAAATGGACAGAGATAGAGCAACTGGCAGCTGAAGCGGTCGCTCTTGCGAGCTAATACCCAAACAGGCATCTATTTAGAGCTAAGGTACAAATACAGAGGTTTACAATGAGCAGCAATATTGATCTGGTAATTTTCGGCGCCTGTGGCGATCTGTCCAAGCGTAAATTATTTCCCGCACTCTTTGAGTTGGATAGAGCGGGCCTGTTAACAGATAGTGTTCGCATTGCTGGTGTAGCTCGCCAGAAAATGGATACTGTTGCCTTTATTGAGCAGATGCACGAAGCGCTTAAGAGCTCTGCGAAAGACGGGCAGTGGGATGAAACAATCTGGAAACGCTTTAGTCGTCGTCTGCACTATATCAAAGTCGATTTTTCACAGAAGAAAGAGTTTGTGGCCTTGAAAGAATGGGCGATCGATAAACGTACAATCATTTACTATCTGGCGACGCCGCCGAGTCTATACGGTTCAATCTGTAAGCATCTGCACGACTCAAACTGTGTTAATGCTGCATCGCGCATTGTTTTGGAAAAACCAATCGGTGATGACTTAGAGAGCTCTCGATCTGTCAATGATACTGTTGGTCAGTATTTCACTGAGCGCAATATCTATCGTATCGATCATTATCTGGGTAAAGAAACTGTACAGAATCTGCTCGCACTGCGTTTTGCCAATCGCATGATCAACTCCCAGTGGGATAATAGCTGTATCGATCATGTGCAGATTACAGTCGCAGAGACTGTCGGTATTGAAGGGCGCTGGTCTTACTATGATAAGGTCGGACAGTTGCGTGACATGGTACAGAACCACCTGCTGCAGTTACTATGTATGGTTGCAATGGAGCCACCTAATGCATTGCAAGCGGATGAAATTCGCGCGGAGAAAGTAAAATTACTCAGGGCGCTTAGTCCGATCACATCTGACAATGTTGCCGAACAGGCTGTACGCGGCCAATACGGAGCGGGCTGGATTGCCGGTGAGCCAGTGGTTGGCTATATGGAAGAAGAGGGCTGTGAGAGTGACAGCAGTAACAATGAAACCTATGTTGCCCTCAAGGTGATGATTGATAACTGGCGCTGGGCCGGCGTGCCTTTTTATCTGCGTACCGGTAAACGATTGCAGGAAAAAGTGACTCAGGTGGTAATTACCTATAAGGATAATCCACATTCATTGTTCCCTGAGACTGATGGCGAGGCCAATAATCGATTGGTGATTAATTTGCAGCCCAATGAAGGTATTCAGCTGGAGATGGTCTCTAAAAAGCACAGCTTGAAAGAGCGCCTTGGCCTCGAGAAGCGTAGCTTAAATCTGGATTTCTTTGACTCCTCTGGTGACTCAAGAATACCGGATGCCTATGAGCGTCTGTTCTTAGAAGTGATTAAAGGCGATCAGTGGTTGTTTGTCAGTCGAGAAGAAATTGAAGCATCTTGGAACTGGTGTGACACATTGTTAGACGCCTGGGCCGATAAAAATATTGGCACTAAAAATTACAGTGCTGGTTCTTGGGGTCCCTCTAAAGCAGAGATCCTGATCGAAAATGATGGTCGCAGCTGGTACGAGGGTTAATCGTGGAATTAGTTGAATTTGAAAACACCTCAGCACTGGATATCGAATTATCCGCCAAGGTCGCCAAGCTATTAGCTGCAGATATTGCCGCTACAGGCTCAGCATCATTGGTGGTGTCAGGTGGCAGAACGCCTATGGGCTTTTTTCATCTGTTGTCACAGCAGATACTTGATTGGAGCAAGGTCAGTATTACGCTAGCTGATGAGCGCTGGGTTGATGCAGATCATGCCGACAGCAATGAAAAGCTGGTTCGCGCCAACCTATTGATCAATGAGGCTCATCAGGCAACATTTATTGGATTAAAAAATTCGGCCGCAGATGCTATTGCCGGTGAAGCTGGAACAGAACAGGCGTTGGCTGCGATTGCTCAGTTTACTGTGCTGATTCTGGGTATGGGTGATGATGGTCATACAGCCTCATTATTTCCTGGTGCTGATGCTCTAGCCTTGGGTCTAGATATGGACTCGGGGCGAACCTGCATTGGTGTAACGCCAACAGAGGCCCCCCATCAGCGTATTAGTATGACCCTGCCGAGACTGTTAGACAGCCAGCAAATCATTCTTCATATCAGTGGTTCAGGTAAGCAGCAGGTACTTGAGCAGGCGCAGGCGGGAGATGATGCTGCGGTGTTGCCAATTCGTGCGATTTTGCATCAGCAGCGGGCACCTTTGGCAATTTATTGGGCGAGGTAAGTGCGGGGATGCGGCTGGATAGGCTAATGTCAGTCTAGCCTTTTCCATAGATGGCTGAGTTCTTGCAGGGCCAGCCTAAGTTGGCCATCCTTGGCCAGGGAAGAGACGGTTTTTCAAGTTAGCGAATAACGTCGCCCACTCGAACAATTTTCAATGTGTTAGTGCCGCCATGGACATTAACAAAGTCACCTTTGGTAATTAACACCAGGTCACCATCAACCACTTCAGCATGCTCGCGCAGTTTTTCGACAGCGCAGTGATTGACCTCAGAGGGGTCGATCTGAGAGGCGTCAAAAGGCACGGGGACTACACCCTTATATAGGGCGGTAATTTCACAGGTGCCGAGCTTTTCTGCCATCGCATAGATTGGCAGAGAAGAGGTGATACGTGACATAAGAAGCGGTGTAAAACCGGTTTCGGTCATACAGATTACTGCCTTCACACCTTTAAGATGATTGGCCACATACATAGCAGATAGTGCGAGAGACTCATCGATCCGTTCAAAGGTTTCATCGATTCTATGCTTTGAACGTTGCGCCAGTGGATGTTTCTCGGCGCCTTCAATCACTCGTGCCATTGCCTTCACAGTTTCAACGGGATACTGACCCACTGCCGTTTCGGCACTCAACATCACCGCGTCGGTGCCGTCCAATACCGCATTGGCAACATCAAAGACCTCTGCGCGAGTAGGCGTAGGCGCAGTGATCATAGACACCATCATCTGGGTCGCTGTAATCACAACCTTATTGGCATTGCTAGCTGCTTCAATCAATTGCTTCTGAACTGCGACCAAGTTGGCATCGCCAATTTCAACGCCGAGATCGCCACGTGCCACCATAATGCCATCGGATGCAGCAATAATACCGGGCAGAAAATCATCGGTAATAGCTTCAGCGCGTTCAATCTTGGCAATAATATGAGCCGTGCTGCCTGCCTGTTTAAGTAACTCTCTGGTTTCTTCAACATCCTCTTTTGATTGTACAAAAGAGATGGCGAGGTAATCGGTATTCAGTGCTGCGGCAGTTTTAATATCGGCCTTATCTTTCTCTGTCAGCGCTTTGGCAGAGAGTCCACCGCCAAATTTATTGACGCCTTTTTTGCTCGACAGTACTCCACCTTGAGTCACGGTACACTGCACCGCATGCTCGGTTTTAACACTTACCTGCAGAGTTAATCGGCCATCATCCAAAAGTAGAATGCTGTCCTTTTGAATATCTTCGAGTAGTTCCTGAGCGATATAGACAGCGTCCTGATGGCCACCCTCGATATCTAGCTGGCTGTCTAGAGTAAAGGTGCTGCCATCTTCGAGATTGATTTTTTGATCGTCAATAAAGCTGCCGATGCGAATCTTTGGACCCTGCATATCGCAGAGAATACCCACTGGCATTTTTAGTGCCATGCCTATGCTGCGAATAGTCTCGGCCCGCTGGCAGTGCTCTTCGGCACTACCATGGGAAAAGTTAAGCCGAAAGACATTAACACCCGCTTTAATAAGTTCTCGGATACTGTGGTCGTCGCTACTGCCGGGACCTAGTGTTGCTAATATTTTGGTTCTGCGCGGCATCTGTTTAGGCGCCTGCTTCTAATAGAGCAATACTGTTGTCGAGCATACGATTGGAGAAACCCCATTCGTTGTCGTACCAAGCCATAACCTTGACCAGCGAACCATTGACTCGAGTTTGCAGTGAGTCGAAATTACTTGAGAAAGGGATATGGTTGTAGTCAGCAGACACCAAGGGCTTGTCGCAGTAGCTGAGTACAGAGCTAAGATCACCTTCTGCAGCCTGCTTGAGCAGGCTGTTAACTTCTTCAACACTGGTGTCACGACCGGCATTAAAGGTCAGATCGACCAGTGATACATTGATTGTGGGGACGCGGACTGCGAGGCCATCGAGTCGGCCTTTCAATTCCGGCATTACATCGCCAATAGCAGCAGCGGCGCCAGTCTTGGTGGGAATCATTGACTGGGTTGCCGATCTGGCTCTATAGACATCAGAGTGGTACACATCGCTCAACTGCTGATCGTTGGTGTAGGCATGTACAGTGGTCATATAGCCTGACAGAATACCCATGGCTTCATGCAATGGCTTGACCATTGGTGCTAGGCAGTTAGTCGTGCAGGACGCATTGGAAACAATATCGTGAGACTGAGTCAGAATGCTGTCATTGATACCGTAGACAACGGTAGCATCAACATTTGAACCAGGTGCTGAGATAAGTACCTTTTTGGCGCCGCCAGCAAGGTGCAATGCTGCCTTGTCGCGACTGGTGAATACGCCTGTGCACTCACAGACCAGATCGACACCGAGGTCACCCCAAGGGATATTGGCTGGGTCTCTTTCACAGAACCATTGAATCTTATCGCCATTAATCGTCAGGGAGTCCGCGCCGACTTCAACCTGTTGATTAAAACGACCGTGCACTGTGTCGAACTGCAGAAGGTGGGCATTGATATCCACATTGCCAAGATCATTGATGGCAACGATTTGAATTTTGTCTTGTAGGTCTGGACGCTCATAAAGTGCGCGAACGACATTGCGTCCGATTCTTCCAAAGCCGTTAATCGCTATTTTGAACATAACTGAATACTTTTTATGTAGTAAATTTACGTAAATTGTAGACTTTTGGTGCAATTTAAGCAATAAAATGCGCTTTTTATTACGTATAATTACATTATTGGCAGATTATGTGATGCTTTGATGACAGTTTTTGAAAGATTCCTACAAATAAGGCAGATATTGCGGATTTTTATGACTAAAAAACCTAAACTATGGTTTATATGAAAAGGAATTACGCGAAATAACGAGTTTGCAGAGAGGGTTTAAATAACAATGCACAGTCAAAATTTGATTAATATCATCACTGATGCCCTGCCAGGCTTAAACAAGTCCGAGAGCAAAGTGGCTCAGGTTATTCTGAGTGATCCCGATGCTGCAACCCGTTCTAGTATTGCTACTCTGGCTAAAAAAGCGGGTGTTAGTGAGCCTAGCGTCAATCGATTTTGTAAGCGTTTTAATGCTGCCGGATTCCCCGATTTTAAGCTTAAACTGGCCAAATCTCTGGTCAGCGGCATTCGCTTTGTAAATCGCAATGTAGACCCAAATGATGATGTGGATGGTTACACGCCAAAGATATTTGATAGCACCATTAATAATTTAGCGCTGGTGCGGGATAAAATTAGTCACAGTCGCGTTAACCAGGTCGTCGACAAGCTAATTCAGGCCAAGCGAATTTACTTTTTTGGTTTAGGTGCCTCGGGTTCTGTGGCGCGAGACGCTGAAAATAAATTCTTCCGCTTTAATTTACCCGTGTCCTGTCATGATGATGTACTTATGCAGCGTATGCTTGCCTCGACCGGCACCACTGGTGATGTTTTCTTTATTATCAGTCATACCGGTCGCACCAAAGAAGTAGTGGAAGTTGCCGAAATTGCTCGTGCCAATGGCTCTGCGGTTATCGGGCTGACGGCGCCTAAATCGCCGCTTGCAGATATTAGCAGCGTGACCCTCGATGTGGAGGTTCCGGAGAACACCGATGAATATATGCCAATGACTTCGCGCATTGTGCATCTGGTTATTCTCGATGTACTGGCAACAGGCGTAACCCTGCGTCGAGGGCCCGAATTCTTGCCCCATTTAGAGAAAATCAAAAACAGCCTTAAGCCAACGCGCTATTCCAAAGATAACTAAGTTTGATAGCCGTTATTGATTTGCGGCCAAAATTATCGATCGGGTTGAGAAAGGCTGCAGAAATCTACTAGACTTGCGTCACATAACAATAACTAAGGGTCTGACTGATGTCCGAATCTCCTCTATATCCCGTGTCCGAGCAATGGCAAGAAAACGCTTGGATCAACCAAGATCGCTATCAGGCCATGTATCGGCAGTCGATTGAAAATCCAGAACAATTTTGGGCTGAGCAAGCGGCTGAATTTTTGACCTGGGAGACTCCCTGGCAGACAGTCTGCGACTATGACTTTTCCATGGGTGAAGCGACATGGTTTGGTGGCGGTACACTCAATGTTGCGGTTAACTGCATCGATCGTCATCTGCCTGAGCGCGCCAATCAGACAGCGCTAATCTGGGAGGGTGATGAGCCCAGCGATGACAAAACCATCAGTTATCTTGAGTTGCATGACAAAGTCTCTCGCATGAGTAATGTGCTGCGTGACCGCGGTGTAAAAAAGGGCGACCGGGTGTGCATCTATATGCCCATGATCCCCGAGGCCGCCTACGCCATGCTAGCCTGCGCGCGCATTGGCGCAGTGCACTCTGTGGTGTTTGGAGGCTTCTCTCCTGAGGCGCTCAAAGACCGTATTCTCGACTCTAACTGTCAGGTCGTGATTACGGCAGATGAGGGTGTGCGTGGCGGCAAGGCAATCCCTCTCAAGGCCAATGTGGATAGAGCGCTTCAACACTGTCCAGATGTGCACACCTGTTTGGTGGTAGAGCGAACCTCGGGAAAAATTGATTGGATCGAGGATCGAGATCTCTGGTATCAAAGCGCAATTGAGTCGGTGACCGCCGACTGCCCCGCACAAACCATGGACGCAGAGGATCCATTATTTATCCTCTATACCTCAGGTTCTACCGGTAAACCCAAAGGCGTGATGCATACCACTGGCGGCTATCTGCTGATGGCGGCGATGAGCCACAAATATACCTTTGACTATAAAGAGGGTGATATCTACTGGTGTACCGCCGACGTTGGCTGGATTACCGGCCATAGTTATATTCTCTATGGTCCACTCTGCAATGGCGGTATTTCGCTGATGTTTGAGGGCGTGCCTACCTACCCGGATGCCTCGCGCTTTTGGCAGGTCATCGACAAGCACCAGGTCAATCAGTTTTACACTGCACCGACCGCTATTCGTGCTCTGATGGGTGCAGGTAATACGTTTGTAGAAGGCACCTCGCGCAGTTCACTAAAATTGCTCGGTACCGTGGGTGAACCGATTAATCCTGAGGCCTGGGAATGGTACTACCGCGTTGTCGGTGAGGAGCGATGCCCGATTGTTGATACCTGGTGGCAAACCGAAACCGGTGGCCATATGCTGACACCATTGCCCGGTGCCACTGATCTCAAGCCTGGATCTGCGAGCCAGCCGTTTTTTGGTGTGGAACCGGTGTTACTGGATACAGAGGGTAATGAAATTACCGGTGCAGGAGAGGGATTGTTGATGATTAAGTCATCCTGGCCGAGCCAGATTCGCACGGTCTATGGTGATCACAAGCGCTGTATCGAGACCTATTTTAGCGCCTATCCCGGTTACTACTTTACGGGTGATGGTGCGCGTCGCGATGAGGATGGCTACTACTGGATTACCGGTCGTGTCGATGATGTGTTAAATGTCTCTGGCCATCGTATGGGCACCGCTGAGGTGGAGAGTGCGTTGGTGCTGCACGAAAAAATTGCCGAGGCCGCGGTGGTAGGGTATCCCCATGATATTAAAGGGCAGGGCATCTATTGCTACGTTACGCCCATGACTGGTGTAGAGCCGGATGAGGCTTTGCGTGCTGAATTAATTAAGCTCTGCGTTAAAGAGATCGGACCTATCGCCAAACCAGATATTATTCAGTGGGCTCCAGGATTGCCAAAGACTCGCTCGGGAAAAATTATGCGACGAATATTGCGCAAAGTGGCAGCCAATGAATTAGACAGCCTGGGTGATACTTCAACCCTAGCTGACCCCTCAGTTGTCGATGAGTTGATTGGCAGCCGCCATAACCGCTAAAAATAGGCTTTTAAGCTTGCTGGGGGCTGTGTATAGTCCCCAGCAAATAAGAAAAGTTGCCATATATGTTGATAAGGGCGTTTTCTGCAATTATTGCCTGTCTGGTCCTGGTTTATGTCTTGTTATTGATGCTGCCTGCATACAATCGCGTGGCGCGTCCAGCTGGCTACCAGTCGAATACCTTCGATATTATTGCTCATCGCAATGGAAGGGCGCTTGTGCCCGGCAATACTTTTGAAGCCGCCATCAATGCTCTTGATGTGGGTGCAGACGTTCTTGAAATAGATGTGCATCTAACGGTCGATAATGTTTTGGTTGTGCGCCATGATGCCATTATCGATACGACCACTAACGGGACTGGTTACATTGCGCAGATGACAGCGGCTCAAATTCAGTCTTTTGATGCGGTTTTTCATAAGGTCGACTACCCCAATTTGGTTGCGCCGCCGGGGATTCAGGTTCCAACGCTGGAGTCCCTGTTTCAACGCATTCCTGAAAACCGCTATCTGATTGAGATTAAACCGCTCGGGACTGCCGCTGCGGACGAACTCTGTCGTCTAATCACTGGTTATGATCTGGCTGACCAAGTCGTTGTCGGTTCTTTTCATGACTCGGTACTGGTTTATTTTCGTGAGATTTGCCCGGATGTCCTTACCTCTTTAGGGGAGGATGAGGCAATTTGGCTATTTGTATTGAGTAAACTTGGTCTTGGGCATCTCTATAATTCACCTGGATATTCAGTGCAGCTACCCATGTATGAGGAGGGTATGACTATAGTGACACCAGGCTTGGTGAGGGCGATTCATCAATTAAATATGCGTGTAGAGGTCTGGACAATTAACGATCCTCAGACTATGCAAGAACTGATGGATATGGGGGTAGACAGCATTATTACTGACAGACCTGATATTCTTGAAGGCTTGGTAAACCCAGTATTGTGAAGAATAGCAATGTCTCTTTTTTTGCCTAAAACTCGCGTTTCTAGGGAGAATGATCTAAAAATAATACGAATATAGATAGTGATGAGAAGCATAATACGCCTATGAAATCTGATATAAGTAAACAACTCGCAAAGTTGATGCGCGAGCGGCAACTCTCTCAGAGCGCTCTATCGCGTGCGACTGGCGTTCCGCAGCCCACCATAAATCGTATATTGAGCGAGGTTACTCGCGAGCCCCGACGTGACTCGGTTGTGCGCATTGCAAATTACTTTGGTGTGACACCTGAGTCCCTCTATGAAGCATCTAGTAAGAAGGCGAAGTCTGATATAAATGCAGATAGTACGGTCTCAGAACTTTTCGATCGCATCACCTCACTGAGTCAGGCTGAGCGAAGCGAACTGTTTGCTAAAGTGGCTGCGACCTTTAATTAATCTGCTTTTCAATCGTTTCGATTAGCGTTTGGCGCTGTCGCTCTGGCAGCTCGCTCAGGTAATGCTTAAAGCTCTGAATGCCCTCGTTGTAAGCCTTTTCTAATGCAGCGCCTTTTGAGTACTCTTTTTTTATGTCATTGAATGCGGCTTGACTCGCCATAACAAACTCCTAAAGTCTATTGTCAGGTTTTTTTAGCTGAGGCTGAGATAGCCTCGGCTAACACTCCGAATACATAGAATTTCGCGTCTTAGCTACCATGCTTGACCTGCTAAATGCCCTTTATCTTCCTTGGATTTTTTGAGAAAAACTCTATTCTGTAAGGCTATTCTAATGAACCTATATGTCTTTTAAATAATTCTTAAGAACTAATACTTTAGTATTAGTAGTTGCAAAGACCTGTCAGTGAAATTTAGCTTGTTTTATCCTGTCAGGGCTGTATAAAACGGATATGGAAGTTTTTTTTGACAGCAGTATGAGCGTTACTTTCTGGCTCTCCGTGACTCTTGCCTGCTTATTTGGGGCAATGTCTCCTGGGCCCAGTCTTGCAATCGTTGTTAACCATACTTTGTCGCAGGGCCGAATTGCTGGCATCTGCGCGGCACTGTCCCATGGTTTGGCCATAGGCCTATTTGCTTATGCGACCGCGTCAGGGTTAGCCATTGCGCTTGCTAATAACTCAATGCTGTTTGATGCGATTCAGCTTCTGGGCAGTATTTTTCTCCTGTTTACGGCCGTTAAACTGCTTTTTGCGCCAATAAAGACAGATGTGGAGCTTGTGCTGGCGGTGCATTCGTCAAATTGGCGGGCTGCCCGGGATGGGTTTCTTATCGCGCTGGTCAACCCCAAAGTAGTACTATTTTTCACCGCGTTATTAAGTCAGTTTGTTGGTGTTGAGACTGAAGTCTGGGAAGCAATCACACTGGGTGTTATTGCCGGTGGTGTAGATGCGCTCTGGTATATGTTGATCGCCCTGATTATTAGCCATTCTGGCATGCTTATTCGCTTTCAGCGCGGCAGTTGGTGGCTCGACAAGGTATTCAGCATTGTGCTGTTTGCTATCGCCTCGCGGTTTATTTTAGACCTTTTAGAGCGCGTCGATATTATGTCACTATCATAGGCACCCTGAGCTAAGGTGTCGGGCTTTTTTATGCAATTAGAAACTATTTGAGTAGGACTTCTCTCCCATGACATCTTTCAAAGCCCTTTATAAGCTGGCTTCAGCCAACCGTGGTGGCAGTGAGTTGCTCGAGGCCAGTCTTCCCAGTGCGGCTTCTCAGGCGCAGTTAGTCGAGCAGTCTGATGATCGCTATCTGTCGATGATGACGCGTTGTATTTTCCGTGCCGGTTTTGTGTGGCGCGTTATTGATCATAAATGGCCGGGATTTGAAGCGGCTTTCGCCAACTTCAATCCATTAGCTGTGGCCCATTTTAGTGATGAACGCCTTGAGGAGTTGGGGCAAGATACCAGTATTGTGCGTAACTTCACCAAGATTGTCGCTGTGCGAAATAACGCAGTTTATGTGCTGGATAAGCAGCATAGTCATGGTAGCTTTGGTCATTTTATTGCCCAGTGGCCCGAGGATAATATTACTGGACTCTGGTTAGAGCTGAAAAAGCAGGGTTGTCGATTGGGCGGCAATACTGGCCCAATGATGTTGCGCAGTATGGGCAAAGATACATTTTTGCTCACTCAGGATGTCTGCGACGCGTTGGTGAATCACGGTTTTATGCAGAAATTCAGCCCTACTGCCCAACGTGATTTAAAGCTTGTTGAACAGGTCTTTTCAGATCTGCGTGCTGAGTCTGGGCGTTCGCTATGTGAGATAAGCCGGATTCTCGCCTGCACGGTTTAGCGGCTTAGCTTATTTGGCCAAAGAGTCGGAAACCCAAGCCTCCACATTGTCTTGAAGAATCGTTAAAGGCACTGAGCCATCTGCAAGCACTAAATCGTGGAAACGGCGTATATCAAATTTTTCTCCCAGCGCAGCTGTTGCATCACTGCGCAATTGCTGGATTTTAAGCATTCCAATCTTGTAGGCGGTGGCCTGCGAGGGCATAACAATATATCGCTCAATTTGACGCACGTTATAACTATGAGAATGGGGAACATTGGCCGCCATATAGTCCAGTGCTCGCTGGCGGGTCCAACGCTTGGCATGAATGCCGGTATCTACTACCAGTCGGCATGCTCGGTAGAGTTCACCTGAGAGACGACCAAAATCTGAATAGGGATCTTCGTAGAGGCCAATCTCTTTGGGTACCAGTTCAGAATAGAGCCCCCAGCCTTCAATAAACGCGGTGTGTCCGCCGTAGAGGCGAAATTTAGGCATATTTTTGAGTTCTTGAGCGATAGATATCTGCATATGATGGCCGGGAAGGCCCTCGTGATAGGCGAGTGCTTCCAATTGATACTTAGCCATATCACTCATTCGGTAGAGGTTGGCAAAGTAAGTGCCGGGACGGCTGCCATCTGGCGCAGGGCTCTGATAAAAGGCCTGACCTGCCGAGGCTTCACGAAAGGGTTCAACCGCCTTTACCTGAAGTGGAGCCCTCGGCTTGGTGATAAATAATTCATCGAGACGACTCTGCATATTGTCTATCACAGCAGTTGCCCGATCGAGATAAGCCTGCTTGCCCGCGGCAGTATCAGGGTAGTAGAACTGTTTATCATCGCGAGTAAAGTTAAAAAATGCGCTGAGATCGCCGTCAAAATTAACTGTCTTCATAATGCTGCGCATTTCATTTTGAATACGCTCTACCTCTGCGATGCCAATCTGGTGAACATCCTCGGCAGTCAGGTCAGTGGTCGTGGTGCGCTTTAGGGCAAAGTTGTAAAACGCTTCTCCCTCAGGGAATTTCCATACCCCATGCTGATTGTCGGCTCTGGTTTGCAGCGCCGACATATAATCATGAATCTTGCTATAGGCTGGGGCGAGGTGCTTGAGTAATGCGGTCTGAGCATCGTCAATTAATTGTGTCTCTGCGGTATCAGATATTTCCAGTGCAGCAATTTTGCTACGGAAATCGGCAAGAATAGTACTGTCTTTATCGTCTTGGTCAAAGGGTGCGCCAGAGGTAATATTATCAATGGATTTAAGTACATGGGGGAAAACGAATTGCGGTGGAATAATGCCCTTGGCCTCACGAATTTTTAGCTGTTCCAGCAACTGGTCCATAAGTAGCGAGGTGTTTTTAATTCGTCCTATATAGGCTTGGGCTTCCTCGCGGCTGGCGATTAGATGCTGGTTAATGAGAAAGGACGGCACCATACTGTGCACGCCGCGCATCTGATTGACAGGGTAGTTATGATGGCGCCATTGATGGGCGCTCAGGGTCAGTTCAGCCTGTTCAATAAACATTTTGACGCTGAGCTTTGCGGATGGGTCGAGCGCTGTAGTATCAATGGCTGTAGCAGTGGTCAGATGTCGGCGGGTCATTGCCATACTGCGTTCGGTGGCAGCCTCAGAGATATCGTCCCATTCATCGTAGCGCTCACGCAGTCCCAAATAGGTCATCGATTCGGGGCTGTGGCTGACCTCTTCCATAAATAGATTATCTAAAAGGGCAATGGCCTGCTCGGATGCCAGTTTGCTATCAGCGGTTTTTGACGAGCAGCCACAGAGGAGAAAGACGGCTGCGAGTGCGAGAAGAGTTGTTTTCAATGAGTAAGCCATTATTTGCTCCCTTTAAGGTTTTTTATCATAGCGTTTATTTCAAAATGTGCCCATAACGGCGGATCAAAAAATATTTTCACAGTATTTTGTATCTGCCCAATAGCTGATGTTATTATGCAACCTCCTAAGGGGCGGCCGACGGATGTTGACCTGAGATGTACCCTTTGAACCTGATCCGGATTATGCCGGCGTAGGAATAGGACTAACGCGTTTTCTGCCCTTCACTTCGTCTTTATCTCCGGGTCTCCTTAACTAATGTTACTGAGGCTCTCTATGTATCGCTCCAAGCATCCTATGTATCGCTCCAAGCACCCTATGTATCGCTCCAAGCACCACTCTAAACATCATTCGAAATTTTTTAACAGGGCTCATATTAGCAAGGCCCTGGCGCTCACGACCTCTATGTTTATGTGTACGGCCAGTCTGGCAAATAATGCG
>JAQWUP010000016.1 GCA_029242085.1 Porticoccaceae bacterium
CTGTTCAGCAAGGAGCAGGCCGGCCGGCTATTTGGCATCATCGCTGCCGGGGCTAGTGTGGGTGGGCTTGTTGGGCCATCTATACCCTCATTTTTCTCAGCGTCCCTAGGTACAGATAACCTGATGTTACTGGCCAGTGCCATGCTGCTGGTGCCTATTCCCATTATTTTCTATTTGCAGTCCCTTAGGTCATCGGACTTGCGCAAGGAGAGTTTGGCTGTGCAAACGCCTCAGATCAAAATTGGCGGCAACCCGTTTGCGGGATTTAAGCTGTTTTTCTCCAACCCCTATCTGTTGGCCATTGGCCTGTTTATCTTCTTGTATACAGGGATCAGTTCGTTCGTTTACTTTGAGTTGAAGAATTTGCTCAGTGATCTCAGCCGCGCTGAGAGAACGGCGGTATGGGCGCAAATGGATCTGGCCGTTAACGTACTTTCAATCGCAGTGGGGCTGTTTGCTACTGGCCGTATTGTCGGTAAATTTGGTATGCCGGTAACTATTGCGCTGATCCCTGTACTGATTTGTGCTGGTCTTATTATTGTGGCTATCTCCCCATTCCTCGGTGCCGTGGTGGCTCTACAGGTTATTAGGCGTGCTGGTAACTACGCAGTGACTAGACCGGCTCGTGAGGTGCTGTTTACAAAGGTCGATAGAGAGGCTCGCTTCAAAGCAAAGCCAGTTATCGACATCGTCGCCTACCGTGGCGGCGATATGCTTATGGCTTGGTTTTTTACCGGCCTGACTCAAGGGTTAGGTCTGGGTCTGGCCGCAGTTGCGGCGGTTGGGGCAGGTATAGCGGCACTCTGGTCCATTGTGGGAATCTACCTTGGGCGATGGTTTGAGCGAGGCGAAACACAGGTATCTGACTAGCTGACGAGAGAGTAGTGATACACAGAATAATTTACAGGCTGTAAAACTAAAATATTAATAACAGAAAATGGATTAGGACTATGAAATATTTTTCAATAATCATGACATTGGCGGTTTGCCTAGGCTGTGCTGTCTTATCTCATGCAGATGGCCATGGCGACCATAGCAATGCTGGCCAGACGATGCTGAAATACACTGAGTTCAATCAGATTGGCAACCCGGCTGACGTACTCTATGTCAAGGAAGAGGCGTCTCAGGTTCTTAAGAGTGGTGAGGTGAGAGTAAGGGTTTTAGCGGCGCCGATTAACCCTTCAGATCTGTTACAGATCGCAGGTCAATACGGCGTGGATGCAGTTTTGCCTGCCAAGGCAGGCAGTGAAGGTGTTGGCCGTGTTACCGAGGTGACGCCCGAGGCCAGCTACCTAAAGGTTGGTCAGTTAGTACTTATTTTAGGCGGAGGCACTTGGAGAGATGAGGTGGTGGCCCCAGCAGCTGGTTTTCTTCCCCTACCTAATATGGGCCCGCTTGGGCCAGAGGTCATTGAACAGCTGGGTATGTCAGTGGTCAATCCGGTCACGGCACTGTTAATGTTGACCTCTTTC
The DNA here is from genome assembly GCA_029242085.1 of Porticoccaceae bacterium. GTDB lineage: Bacteria > Pseudomonadota > Gammaproteobacteria > Pseudomonadales > Porticoccaceae > HTCC2207. The sequence goes on from JAQWUP010000016.1 coordinate 1,473, forward strand.
GTTGACCTTAATGAGGGCCAGTGGATTGTTCAAAGCGCTGCCAACTCTGCTGTTGGCGGTTACGTCATTCAGCTCGCCAAGCAACGCGGTATAAAGACGGTTAATGTGGTTCGCCGTGAGGGGCTCGCCGAAGAGCTACTCGCTAAGGGCGCAGATGTTGTGCTGATTGATGGGCCAGACCTGGCTGCGCGGATTGCCCGTGCCACCGGCAATGAGCCCGTTGCCTTGGCCCTCGACCCTGTGGGGGGTGACACCTACACCAGGCTGACCAATAGTCTAGGCTACGGTGGAACCATAGTGGCCTATGGAATGCTTTCAGGAAAACCTGCGACCATAAACACGGGAATGACCATTTTTAAAGATATTCGCAGCCGTGGTTTTTGGCTTGCCAAATGGTACGACAGTGCAACATTGGAAGAAAAGCAGGCAGCATTTGGAAAAATCATTCCTCTAATAGCTACTGGCGTTTTAAAAGCCGATGTTGACTCACGCTTCGCCGTGGGTGAGATCAAGGAAGCTGTTACACGTGCGGCGCAAGGCGGCAGAAACGGTAAGGTGCTAATAGTTCCAAGCGTTAACTAACTCAGGCCCCTCACTTCGTGGGTATAGTCATTAACTCGGCTATACCCACTACTGATAAAGCTAGCGCGGCAGTTTGAAACTAGGACGATTTAATACGACTGACCAAAAAGTCCACCGCGACCTTCACCTTTGGCACCAGATACTGCTGCTTCTGATACAGCAGGTATATCGCCAAATCTTTATTTTGGTTCACTCTCACCTTTGGCTTAACCATTAGCTCCTTTATGTCCCCGCTATCTAAATAACGCTGAACCGACCATCTGGGTGCCATACATATCCCACGTCCCAAGACAGCCTCCTTGCGCAGCCAGGTGCCATTGTTAGAGATGGTTAAGACCTTACCCGATACGTCTAGCCACTGCCCATCCTGTTGGCACAGCCAGGGGGACGGGCCGTTGGGGGTACGGAAAAATAGCCCCTGATGCTGCCGCAAATCGGTCGCATTTTTAGGTGTTCCGTTCGATGATAGGTAGTCTGGTGAAGCTACTGGGATAAATTCGTTATCCATCAGGCGCACGGCCTGGACTCTCTCGTTAGGCGCATAGCCGCCCCGAATGGCGAGATCCACTTCGTCTCGGGACAGGGTGGATAACTCATCACTGAAACTCACATCTAAAATGATCTCTGGGTAAAGAGTTTTAAATTCATCGAGAAGCGGTATTAAGATTTGCTCACCAAAGGTTACCATGGTGCTTATTCGCAGAAAGCCTGTGGGCTTAGCCTGATAGCTTCTGACAGACTCGTCACTGTGCTCCAACTGCGCCAACACATCCTGCACCTGCTTATAATAGAGCTGCCCAATCTCAGTTACTTGAACCACGCGGGTAGTGCGTTTTAGCAGGTTAGCCCCAAGACTCTTTTCAAGATCCGCGATGCGTCGGGACAGTGATGAGGCGGGCACCGAGAATGTCGCCGCCGCCTTTGTAAAGCTGCCGGTCTCGACCACTTTGCTGAAGTAACGTAATGCTCTAAGTTGATCCATTGTTGTATTCCGAGCTCTGATATTATTGTTATAACGGCAACAGAATAACCTAATTACTATTTATTGTGGTGCTGTGTAACCGAGATAGATTTTAGAGAGCTTTATTGACTACTGAGTGATTCCAGGTAGAGTGAAAGACGATTTCGCAGAGCAATATAAATTGAAAAACCGCAAAAACAAAATCATCATCGGCATTGTCAGTCTCATTAGCCTACTGGGCGCAGGCTTGCTTATTATGGCTTGGACTATGTCGTCCAATATTATGCATCCCCTCTACAGCTGCAGTGAAGAACACTTTATCTATTGCGGTGATCCTTCCCAGCTAGGTCTAAGGTTTGAAGATATATCTGTTCAGTCGGATGATGGATATGACCTGAGTAGTTGGTATATACCTGCCGAGGAATCAGCCAAAGCGATTATTTTTGTTCATGGCCATGGGGCTGACCGGCAGGAGGGCATGCGCTGGTTTAAAGCTGTTCATGAGGCGGGCTTTAATATACTGGCTTTGGATCTAAGGAATAGTGGTAAGAATATTCCTTCTTTTTCATCCATGGGTTACTTCGAGAAATATGATGTAAAGGCAGCGGTGGATTATTTATATCAGCAAAGGCAGATGCAGACTGTTGGAATCTTTGGGGTGTCTATGGGCGCCGCGACCTCAATTATGGCAATGGTTGCAGACCCGCGCATAGAGGCGGGGGTTTTTGAAGCGGGGTGGTCAAACTTAAATGATCTCTATGCAGAGATTATTCATCAACACCTCGGCTTGCCGAGCTTTCCTATACTGCCCCTTACCACCTCGATATTGGAATGGCGCACCGGTATAGATATGAACCAATTAAACCCGGAAGACATACTGGGTAATATTGCGCCCAGACCAGTGTTTATTATTCATTGTACTGGGGACAAACTGATTGGTTTTGATCATGGCGAGCGCAATTACGCGGCGGCTAATAAGCCTAAAGAATTTTGGCAGTCATCCTGCCAGACTCATGCCAGAGCATGGCAATCGGCCCCAACTTATATTGAAAAGCGCATTGCCGCTTATTACCTGAAATACCTTTAAGCCCCTCAACTTTGCTGTAAAACAGAGCAGACGGTCGTTTCAGCGCTAGATTCTGGTGCATTTTTTTCCGTTCCCCGACAACTTTTGCTTAAAAATTGAGGTTTAAATTGCTAAAACACTGTTTTTTTTAGCTTGGCATACTTCTTGTATTACTCGTCTACATCAGGAGTCATTAGGACTCATGACAGCTTTAATTTTCAGGCAACGGAGCCTGCGTTCGGGTTCCCCGATGCGCAGGTTTTTTTTGAGTAACAACATTGATAGGAACCACTATGAAAAAGTTAAGACTAGCCTCCTCTGCAGCAGTAGCAATTCTGGGTATTCAACCATTTATGTTCGGTCATGCTGAGGCCGCCAGTTCTATTGCAGAGATGCTAAGCGACGGAGACACCTCGTTGTCATTTCGCTATCGTTATGAATTAGTCGATCAAGACGGCGTTGATGAGAACGCTAATGCATCAACATTAAAATCCAGGCTTACTTACAAGTCCGCTTCCTATGAGGGCTTCACTGCATTGATGGAAGTAGACAATGTCACTGTGATCGGTGATGAGAATTACCGCACTCCGACCAATGGAAATGTTGGTTACCCGATTGTGGCTGACCCAGATGGCACAGATTTTAATCAGGCTTACTTGACTTATAAGGGTGCTGACTACAGTGCCTCTCTGGGACGTCAGCGTATCCTCCATGCTGGTCAACGCTTTGTCGGTGGTGTGGGTTTCCGTCAGAATGAGCAGACATACGATACTTTAACGCTCTCATCTAAGGCGCTGGGTCCTGTCTCAGTAGACTATAGCTACATCTGGAATATCAACCGTATCTTTGGACCCAAAGACAGTGCGGTTCAGGCCAAGCGCTGGGCGTCGGACAGCCATATTATTCTGGCCTCCATGTCGCCAGCCAAAGGGCAAACGATAAAAGGCTATGCTTACATGCTTGATTTTGGCAATGCCGCCGCCAATTCATCCAGTACCTACGGTGTTGAATACAGCGGTAAGTTTGACGGCTTTGCACTTAACGCTGCCTACGCTACCCAGTCTGATTACGCTGATAACCCAACATCTTACGATGCAGACTATATGATGGCGCAGGTTAGCTTGCCATTAAAGCCTGTCTCGCTGGCTCTGGGTTATGAAGTACTGGGTAGTGATGAGGGAACAGCAGCCTTTAAAACGCCGCTGGCCACATTGCATAAGTTTCAGGGTTGGGCCGATAAGTTTCTCGGCACGCCCGCCAATGGTGTTGAAGATACCTACTTGAAGTTATCTGGAAAGTTGGGATCCGCCAAGGTTGCTGTTGTCTACCATGACTACAGCGCAGATTTTGGGGGCGCAGATTTAGGCTCTGAGTTGGATGTTGTTGCCACATACCCAATTAAAAAGGGTCTATCCGTGCAGCTTAAGTACGCATCCTATGATGCTGAGACCCATGCATCAGACACAGATAAATTGTGGTTTACCATCAGTGCAAAATATTAATTTAAAATCTTTACCATCAGGCTGGTAAAGAGCTTGGGCAGTCGTATAATGCGGCCGCCCAAGCTTGTTGCCAATAACCTAGTAGTTAAATGACCCCATCTTCTCCACAGTCAGTGCGCGTTATGCTGGTAGATGATCTGCCAGAGCGAGCCGCTATAGTCGACAGCCATCTTGTGGCTGCCGGTTACGATATCGTCTCAAGATTGCCCACCGCATCCGGTTTGTTATTTCAAATTGAACAGCATCGGCCGGATATTATTCTGATTGATTTGCAATCTCCCGGTCGCGATGTGCTGGAAAGTCTCTCTGTGATCAATGCTCACAACCCGACCCCTGTGGTGATGTTTTCCGAAGAGGAAGATCCGGGCTTTATTGAAGAAGCTGTAGATGCAGGCGTCACTGCCTATCTTATGGGAAGCTTTGATGCCCAGCGCGTAAAGCCGGTTATTGATGTAGCCATAGCGCAGTTTAAATCCTTTCAGTCACTGCGTCAGGCGCTGGATACTACTAGAGATCGCCTAGAGAGCTTGTCAGTCATTGATAAAGCAAAGAGCCTGTTAATTAAACAGCATAAATTTACCGAGCAGGAGGCTCATCAACAGTTGCGCAGCCTGTCGATGGACAGTAACCAGAGCCTGCAGCAGGCAGCGCTATCGGTTGTCACCATTCTGGATAAAAATAAATAAAATAAGATGCAGATATGAATCGAACTATTGTTAATAAACTTCCCCCAGCTGAGCGTGCCGATATCAATCTTGGCTATATGAGACTCAGCGACAGCGCGCCTATTATCCTCGCCCAAGAATTGGGCTTATACAGTGATTACGGACTTGATGTCAGGCTGCACAGAGAGGTGTCCTGGGCCAATATCCGCGACAAAATGATCGCTGGTGCCTTTGATGCCAGCCAGATGCTGGCGCCGATGGGAATGGCCACCACTCTTGGTGCTGCAGGTATTAGAGCGCCAATTATCACTGGGCTAGTACTGTCATTAAATGGCAACGGTATTACACTGTCTTCGTCGCTGTGGAATAAATTGCAGATCGATGCCAGCGCAGATCTCTATGACCCCCTTGTCACCGCCCGTGCGCTCAAGGCCGAAATAGATATAACGCAGCGTCAGCTGACCTTTGCCAGCGTACATAATTTTTCTACCCATACATTACTGTTGCGTCGATGGTTGGAGCAAGGTGGTATAAATCCAGATCAGGATGCGCGCATTATTGTGTTGCCACCAGAGCAGATGGTCGACAGTCTCGCCCAGGGCGTTATCGATGGATTTTGCGTGGGTGAGCCGTGGAATAGCATTGCCGTTGAATATGGCGCAGGGGTTCTTGCCACCACAGGCGTTAGGCTGTGGAATGGCGCACCAGAAAAAGTATTGGCGGTAACCGAAGCTTGGCACAGCAGTAATCCCGGCAGCCATCTGCGTCTGCGTCTGGCATTAATGGAAGCATGTCGCTGGATCGCCAATATGGAAAACCGAGAGCAGGTTATTGAGATTCTCTCTCAGCCTAGCTATCTCGATCTTCCTGCGGAATATCTTCGCCCATCCCTGACTGGACAGCTATTCCACCAGCGTGCACATGATCTGTCGGAACAGATTGATTTCCATGTCTTCAATCATCTCAATGCCGGATTTCCCTGGCGCTCTGATGCCGAATCTATGATCCAGCAATTCACCCATTTGCTGGGTGCACAGATCAATCCTGAAAAAACCCGCTCACTGGTGCAGCGTTGTTTCCGCACTGATCTGTATCGCGAAGCGGCGCAGCTTCTCAATTTAGACTGTCCCACCACAGACTACCGCGCCTAGGCGGCGGACAACAAAAGCCCAACGACTGTGCAAAGCGATGGAGCATTACCAATGCTGGCGCACCACATAGGTGCACAGCAGTTTTGCTCAGTCGTCGGGTAACTTTCAATTGCTGAGCAATATGCCGCCTTTTTAAACCTAGATCGATGAAATAGAGCGAAATTTATCTATTTTCAGCACTTCTAAAAACTTGGCATATATCTTGAATAGTTTTAGATAGAGCGCTGATTTGCCCGAGCAATGGGCAGCAGCAGGGTAACGATGCCCACCTCAGAGGTATCAACAGATACCCTGCAGGTGGGTTTTTTTTTGCATTTTTTTTGATCACACCTTCGAGGTACATTACTTATGATCCCCATCACCACCGCACATCACCGTGTTAAATCCGCGGCCCATATTTTGACCAAATCGGTCAGCGCTATTGCTCTTTTATTCAGCGCGTTTTGCGCCCAAGCCGAGTTGGGCGAGCCGGAAAAAGACGAACTTAAATTTGGTTTTATCAAGCTGACTGATATGGCGCCAATCGCAGTGGCCTATGAAAACGGCTACTTCGAAGACGAGGGCCTGTACGTCACCATTGAAGCCCAGGCCAACTGGAAAGTACTGCTCGATGGCGTTATCGACGGCAAACTTGATGGCGCTCATATGCTAGCGGGCCAGCCTCTGGCGGCCACGATTGGTTACGGCACCAAGGCGCATATTGTCACCCCGTTTAGTATGGATTTAAATGGCAACGGTATTACTGTCTCGAATGATATCTGGGCGGAGATGAAAAAAAACATCCCCCACGAAAATGGCAAGCCGGTTCACCCAATTAAAGCCGATGCGCTGAAGCCTGTTGTCGATAGCTTTGCCGATGCGGGCAAGCCATTCAAAATGGGCATGGTATTTCCTGTATCTACCCACAACTATGAACTGCGCTACTGGCTGGCCGCCGGTGATATTCACCCCGGCTTCTACGCACCTCATAAAGGTGATACCAGCGGCACATTGGATGCCCAGGCGCTGCTCTCTGTGACACCACCACCGCAGATGCCCTCAACGCTGGAAGCCGGCACTATTTACGGTTACTGCGTCGGTGAGCCCTGGAACCAGCAGGCGGTATTTAAAGGCATTGGTGTGCCAGTTATCACCGATTACGAAATCTGGAAGAACAACCCAGAGAAAGTATTTGGTATGACCAAGGAATTTACCGAGAAGTACCCCAACACCACAGCCCGTGTCGTGAAGGCACTGATTCGTGCCGCCCAGTGGTTGGATGAGAATGACAATGCCAACCGTCCCGCAGCCGTAGAGATTTTGTCGCGCAGTGAATATGTGGGTGCAGACTACGATGTTATCGCCAACAGTATGACCGGAACCTTTGAGTATGAGAAAGGTGACAAACGTGCCGTGCCCGACTTCAATGTCTTCTTCCGCTACAACGCGACCTTCCCCTACTACTCAGATGCAGTTTGGTACCTGACCCAGATGCGTCGCTGGGGGCAGATCTCTGAGCCGAAATCCGATGACTGGTACTTCGACGTTGCCAAATCTGTATACCGCCCAGATATCTACGAAATCGCAGCCAAAGAGTTAATCGAAGAAGAGCTGGTCAGCCCGGCAGACTTCCCCGCCTTTAGTACTGAGTCTGGTTTCCGAGCGCCGCAAAAGCACTTTATCGACGACATCGTTTACGACGGTTCCAAGCCCAATGCCTATCTGAAGAAATTCCCGATCGGCCTGAAAGACGAAGTGCTCTAGTAACGGTAATTATTTACTCCCAAGCAAGACCCGGCTGGCTCTTCGGAGTCAGCCGATTTTTAAACCAAGGAAAGAAAAAATGAAAGCTATACCCATCATGCCTAAAATTGCTCAGTGCAGTGCATTACTGACCTTTGCCAATCTGCGCCTGCTAATCGATAAAACAATTAAAACACTGGCTCTGCCGGGGTTCGGAATTTTAGTTTTTTTATTGCTATGGCAACTGGTGGCTAACAATATTATTACTTCGCTCGGACAGTTTCCTGGCCCCAATCAGGTCTGGGAACAGTCTAATACTCTGCTCGCAGAACATCAGCGGGAACGCGGCAAGGAGGCCTCATTCTATGAGCGCCAACAACAGCGCAATGCCAAAAAGCTGGCTAAAAATCCCGATGCAGTGGTTAAGATTCGCGCCTATACAGGCAAGGCAACCTTTGTCGATCAGATAGGCACCAGCCTGTTGACTGTCGCCTTTGGTTTTATGGTTGCAACATTAGTCGCTGTGCCTCTGGGTATTATTTGCGGACTCAGCGAAACGGTCTATCGCTGTGTCAATCCAATTATCCAGACCTTTAAACCTGTTTCCCCCCTAGCCTGGTTACCGCTGGTGACCATGGTGGTGTCGGCACTCTATGTCAGCGACGACCCATTTTTTGAAAAAGCCTTTTTAACCTCCGCGTTTACGGTGGCACTCTGTTGCCTGTGGCCAACCGTGGTCAACACCATTGTCGGTGTGGCCAGTATCGATCGCGATCTAATCAATGTCAGCCGAGTGTTACAGCTGAGTACCGCGGTGCATATTCGCAAGATTGTTATTCCCTCAGCTATTCCGATGATTTTTACCGGACTGCGCCTGTCTCTGGCTACTGGCTGGATGGTGTTAATTGCCGCCGAGATGCTGGCCCAGAATCCAGGGCTTGGCAAATTTATCTGGGACGAATTTCAAAATGGTTCCTCCAATTCACTGGGTCGTATTATGGCTGCAGTGCTGGTTATTGGTGTGATTGGATTTATTTTAGACAGCTTGATGCTGACCGTGCAGAAGCGCGTGTCCTGGGACAAGCAAGCAATACTGCGTTAATAGGACGGACTCGACAATGAAAAATAATTATCTAGAAATCAGTCAGGTAGGTATCGAATTCCCCACTGAGGGTGAACCATTTCGAGCACTGCAAAATGTCAATTTAAGTATTGCCAAGGGTGAGTTTATCTCGCTGATTGGGCATTCCGGTTGTGGCAAGTCCACGGTGCTGAATATTGTCGCAGGTCTCTATGCGGCCACTGAGGGAGGTGTGATTTTGGAGGGCCGCGAAGTGGATGAGCCGGGCCCGGACCGCGCTGTGGTATTCCAAAATCATGCGCTGCTGCCCTGGCTTACGGTCTATCAAAATGTTGAGTTGGCGGTGAAATGCGTTTTTAAGAAAAGCAAAACCAAAGCCGAGATGCGCGATTGGATCGAACATAATTTATCGCTGGTGCATATGGATCACGCCCTACATAAATTACCTAGCGAACTATCCGGTGGCATGAAGCAGCGAGTGGGCATTGCCCGCTGTCTGGCCATGCAGCCCAAGGTGCTGTTAATGGATGAACCCTTTGGCGCGCTGGACGCACTGACTCGCGCTCATCTGCAAGACTCATTGATGGATATTCAACAGCAGCTGGGTAACACCGTGATCATGATTACCCATGATGTGGACGAAGCTGTGCTGCTGTCCGACCGCATTGTCATGATGACCAATGGCCCTGCCGCTTCTATTGGCGAGGTGTTGGCGATTGAATTACCCCGACCCCGCGACCGCGTGGTGTTGGCTGATGATCCGGATTTTAATAATTACCGCCAACAGGTACTGCGCTTTCTCTACGAGAAGCAGAAGAATCCGGCTGCTAAAGCAGCATAAAAATTAAATCTGATTTAAGGAAACTATAGAATGTTAAAAGTTGTTGTAGTCGGAAACGGCATGGTCGGTCACCATTATATTGAACAGCTGGTGGCCTCATCTATTGAAGCTCAGATTACGGTGATTGGCGGCGAGACCAGACCCGCCTATGATCGCGTCCATCTATCTGAATATTTTGCCGGTCGATCGCCAGAAGATTTGGCTCTGACCACCAGAGAACACTATGTTGAGATTGGCGTTGACGCTCACTTTGGCGACCCAGTAGCGCAGATTGATCGCGACAATAAAACGGTAATTACGCAAACGGGCCGTAGTTTTTCCTACGACAAATTAGTCTTGGCAACCGGTTCCTATCCCTTTGTGCCACCGGTTCCCGGCAATGATCAGGACCCCTGTGTGGTCTATCGCACCATTGACGATCTGGGCAATATTAAGGCGCAGGCAGAGGGTGCAAAAGTCGGTGTCGTAGTGGGTGGTGGCCTGCTGGGTCTCGAGGCCGCCAACGCGGTTCAAAATCTCGGACTGGAAACTCATGTGGTTGAATTTGCACCGGGGCTGATGGGCGTGCAGTTGGATGCTGGCGGCAGTGGCATGTTGCGCCGTAAGATCGAAGCCCTGGGCGTAAAAGTGCACACCAGCAAAGCCACTGAAGTTATTGAAGCCAGCGATGATGGCGATGCCCGGCTGTTGATGAAGTTTGCCGACGGCGGCTCTCTGGCTACAGATATGATTGTGTTTAGTGCCGGTATTCGCCCCTATGATCAGCTTGCCCGCGATTCTGGGTTAACCCTGGGTGAGCGCGGTGGTATTGAAATTGACTACCATTGCAAAACCAGCGACTCGGATATTTTTGCCATTGGTGAATGCGCACTGTTTGGCGGTCGCATCTTCGGTTTGGTGGCGCCGGGCTACCGTATGGCCGAAGCAGCAGTCAGTCAGTTGACTGATGATAAGCAGTCTTTCCAGGGCGCAGATATGAGTACCAAGCTCAAACTGCTGGGTGTTGATGTGGGTTCTATCGGTGATGCCCATGGTCGCGAAGAGGGCTCTATTGCCTACACCTTTAGTGATGAACGCATTGAAGTTTACAAGCGATTAATTGTCAGTGCCGATGGCAAGAAGTTACTTGGTGCCGTACTCGTGGGCGACTGCTCCGACTACGACACATTGCTGCAGTACTTCTTAAATGGCATTGATCTACCGGCGGATCCTGAAACCTTAATTCTACCCTACAATGCTGGTGAAGCACCTGCTCTGGGTGCGGCTGCACTGCCTGCCACAGCAACTATCTGCTCCTGCCACAATGTCACCAAGGGTGACATTGTCGATGCCATGGACGCTGGATTTTACTCTCTGGGCGATATTAAAGGTGAAACCAAAGCCAGCACTGGCTGTGGTGGCTGTGCCGCGCTGCTGAAAAATATTGTTGATGACCAGCTTGAGACCCGTGGACTGGAAGTGGATAAGTCTATCTGCGAGCACTTTGCCTACACCCGTCAGGAATTATTTCACTTGATTAAAGTAGGCAGCATTAAAACCTTTGAGGAGTTGCTCGAGAAGCATGGCAGTGGCCGCGGCTGTGATATCTGTAAACCTGCCGCCGGTTCTATTTTAGCCTCATTGTGGAATGACTATGTGCTGGATGAAAAGCATGTGGGTTTGCAGGACACCAATGACACCTTCCTGGCCAATATGCAAAAGAACGGTACCTACTCCGTGGTGCCACGGATTGCCGGAGGCGAGATCACCCCAGACAAATTAATTGTGTTGGGTGAGGTGGCCAAAAAATACAATCTCTATACCAAGATTACCGGTGGCCAGCGCATTGATTTATTTGGTGCACGAGTCCAGCACCTGCCTGCCATTTGGAAAGAGCTGGTCGAGGCCGGTTTTGAAACTGGTCATGCCTACGGCAAGGCGCTGCGCACGGTGAAATCCTGTGTCGGCAGCACCTGGTGCAGATACGGTGTGCAAGACAGTGTGGCGATGGCCCTCTATATAGAAAACCGCTACAAAGGTTTGCGCGCGCCGCACAAATTTAAGTCTGCGGTATCTGGTTGTACCAGAGAATGTGCCGAGGCCCAGTCCAAAGACTTTGGTGTGATCGCCACAGAAAACGGCTGGAATCTATTTGTTGGTGGCAACGGGGGTATGAAACCACGCCACGGCGAATTGTTTGCCACAGATCTGGATGATGAAACTCTGATCAAATATATCGATCGCTTCCTGATGTTCTATGTGCGCACTGCTGATCGACTGCAGCGCACCTCGGTATGGATGAGCAATCTGGAAGGGGGTCTGGAGTATCTCCAGCAGGTAGTGATTGAAGATTCTCTGGGTATCGCCGCCGAACTCGACGCACAGATGGACAATATTGTGGGCACCTATCAATGTGAATGGAAAACCACTATTGAGAATCCTGAGCGCATGAAGCG
>JAQWUP010000032.1 GCA_029242085.1 Porticoccaceae bacterium
ATGCCAAAGCTATTGGGGCGCACGGTTCTGCCGCGGGCTTCGCGAACAGTCTCCAGCAGCATACCCAGGGTCTTGCGCATATTGCGTGGATCAATCATGCCGTCATCCAATAAATGGCCAGAGGTATAAAACGCATCGGACTGGGAGTCAAAGATATGGGCCAAGCCCTTCTCCTGAGCCGCCAGCGCCTCTTCGTCAGGCTCAACACCCATGGCTGCGGCCTTGCCCCGAGCCACCATAGACATAGTTTTAGCCGCCTGCTCACCGCCCATTACACCCATTTTGGCATTGGGAAAGGTATACAGAAAATCCGGATCATAGCCGCGACCGCACATGCCGTAGTTACCGGCACCAAAGCTGGCACCAGTCATAAAGGTGATGCGCGGTACTTCAATATTGCGCACCGCCTGAATCATTTTCGAGCCATGTTTAATCATGCCCGCCTGTTCAGACTTGGTGCCGACGATATAGCCGGTGGTATTTTGGAAAAACAGCGCGGGAATATCGGCCTGATCTAAAAGCTGTAAAAACTGGGTAGCCTTGTTGGCACCCTGAGGGTCAATGGGACCATTATTGCCAATAATACCCACCGCCTGACCAAAGATTTTCGCCTGTATGCAGACTGTGGACACACCAAAGCGCGGTTTAAAATCGAGAAAATCGGAACCATCCACCACTCGGGCCACCAGCTCGCGCATATCATAAGGGGTGCGGTAATCCACGGGAATTACCCCGGCTAGCTCATCTGGATCGTAAATAGGTTCTGCAAATGCCCGAGCCTTGGGCAGCTGGCAGCTATCATTCCATTGCAACCGGGCCACCACTTCGCGGCAAATCTGAATGCCATGGCCATCATTTTCTGCCAGATATTCCGCCAGACCAGAGGTGGTGGCATGCATCTCCGAGCCACCCAGCTCTTCTTCTGTGGCTATCTCTCCCGTAGCCGCTTTAAGCAGTGGCGGACCTGCCAAAAAGGCCCGACCTGTGCCTTTAACCGCAATCACATAGTCACTTAGGCCCGGCATATAGGCGCCACCAGCGGTAGAGGAACCATGCAAAATAGAGATTACCGGAATACCCTCCTTACTCAGTTTGGCCAGCGCACCAAATAAATCACCGCCTTCAGCAAAGTTCTCAACGGTGTAATTCATTAAGTCGCCCCCGGCACTCTCTACCAGATGTACAAAGGGCAACCTTTGCTCAAGCGAAATCTGCTGGGCCCGGGCAATACGGTAACCACCGGCCAGAGTCAATGAGCCCGCCAGAATACCGCTATCGTCCACCACCACACAGCAGCGCACCCCAGAGATAAAACCAATACCGGAAATCACCGTGCCACCAGGTATCGACTTGGCCTCATCTTTGGTATCCAGCTTATAGCCCGCCAGATTACCAATCTCCAAAAATGGCATACCGGGATCCAGCAGTCGCGCCAGTCGCTCTCTAGGCGTCAACTGGCCACGCTTATCGAAGCGCGGTTTGCGCTTTTCCGAGATAGCACGACCGCGACTATTCAGCTCTGTAAGCTTATCCACTAGCTCAAGCATCTCTGCTCGCTGCCTTAAATAGGTCTCAGAACTGGTATTAATCTTTGAGGCAAATACTGCCATGGGTGTGTCTCCAGATTGATCTTATTATTTTAGTTGGCTGGCTATCTCAGCGCTAACCGGGATCGCTGCATCCAACAGTAGCTGGGCATAGCCTTTACCCTGAGCATCATTGCGAATACTGGCCATGCCGCCGCCACCCAAGACATTGTGAATCAAAAAGTTAATTGCATCAGTGCCAGGCATTAAATAGCGCTCGACATATCCACCACTGCTACCAGTGGCCCCCGCACTTATAAAGTGCCCAAAGCGATCCGCCACTGCCTGCTCTGTAAGCGCGGCATAGATATAGGGCAGATACTGTGGCTGGCGAGCAATAATACCTATATTAGCCCTGTCGCCCTTGTCACCACTGCGGCCCCAAGCCAGCTTTATCAGTGGCACAGAGACTGTGGCATCTGCAGGAGCTGGTGGAATATCAGGTCGAATAAGCGCAGCGCGGTCCAGAGCAACGCCCGGACTATCCGGCACATCAAAAATAGCCCCATCCAGCTCTACCTGAATCTTGGCCGTGCCCTTGGCTAGTGCAAAGGAAAATAACCGCACCACTGGCGACGGGCTTGGCCGTGCACCAGCAAAACCAGAGAGTCCCGGCGGCGTTGCCAGCCCCAGACCCACAGCTTCTTTGAGCATAATGCCAATTCCCGCGGCATCTGGATGTTTGGCGGCAATTTTCATCACCAGCTCTCGACAGTGACTGACCTGAGCATTGCTACCGTACTGACTCTCAGCGCCAAGCAGTTCAACACTGGTTTCACTGAAATCTGCCAAGCCAAACTGTTGCAAGGTGCGACGGGAGGCCGCGAAGATCGCATCGGCCAATTTTTGCGCCTTGCGATCCGCATCCACCCCATAAAAGGTCATATTGGTGCCACCGCGAAATTCATCGGCATAGGTGGTGCAGACTTTGTAGGTATCAGGAGCAGGCAAACCAGTGGCGCCAGTGACACGCACCAGATTTTCCCCCACCTGCTCCAACTCAACATTGGAGAAATCGCAGACCACATCCGGCAACATATAGGCTTGAGGGTCACCTATTTCATATACCATCTGCTCGGCAATGGTTGCACGAGTGACCAGGCCGCCTGTGCCCTCGGGCTTGGAGCAGTCAAAGCTGCCATCGGCACGCAACTCGGCAATCGGATAACCAATGGTTTCCAAGCTGTGTACATCTTCCCAGTCAGTAAAGTTACCGCCAGTAGCCTGGGGGCCACATTCAATAATATGGCCAGCCAATGAACCCATGGCCAGCTGATCGAGATCATCCCGACCCCAACCAAAACTATGGATACAGGCGCCTAGAGTAACGGCACTATCGACACTGCGGCCCGTGACCACAATATCTGCACCCTTATCCAACGCCATAGCCACAGGAAAAGCACCCAGATAGGTATTAATACTGGCAATTTTATCTACAGCGGGGAAAGCCGCGCCGGTAAACATCTCGGTATAGCCCTGGTCGGCTAAGTCATCCCGATGATCGATCATATCGTCACCCAGCACACAGGCGACCTTGAGCTCCAGACCCATCTCGGCAATCACAGCCCGCAGCGCATTGGCACAGGCCTGAGGGTTTACTCCACCGGCATTGGAAACAATTTTGACCCCCTGACGGGCGATTTCTTTTAGATTGGGTTTCATGGCGGCAGTAACAAAGTCCAGCGCATAGCCATAGTCGGGATTTTTAGCCCGTGCGCGAGCCATAATCGACATGGTGATCTCGGCCAGATAGTCGTAGGCAATAAAGTCCAGATTACCGTCTTTTAACAACTGCGGCGTAGCGCGAGCTGCATCACCCCAAAAGCCACTGGCGCCAGCTATACGAATGGTTTTTTCTGCCATCGACTATGTTCTCCCAAAAGTCACTATGGACGGAGATACTACTGATTTAGCTGGGAATACTCTTTGGATTCTATGCCAGCAATTTAAGAGCCTATGCCAATTAGCCTCTCATGGGCGGCGGGCCAAATTGGCAATTTAGGCTCTGGTCTTCATCTTTTCGAGATAGATAGAGGCCACGATAAAGCTAAATGGTGCAGCGGCAGACAGGATATCGGCACTCAACAAGGCTTTGGTAAGGGGCTCGAAAATACCATTAGCGAAGAACATATCGCTGAGTACACCAGTCATCATAGCGCCTATACCCAGACCAAGCAGATTACAGGCCACCAGTAGCAATCCTGTCATTACCCCGCGCAGCCGCACTGGGGTCAGGTCCTGCACCGTTGAAAATGCCGGGCCATAAAAAGAGCTTACGCTAAACATACCTGCGGCCATGCCCACATAGAACAGTACCGATGAAGGATCTACAAAGCGAAATGAAATCAATAATGGCGTCACTGCCAGCATTAACAGGGCCAAAAATCGTACTCTGCCACCTTTGTATCTGGCCTGATACCAGTCGCTAAGTATGCCACCCAAAAAGGTGCCAGCCGTGCCAAAGACTATATAGATTAGCCCGTAAGTAGCGCTGATTTCACCTAGACCAAAGCCCCTCTCACGCTCAAGCCAGACGATGGCAAACTGCCCAGCGCCCAACGGTATATGCAAAAACACCGCTCCGATCATGGTCCAGGCTAGCGCCGGTGTTGATTTCACCACCGCAAAAACATCGGAGACAATGCCCCGCCAGTTGCCACCGATCAGACTCTCTTGCTGGTCTGCGGCGCCGCCTTTTTCTTCCATTGCACCCCGCTCTGGATCTTTTATCAACAGCAGTACCAGCGCTAAAACCAGCCCCAACCCGCCCAGCAGCAAGAAGCAGTTACGCCAGCCAATCATGGGGCCGAGTATGCCTGCAACAATAAAGCTGGCTCCAGCTCCCAGGGGCACACCCAGATAATAGATGCCCGTAGCTGTACCTCTTCTGGCTTTGGGAAATAGATCTGAGATCATGGAAATAGCAGAGGGCGCCATTGCCGACTCACCCACACCAATAAACAATCGAGCTATGCCGATCTGGGCAAAGTTTTTGGCAAGGCCTGACACTGCGGTCAAAGCACTCCACAGCACCAGGCCCGCTGCTATAAGGCGCGGCCTGTGCACGCGATCCGCCAGAGCGCCCATAAACAGACCCATAATGGAGTAAAAGAACACAAAGATTGGGCCGGTCAGCAGACCAAACTGGGAGTCGCTGAGGCCAAGATCGGTAATAATCGCAGTGCCAAAGCTGGTGATCAGGGTCCGATCGACCATATTAAGTATATTGAGCAGCAGCAAAAACAGTAGTATGCCTGTGGCTTTTGGTGATACTTGCGGTTGCTCTAGTGGCTTTTCCATACTGACCCTTAATTTTTATTATTAGCTGTGAGCCGATTTTTATTGATCCACTATTGCAGTGTTGGGGGTAAAAAATGACCAAAGCTATTATTTCTGCGCCAGAGGGTTTTGCTTAACCCCTGCTACTTGAAATAATATATTTATGTTGAGTTTGATACTAATTGTTTTTACAGTATAACTGTCAAAACATCTATAAGTCTGCCATTTGGGGACTTAAATAATTACAGAGGGTATAGCTATGTCTTTGGAAGCGGTTACTGCAGGTTTAAAAGAAAAGGTTGGGGAAGATTGTGGGCTGGGTTCAATCTTAAAGTTTGATTTTGGTGATGATGGCATTCTGGTTTTAGACGCATCGCAGGTGCCCAATGTGATTGGCAATGATGATGCAGAAGCAGCCTGCACCATAGGTATCAGCTTAGCTGATTTTATGGACATGGCTGATGGCAAGCTCGATGGCACCATGGCATTTATGAGCGGCAAGCTAAAGGTTCAAGGTGATATGGGCATTGCCATGAAACTGGGGCCCTTGTTGTCATAGCGTAATTTTTATTTTTCTTAGATGCGGCACGCTAATGACGGATGCTGTTTGGGGATGGCCATGGGACCGATCTCAAGGCCATCCCCAAACAGCATCCCACTCAAATATCACCAACCTACAACCCCCTCACCATATTTAAAGCACCCCGAGAATACCGCCCCTGCAGGGCATGGTATTAAAAGAGATAACTGCATAGTTTTTGATTGGCGTGCTCGCTTTGATAGCTTTGACCCTTTTTATTGCGAAGCAGACGCTACACTTCACTCAGTTCTGGTTTAATCAACAGTATTTATTGATTGTCATTTGACAATCAATAAATACTTCACTAGGATTACTTACATTGAGGCTTTAAGGAATGAAGCACCCTAACAAGGACGTAAATAAGGCAGTCCAGCATGCACTTGAAAAAGGCTGGACGATAAAGGTTGCAAGTGGCCATGCATGGGCGATCATACGTTACCCCAAGAATAAACCTGAGTGCAGTTGTGGTATGTTTTGGCAGATTTCTGTTTGGAGTACTCCTCGAAACCCTGGCAACTTTGCGAAACAGTTAAAGAGATCAGTTGATGGGTGCATCTACCCAATAACTAAGTTATACAAGGTGAAAAAATGAAAACCTATGATTACACCCTGACCTTCTCAATATTAGCGTCAGACAAAAGCGTAGAACAATGCACTGACCCGTTATTTGAGGCGGGCTGCGATGATGCACTGGTCGGTATTGGCGCTAAAGGATCAATTGCACTTAACTTCAACCGGCTGGCCGAATCAGCTGAACAGGCCATCCAAAGCTCAATCGCTCAGGTAACAATGGCCATTGCAGGCGCACAACTACTCGAAGTAAAGCCAGATATGGTGGGGTTATCAGATATTGCAAACCTGGTAGGCTGCTCACGTCAGAATATCCGCAAACTGGCCACAGATTCAAAAACGCCTTTCCCTCAACCCAGCGTCTCAGGCACTGTGCCCCTATGGCACTTCTTTGAAGTTGGCTCTTGGCTTATGGAAAACTCTAGAGTGAAATCAAAGCCCTCAGTGGAAGCTATTGAAGTCTCAAAACTTG
Organism: Porticoccaceae bacterium; assembly: GCA_029242085.1. Lineage (GTDB taxonomy): Bacteria > Pseudomonadota > Gammaproteobacteria > Pseudomonadales > Porticoccaceae > HTCC2207. The sequence goes on from JAQWUP010000032.1 coordinate 6,488, forward strand.
CCTTTAAACTCAATCTAGAAGCCCAGAAAAACCGTTTCGAACAATGCATTGCCGAGCCTAAGCCAACCTATTGACCTCAGAGCCCAAACTGGCGAACGGCCAGATCGCGCATAATTTCTTCAGAGCCACCACCAATCGCATTAACACGCACCTCGCGGTAGATTCGCTCAACGCGGCTGCCACGCATATAGCCGATACCACCGAGAATCTGCATTGCCTCGCGGGCACAGAACTCCATAGTTTGACTCGACTGCACTTTCAACAGCGCTATATCGCCAGCATTCTCAGTGCCCTCCTGCACCTGTTCACAGGTCATCAGCAAATAGGCCTGAGTGGCGTTAATACGCTGTTTCATCTCGGCAATTTTATGGCGAATTACTTGGTGATCAGCAAGGCGCTGACCGAAGGTCTTACGCTCTCGAGCCCAGGCCACGGCATCTTCCAGACAGACCCTTGAAAGCGCCTCCATAGCTGCAGCCATAGCCAGGCGCTCGGAATTGAAGTTATTCATAATAACCGCAAAACCCTTATTCTCCTGACCCAGCAGGTTGCCCACAGGCACGCGCACATTATCGAAGTAGATAGTGGCTGTATCTGAGCACCACCAGCCCTGTTTTTTATCCAATGCTGTGCGCGATACGCCCTCTATATCGGAAGGAATCAGCAAGGTAGACACACCCGCCGAACCCTCCGCACCGGTGCGCACAGCAGTGGTAAACCAGTTAGCATTCATACCACCAGTAATATAGGTTTTTGAACCATTGACGATATAGTGATCGCCATCCAGGCGAGCTGTGGTTTGCAGCTGGGCTACATCGGAGCCACCGCCGGGTTCGGTGATGGCCAGTGAGATACGTTTGGTACCTGCCAGTACCGGCGGCGCCACCCTCTGTTTAATCTCGTCGCTGCCAAAATTAATCACGGGTGGCAGGCCAATACCATGCACCAACAGAGTTGCAGCTACACCGCCCACGGCAACGCGGGCCAGCTCTTCATTGACAATAATACTGTGCCACATATCTATGCCTTCGGTGACTCCGCCAAACTCCTCTGGGTAACCCATGCCCAGCAGGCCAACCTCTGCTGATTTGGTCCACAGTTCATCGGGTATCGAGCCATTTTCATCCCAGTCTTCCGCATAGGGCATAATTTCGCGATCGATAAACCGTCGCAGCTGTGCCCGCCATTCATGGTGCTCTGGGGTGAGATTTTTATTAGGCAGACGAGCGCTATCAAAATCTAGTGACATAGCAATACCTGTAGTTATAGTTATATGGATTTAGAGCACAGATAGTAGATTGAGTACATGCAACTGGCAACTTTATAAGCGCCAATGAGTTGGGAATAAATGCCAACCCGACAGGACTATTTGCGGCGGTAATCTCGAGGCGAAACCCCATGCCAGCTTTTAAAGGCGCTGGAGAAAGAGCCCTGATCACCATAACCCAACAGAAAGGCTATTTCGGTAATACCCAGGCGTTTATCGGACAGATAACGCAATGCGACTTTAGACCGCACCTCCTGCAAGATATTCAAGAAACTGGTATCACGCTCAGATAGCCTGCGCTGCAATGTGCGCCGGGAGATATTAAGCTTGCTGGCCAGCTTATCGATAGTTACCTCACCCTCAGGCAGGTACTGCACAATAGATTGCCTTAGATTGGACAGCAGTTGATCGGCTGGGTCATCGCCCTCAAAGAACTCCCGAAATGGGTTATCCTGATCGGCCCACGCCTGATAGTCCTGTTTCAGCATCGGAAACCCCAGGGCTTCGCGCTCAAAAAAGAGACTGCTATAAGGCTGGTCAAAAGCCAGATTGCGACCAAATGTATCCTCCAGTCTAGTCATATCCTGGGGCCGAGAATAGGTAAAATTCACCTTGACCACAGATACCGGCATCACACAGAGAGAATCAAAGATACCGGCCGACGCCGCCAATATATCATCACTGATATAGCGCCTAAGGCCGGTTTGACTTAATAGAGGCTCCCAGCGCAGCTCCACCAGATTGCCCTCTCGATAGGCCGTTATCTGACCAATATCCCCTCGCAGTCGCAGAGCACTGGGGATCAGATTGAGATAGTCGCGAAAAGACTGACACACCGTAGACAGATACAGCTGTAAATTAAGCCCTTTTAGAAAGGTTACACGACCCACGGTCAAACCAATATCCGGGTCACCTGACGCATCCGCCATCTGCTGAAATAATCTAAAATAGTTGTTCACCGGAAAACGACGATCGGGAATCGTTAACTCCGAGGCTTCCAGACCGGAGGCCACAAGCAGCGCATCAGTATCCAGACCCAACTGCTCACTCACCTGCAATAGCGTGCTGATTGGCGCCGCATAAACGGTCCAATTGGGATCTATAAGCTGCGCTGGATTAGGTGTTGTCGACATAGATGAAAGGTTTGGGCTGCTGTGTAAGGCTTTACTGTACCACCAGCGAATAGACTCATACAGCGGTTGTTTTGAATACCCAACAGGAAGTAAATAAACATTGCGCAAGATTTTTCTATAACAGATGACACAACGCCAAATACTGTATATATTAACAGTAGTTAAGAAATAGGTCTTACTCGTAACGCAGCTTCAATTTAATGCCCAACAATATAGCTACAGTACTCTCCCGCCAAGATACCTGGCGCGGCCGCAGCCAGCGTCTACCCCGTCGCACTATTACTACAGGTCATAATAATTTGGACCTGCTATTGCAGGGTGGCTGGCCCATCTCGGTTCTCACCGAGCTTATGCCACAGCAATCTGGCATTGGCGAACTGAGTCTATTGCTGCCGACCATTAAATATTACGCAGATAACAATCAACTCTGCGTCTGGCTCGACCCGCCCTATCAGCCCTATGCACCGCGTCTGGCGGCAGCGGATATTGCCTTGGATAAACTGCTTGTGGTGCGCAGTAAAAATCACGCTGAATGGCTATGGGCTGCCGAGCAATCTATTCGCAGTGGCGCCCTATTACTGGCCTGGACAAAGCAGCCACCACCCCGCTATGCCGATCTGCGCAAGCTGCAACTGGCCGCGGCAGATAATGGCAATGCAGCATTTTTATTTAGTGCCCCCAGCGCAATGTCTGCGCCCTCGCCAGCGGCACTGCGTTTAGAACTACAGAGCTTAGAGATTAACCAGCTGTTATTAAACGTGCGCAAACAGCGTGGTGTAGCGGGTGGCGCGCAGTTGCAACTATCGTTGGGAGAAGCCAATACCCAGAGAACCAATCTCGCCCTATTGCCCGCAGATCGGCATCGAACTTACCCTGTACGACAGTTTAACAACTAGATGTTAAAGCGAGATATTTGGCTGTACCTGCACTTTCCTCTACTGCCTCTTGAGGCATTATTGCCTCAGTTGCCCACAGAGCAGGCACAAAAACCCATCGCCATTATTAATCTACAAAAGAATATTCAACGGGTACTGTGCTGCAATACTCAGGCAGCGGCCTGGGGAATAGAGCCTGACCTCTCTATCTCTACTGCTCTGGCTCTGTGTCCAGAGCTTGAACTATTGTCCAGACAGATTGAGCAGGAACAGCAGTTGCTGCAACAGTTGGCGCTGGTTGCCTATAGCTTTAGTCCGGTGGTTATTCTCACTGACTCTGGATCTCTTAATCACAGCTCAGTGCCTTCTAATCACAGCTCAGGGCTGTGGTTAGAAATATCAGGCTGCTATAAATTATTTAAAGGTTACGATGCACTACTTCGAGAACTGGACTATAGACTTCGCTCTCAATCCATTACTGCCGTTAATGGCATAGGCCAAAACCCACTGGCAGCAAAGCTACTCTGCGGGCCTGATTTTGAAACCCAGCTACCGGATCAAACAGAAATACAGCGCCGCCTGCTCAACGCAGATTTAAGTCTCTTAGAAATCAATCGCAAACAGCAGCAAAGTTTTAAGCAGCTTGGCTTAAACACAGTGGGCGATTTATTAGCTCTGCCCCGCAGCGCATTAAGCCGTCGTTTTAACGCTGAACTTATGCTTACCATCGCCCAGTTAAATAATGAAAAGCCTTTTAATGCGCCGCGCTTTCAACCCGCCAATAGCTTTCGCGATCTTATCCAAAATCCCCAGGGCATTTTTAATAAAGAGAGTTTGCTGTTTCCCATGAAAACGCTATTGCAGCATCTATGTCAGTACCTGATGGCACGGCAATGTCACTGCCGGGAGATTGAATGGCATTTTGAACCTTTAATAGGAGAGTCTCAGAAAATGCAGATACAACTCTCCGGCAGTCAAAATAACTGGTCGACCCTATTGATGCTGAGTCGATTACAACTAGAGCGCTTAGAACTGCCCCGCAGTATTGAGCAAATTATTCTTTATGCGGATCAATTTATTGAAGCACCCATGGGTGTGTTTAATTTGGATTTATTCGATAACCAGAAGACCGCCCAACAGTCCTGTGAATTGATTGATAGCCTGAATGCACGGCTGGGCATAGACGCCCTATCGCAACCTATACTCAATCAAGACTATCTGCCAGAACAGGCCAGCACCTTGGCCACACCGGGCAAACACAGCAATACAAGCCTTAATAAAAAACTAAAAGCACCTCAGCCCCTGTGGTTATTAACCGACCCAGCGCCAGTGCACCTGCGCAATAAAAAACTGTACTGGCGTCAACCCCTAACCATTATCAGCGGGCCCGAGCGCTTATGTGGCAACTGGTGGCAAGCCGAACAGCAGCGCGATTACTATCTGGCTTGCGATAGTAACGGCGCACGCTATTGGCTATTTAGAGAAACCAGCAGTCAGCGCTGGTTTGTGCACGGGCTGTTTTCTTAGCAACAGAGTTTAGACGTCAAACTGTTCTTTTAACTTAAACTTCTGCACCTTACCCGCCGGGTTTCTTGGCAGTATATCAACAAAGCGCAACTGGCTGGGCAGCTTGTAACGAGCCAGAGACGCAACTGCAAAGTCACGCAGACTTTCCAGGGTTAGCTCCGCACCCTCTTCCAATACAGCAATGGCGGTTACTGCCTCACCCCATTTTTCATCGGGCAG
>JAQWUP010000071.1 GCA_029242085.1 Porticoccaceae bacterium
CGCGACCTGACCGCTGCCGAAATTATCGGCCAGCTATGGATCGCCGCCGATTCCTTTGGCCAGTTTGAGCACAAGGCGCCGCGCCGGGTGACCAATGTGGTGATGATGGGCATGGGCGAACCACTGATGAACTTCGACAATGTGGTCGATGCAATGAATATCATGCTCGAAGACAATGCCTATGGCCTGTCAAAGCGCCGCGTGACATTGAGCACCGCAGGGGTAGTACCGGCCTTGGATAAGCTTGCCGAGGTCAGCGATGTATCACTGGCGATCTCATTGCATGCGCCCAACGATAAGCTGCGCAATGAGCTGGTGCCCATCAACCGCAAATATAATCTTGAGCAGTTTATTCAGAGCGCCGCCAACTATATTGACAAGATGCCGGATAATCGCCGCAAAGCCACTGTCGAATACACCTTGATGGATCAGGTCAACGATCGCACTGTGCATGCGCGCGAACTGGCACAGTTATTAAAAGACTTACCCTGCAAAATAAACCTGATTCCGTTTAATCCATTTCCCGGCTCAGAGTACAAAAGAGTCACCAATACAGCGCTAAATCGGTTTAGGGACATTCTGGCAGGGGAGGGTTACACTGTAACGGTTAGGACCACGCGCGGCGACGATATCGCTGCAGCCTGTGGCCAGTTGGCCGGTGAAGTTAACGATAAAACTCGCCGCCAGGAACGCTACAAAAAACGCTTACAAGAGGTGCAGCCGGTACGCATTATCGACTGACCGTTGGAGAGGGAAAGACCAAGTAGTTAGAGAGGGACATGGAATGGCCACAAACACTCTAAATAAAATATTAGCAGCAGTAATATTGACCTCGACAGTACTGGTATCTGGATGTGTTTCGACAACATCAAAACCCAGACAGGCACCAGATCCCGAGGCGGCGTACCAACAGCATATAAAGCTGGCCATGCAGTATATAGGCACAAAAATCGTGACCTGGCCAGAGTGCATTTAGACAAGGCAGCAAGGTTTGACTCGAGGTCAACCAGAGCTCAGATGTCGCAATTGCACAATGGTTACGCGCTGCTCTACCAGCGGGAGACAGAATTAGCGGAGACCCATTACCGCAAAGCACTCGCCAGTAATAGAAACGACAGTATGGCGCGTTACAACTTTGGCGCATTTTTATTTAATCAGGGCCGTTTTGAAGATGCCCATAAGCAGATAAAAGTGGTCAGCGAGGATTTGAGTTATGAGCGGCGCCCACAGGCTTTTTACATACTGGGGCTCTGTCAGTACAGGCTCAACCAACAGCAGCAAGCGTTGGACTCGTTTGAAAGAGCAACGCAGTTAATACCGCGCTTTGCAGTGCCTTATTTGGATGCTGCGGAAATATATTTTGCGCAGCAGAGCTATCCCAGAGCCAAGCGCGCACTGGACCAGCATGCTTATTTAGCGCAGGCCACCGCCAGAAGTCTGTGGCTGGCGGTGCGACTAGAAGAGCAGTTTGGTAATAAAGATGCAGCCTCCAGTCGAGGCTTACAATTAAAGAATTTATTTCCGTACTCAAAAGAAAATTTAGAGTACTAAAAATGGTTAAAGCGGTAAGTGATTAAATGTTTAGCGAAACGCCAATAGTAAGACGCAAGTCGCGACAGATTATGGTCGGCAACGTCCCCGTCGGTGGAGACGCACCTATTTCTGTGCAGAGCATGACCAATACCAGCACTGCAGATGTGGCAGCCACCGTTGAACAGATAAAACGCATTCAGTTAGCGGGCGCCGATATCGTGCGAGTGTCCGTACCCTCCCTGGAAGAAGCCGAGGCCTTTGGCCAAATCCGTAAACTGGTGGATGTACCGCTGGTGGCCGATATTCATTTTGATCACCATATCGCCCTGCGAGTCGCTGATTTAGGTGTTGACTGTCTGCGTATTAATCCGGGCAATATCACCCGCGAAGATCGACTTCGTGAAGTGATTGCCAAAGCCCGCGATCTCAATATCCCAATCCGTATCGGCGTCAATGCCGGCTCACTGGGAAAAGATCTGCTGCGCAAATACAGCGAACCCACGGCCGAGGCTATGGTTGAATCCGCCATGCGCAATGTCGAGCTGCTCGACAAATATGATTTCCAAGATTTTAAAGTCAGCGTCAAGGCCTCAGATATTTTTATGGCGGTCGCCGCCTACCGCGACCTTGCCACCCGCATTGAACAGCCCCTGCACCTGGGTATTACCGAAGCCGGTGGCCTGCGTTCGGGTACCGTTAAGTCTGCTATTGGTCTGGGAGCGCTACTTCTGGATGGCATTGGTGACACAGTGCGAATCTCATTGGCCGCAGACCCAGCCGAAGAGGCCAAGGTGGCCTGGGATATGTTGCGCAGTTTAAGACTACGCAGCAAAGGTATTAATTTTATCGCCTGCCCCAGCTGCTCACGACAGAACTTTGATGTGATCAAAACCGTCAATGAATTAGAAAACCGTCTGGAAGATATTACCGTGCCCATGGATGTATCCATCATTGGCTGCATTGTTAATGGACCGGGTGAAGCCAAAGAGTCTGATTTTGGTTTAACCGGCGGCTCCCCCGCCAATCTGGTCTATATCGACGGTGAGCCCGACCACAAGCTGAGTAACGACAACCTGGTCGACGACTTAGAGTCACAGATTCGTGCCAAAGCGGCAGTCAAAGAGCGTCAACTGGCCAAAGATGCAGAAAACTTAATTGCAAAAGCATAGAGAGTATTTACAGCGTTATGAAACTTCAATCCATTCGCGGCATGAACGACCTGCTCCCAGAGCAGTCAGCGACCTGGCAGTATCTTGAGAGAACTGTTGCCGAGGTACTGAGCCGTTACAGCTATGGCGAAATTCGTTTTCCAATACTTGAACAGACCGAACTGTTTAAGCGAGCGGTTGGCGAAGTGACCGATATAGTCGAAAAAGAGATGTACAGTTTCGATGATCGCAATGGCGACAGCCTCAGCCTGCGGCCCGAGGGCACAGCAGGCTGTGTTCGCGCCTGTGCGCAAAATGGTTTATTGCACAACCAGACCCAGCGTCTCTGGTATACCGGGCCAATGTTTCGTCATGAGCGCCCGCAGAGAGGTCGCCTGCGCCAGTTTCACCAGATTGGTGTCGAGGCCTTTGGTTTAGCCGGCCCGGATATCGATGCCGAATTGTTGCTGATCACTGCGCGTCTGTGGCAGACCCTAAATATTGATCATGCCGTCAGTCTGCAAATTAATAGCCTCGGCACCTCAGCTGATCGCAAGACCTATCGTGCAGCACTGGTCGATTATCTGATGGCGCGCCAAGAGCAGCTCGATGAAGACAGCCAGCGCCGATTGCAGACCAATCCCATGCGTATTTTGGATAGTAAGAATCAGGATACTCAGGCACTGCTTGATGATGCGCCTCAACTGGCCGACTTTATTGATCAGGAATCTCGCGATCATTTTGCGCAGCTATGCGCGGTATTGGATGCCGCCAATATTACCTATGCAATCAATCCGCGCCTGGTCCGGGGCCTCGACTACTATTCTAAAACCGTCTTCGAATGGGTGACCAGCAGCCTGGGTGCCCAGGGCACCGTCTGTGCCGGCGGCCGCTACGATGGTCTGGTGGAACAGCTCGGCGGCAAACCCTGCCCCGGCGTAGGCTTTGCGATGGGTGTAGAAAGACTGGTGTTGCTGCTTGACGAGTTGGGCGTAGTCCCCGATAGTATCGGCCAGACTGTAGACCTGTATATAGTAGCAGTCGGAAATATTGAGCTCGAGGCCCTGATTTTAGCGGACAATTTGCGCAGCCAGTGCTCCAATATTCGTATTGAAAGCCATTGCGGTGGCGGCAGTTTTAAATCGCAAATAAAGAAAGCAGATAAGAGTGGAGCTGCAGTCGCCCTAATACTGGGTGAAGATGAAGTGGCCTCCGCAACAGCAGGGGTAAAATTTCTCCGCGAAGAAAAACCCCAGCAAAGCGTTGCCCAGACAGAATTGGCCAACCTACTTAACGCAATATTCTAATCCAATATTTTACTGATTGAGGAACACCTGTGGCAGACCATCTTTCTGAAGAAGAACAAATTGAAGCGGTAAAACGTTGGTGGGCAGAAAACGGCATGCAAACTGTTGTTGCCGTGGTCCTGGTCGTTGGCGGCTATTTTGGCTGGCAGTACTGGGAGCAAGAGCAGCAGCTGAAAACAGACCATGCCTCCAATGCCTACTTAGAGATGATCGACGTCGTAGCCGAGAATGCACCGGGAGAACGGCTCAGCGCCGATCAGCAGACAGAGGTCAATACCGCGGCTGAGCATCTGAAAGAGAATCACAGCAACTCAGCCTATGCACAGTTTGCCGCCATGTTAAAAGCCAAGCTGGCCGTTGATAACAATGACTTGGATACCGCCGTCAGCGAACTGCAATGGGCCCTTGATAATGATCCAGCGGCTGCCACCGAACGCCTAGTCCGCCTGCGTCTGGCGCGTGTCGAAGCGGCGCGTGGCAATATCGATACTGCATTACAAATGGTGCAGGGCATTGATGCCGCAGAGATGAAGTCCTCCTATGAAGAAGCCAAAGGCGACTTCTATTTACTTCAAGACAATAGTGCAGCCGCCTTCACAGCCTATGAATCTGCAATAGCATCCAATGCGTCACAGGACCCAATGATTAAAAATATACTGCAGCTTAAAATCAGCCAGGTGCTCCCCCCTGAGGTGGACACAGTTGAGGTGAGCGAAGACAGTGAAGGAGCGGCAGAATGAAATATTCGTCACTCGTCACTGCGCTTTTATCCTCATTGCTAGTTACCGGCTGTAGCTGGTTTGGTGGCGACGATGACGACGCTGCCATTACCCCGGCAGAGTTGGTCAAGTTTAAGCAGGAAGTCTCAATCAAGCGCCAGTGGTCCACAAGCATTGGATCCGCCAACCAAGACTACCGCAATAGTCTGCGCCCAACGGTCAATGCAGACAGCATTTTTACCGGCGATCATGAAGGCACAGTGACGGCGTTAAATATTGGCAATGGCAAAAAAGTTTGGCAGGTCAAACTGGATGTCTCTGTATCCGGCGGTGTGGGTTATGGCGCTGGCATGGTTATGGTCGGTACCATCGACGGTGAAGTCTATGCTCTTGATGCCGATGATGGTTCAGTGCTCTGGACCAGCCAAGTGAGCTCCGAGGTCATCTCAAGCCCTAAATCCAATGGCGAAATTGTTGCAGTGCAGACCGTCGATGACAGACTCTTCGCACTGGACGCCAGCAATGGCGAAGAGATATGGCAGCACGATGGCGATGCGCCAATTTTAAGTGTGCGCGGTACCAGTGAATCCATAGTGACCAGCAATATGGTGCTGTCTGGTTTTGATACCGGCAAGCTAGTTGCCTTTAATCCAGACAATGGTTCATTGATCTGGGAATCTCGTTTGGCAGTGCCCAAGGGTCGAACCGAACTCGAGCGCATGGTCGATATCGATGGCGAACCGCTGCTAGTCGGTGATGTTATCTACGCTGTTACCTATCAGGGTCGTCTCGGCGCACTGTCTCGCGGCACCGGCAGAAGTCTGTGGTTCCAAGATAGCTCATCACACCATGCCCCAGCCTATAGTCAGGAACAGGTCTATGTCAGCGAAGACGAAGATACAGTGCGCGCATTCAAAGCGGGTAGCGGCCAGCCGGTGTGGAGCAATGATCAGTTATTTTTGCGTCGCCTGACCGGTCCCGCAAAATTGGCAGGCACCATTGCTGTAGCTGATGCCGAAGGCTATCTACACCTGCTGCACCCAACCGACGGACATTTTGTTGGTCGTACTAAAGTAGGCGGTGGTGGCGTCAGTGCACCACTGCTGAGTGTGGGCAATAGCCTGATCGTGCAGTCAAATAATGGCTCGGTGAGCGCCTACAAAATCCAGTAAGTTAAGGTGACGCGACACCCGTCAAGTCACCGCCTCCCCCTGACATCTTGAGCTCCTGTCATATTGAGCGAAGCGAAATATCCCAAGATCTTTCGCTTCGCCCCAGTCCTATATGCCATGAAAAGTCATAGGCTGCCGACGAAGATATTTACCATTGGCAGGTTCGCCATAGTAAGCTTTTATTTCCAAACTCTGCAGTTCAAAGGCATGCTTTAAATCATGAAGCTTATTGATCAGCGCATCGAGTCTGTCTAGCTCAACAATATCAATCAGTGCCAGATTGTCAGCCAAAAGCCGTTGATGGCCCAGCTCAAAATCAATTTGCTGATGTTTGAAGTAGGGCGCCAGCGCCTCAGGTGAAATACCGTATAGCTCACTGAGCTTTTGTTGGTACAGGCCAATATTTTGCTCATTAAAATCTGCTGCCTCTAAAAGTGCTGCGGCGAGAAGCGTTGCCGCTGGCTCCAGAGTAACCAATTCACGCAACAACAGGCCGATAGTGCGAGTCGATACTAACGGCGCGCTGGAGCGCACTTCATCGGCACAGACACCCAGGTTCTCAAGCGTCTCTAAAACAAAGATTTCATGTCCTAGCTCTTCACTGGCATAGCGTTGCAGCACTTTTTTTAATGGACCCTCGGCCACGTCAGCGCCAGCTTTTAGCGCCGCTGGAAAGTCTTTGACATAATGATACATCTCCATCATCCAGCCGATCAGTATCGACTTGGACAACCCTTCGCCGCGTACCAACTCATTAGCGATATATACCGCATGTAATTCATCGGCCCAGATATCAACGATATTACTCAGGGAATGAATGACTCGGTCTGGCTCCAGAGGAACTGCCGCCGAGTTGTCCGGATGGAGCAAGTCAATGCTCGAAAAGGTATTGAAAAAGGCCATTAGATCATCGGCCTTGGTTTCAGTTAGCTCGGCAATTTTGGCCACTGAATTGTGCCTCGTGCAGTAGGGCCGAATAGTTAAAAAGCCTCGCACATATTGTGGAGGTAGCTCATATTTAGCATTGCTGGTGATTAGAAAAGCCGGGTCATCTACCTTGGCGTCTGCCTGCATATGCCAGATATTTTCTCGTAATTTGGGACACCAGCTGTGCTGGTTGTCGACTGCGGTAAATTCCTGTTGTGAGTTCAACGGGCTATCCTCCTTAATAGAGTGCATCGTGAAGAGTGCAACAACTTAGAAGAATACTGGGAAGCGATGTCCAGTATCACTGCCCAGTATTCAGATTTTATTGAATACCGACCATTAGCCGCAGACAAAGATTACCGTCGAGCCTTCATGAGCAACCAAAGCACCAGGGGACAGGCGCTCTGAGTCAGTGCTCTGTGTGCCCGACACAATCTTCAGAGGAATCTGACCCCCTTTAACCAGCTGCGCAATAAGTTCTGCATTGTCTTTTACTTGATTGATCTTTTTTTCAATAGACATATTTGTATCTCCTTATAAATAAGATTTATACAGGCAGCGCCTCTCTAACTTACAGAGATAAAAAGCCAGTAGAGTTTTAAAAGTTGATTAAAGGCCTAGCCGCAAACGAAGATATCGATGGCATTTTTTTTCGGCCAGTACAGAGCCCTCGGCCAGAAACACTTCCCCAGTTTTTCGGGAGCCGGTTTCAGTAACCAGTTTGAGAGGCACAGAGCTGTTTTCGAGAAGGCGAGAAAGAGAGAGAACATCATTTTGCTCTGATTTTTTTTGAACTATGATATTACATCCTTGTGTAATTGATGAGTGCCTTTCCATTACATGACACCTTGATCACTGCCTTGCCACTTCTCGCGACCACCAAAGCAGAGTGCGAGGCACGCCTATCTGTTTTTATTTGTAAGACAGGGAGCACAAAGCATTAAAAACTCGGCGGCGAGCAAGCAGTAATTAACTCACAGGCCTCGCGCCCTACATTTTTAAAATGATGGGGCACAGTGCTTTTAAAATAATAGGCATCTCCAGCCTTCAGTACCTTCTTTTCGTCCCCCACCTTCACCTCTAGAGAGCCACTCAGAATAATCCCACATTCCTCGCCCTCGTGCTGAATCGCATGTTTCCCCGTGTGAGCCCCAGGCTGATAACATTCCTTCATCATCTGGATAGATTTATTGTGCAGATGGTTGCCCACCTGCAAATAAGATACTCCACCTTCACCCAGCTGTAATAGTTTGTCCGCACTAAAAAACACCTGATCGGTGAAACTAAAGTCATCGGCAAAGAAATCGCTGAGGCTTATAGGGATGCCCCCCAACACTTTCTTTAACATGCCAACCGTAGGGTTAAGCGCCCCAGATTCGATCTGAGAAATAGTGGCGTTGGCCACACCAGAAGCCTTCGCCAGCTGGCGCTGCGACAGACCTGTTTTGCTGCGGATTTCCCGTAGGCGGGGTCCAGTTTCGCTGTCCATAGGGTAAAACCTTAAAAAAGAAAATAATGTTTAGTATAGTAAACACTTAATCTATAAATGTGAATAAAATCAGAGGGTTAATAATTTCTGGGTAACTAGTTGTTTAACATGCTGGTTGGGTTTTACAGTGTTGATTAAAGAGATCCTTCGCTGCGCTCAGGATGTCTCGGGCACCGGCATCCTGATGCGCCTTAATGTCATCCTGAGCGCAGCGAAGGATCTCTCTAACAAAACCACCAAACCAAAAACTGAGCCACCGATGAAAAACAAACCCTCAGAAACAGCCATGGACGCCTACTGGATGCCCTTCACCGCCAACCGGGACTTCAAACAAACCCCGCGGTTAATCGCCTCCGCCCAGGGCCACCACTACATCAGCAACGATGGCCGCAAAATCTACGATGGTTTTTCAGGTCTCTGGACATCCGGTATAGGCCACTGCCACCCCAAAATTGTCGAAGCCGTACAAAAGCAGGTAGGCGAACTAGACCTGTGCATGGGCTTCCAGCTCGGCCACAACAAAGCGTTTGAACTGGCAGACAAGCTGACGAACTTGGCCCCCGAAGGTTTCGATCACGCCTTCTTTACCAACTCAGGCTCCGAATCTGTCGACACCGCATTAAAAATAGCCCTCGGCTACCACCGGGCAAAAGGCGATGCCAGCCGCACCAGATTAATTGGCCGCCAGCGCGGTTACCACGGGGTGAACTTCGGAGGTATCTCCGTAGGTGGCATTGGCCCCAATCGCAAAATGTTTAGCGCCAACCTAATTAATGGCGTGGATCACTTGCCCCATACCCATAACTTAGAGCATGCCTCCTTTAATCACGGTCAGCCCCAATGGGGCAGTCATTTAGTAGAGGAGTTAGAAACATTGGTGGCCCTGCATGACGCCAGCACCATCGCCGCCGTTATCGTCGAGCCCGTGCCCGGCTCCACAGGCATCTTGCCGCCACCGGTCGGTTACCTGGAGCGCCTGCGGGAAATCTGCACCAAGCACGGAATATTGCTAATTTTTGATGAAGTGATCACCGCCTTTGGCCGAGTAGGCGCACCTTTTGCCGCCCAGCGCTTTGGCGTCACCCCAGACCTGATCACCACCGCCAAAGGCCTCACCAATGGCGTAATCCCCATGGGCGCAGTGCTTGCCACCGACAGCATCTATCAAGCCTTTATGCAGGGCCCAGAGCAGGGCATAGAACTGTTCCACGGCTACACCTATTCTGGTCATCCCGTAGCTGCCGCGGCTGGCTTGGCCACTCTGGAAGTCTATGAGGAAGAGGGCAGCTTTGAACAGTCCCGAGAACTGGAAACAATGTTCGCCCAAGCCATACACCAGTTTGACGACCACCCCATAGTTATCGACGTGCGCAACTTTGGTCTGATGGGAGCTATTGAGTTAGCGCCCCGAGACGGCGCCCCAGGTACCCGAGGTTTGGACGCCCACAAGCACTGCTTCTGGGACCAAGACCTCGTGATTCGCAATGGCATGGACATATTGCAGTTTTCGCCGTTTTTGAATTCTAAGCCAGAGGATATAGAAAGCATGTTTGATGCAGTGCGGCGGGTGCTTGATAGCCTAAAATAGGCCCAAACAGGCCAGCCATATTACAAACTGGATATCTGCAGACTAAAGTGATGCCTACTATACTATGTTAAAGTTTTTAACAGCTTCGCCAGTGGAGTCCCATCGGGTGGCAGTAAAGCGTTTAAAATAATGCTGGCCTAATGCAAACTGGGCGGACCAATGTCCATAAGTTATGCAAATATAAACCCAGACGTCGTTTACTGGGCAAGACACAGATCTCAGTTAAGCCTGTCTGGTTTGGCTGAAAAGCTTAATATATACCAACAAAAGCTTGAGGATTGGGAGCAGGGCAATGCTTCTCCAGCCTTTAATCAAGCTAAAAATATCGCCAAAAAACTCCATATTCCTTTTGGTTATTTGTTTTTGCAAATGCCACCAGAAGTGGGCATGGATTTACCTGATTTGCGCACCATCGGCAGTCAGTCTCTGGCAGCACCCAGTCCCGAGTTACTGGAGTTAGTGACAACCATGCGCGAACGAGTGGACTGGTATGCGGACCACCTGCGTGATCAAGGCGTTGATAAAAACCCTATTGTTGGCCGGTTTAATCTAGAGACGCCTGTTGACGAAATTGTAGCTGATATTCGCATCACTCTGGGTGTTAGCCTGAACCCGCAAAGATGTGGCGAGGACGAGTATTTCAGGTTGCTCGTAAAGCGAATTGAAGCGGCTGGCATACTTGTTATGAAGCGGCGCACTATTCGTAATTATCGTCCCCTGTCTATCGACGAATTCAGAGGATTTGCAATCGATGATCCTGTAGCACCGCTAATATTTATTAATACCGCTGATATAAAAAGCGCCAGTTTATTCACATTAATTCACGAGTTAGCCCATATTTGGCTAGGGCAGGGGGGTATTTCTGATGGAAGCTTTGAGACAGAAACCGCCGCAGAAGTCACCTGCATTGAGTGCGTGTCGCTGGGTTGGCTGGTGGCAGAAACGGATGAGGTTTTGATGTTAGCGCCTAATCTGGGTGATGGCGAAACTGAGGGTTCTGCGCAGGCTTCTGGTTTTATCCGCATACCCAAAGTGGCGGTGACGCGCAGGATTACATTGGTTGAGGATGTTTAGGTTTCTTTATTCGTTTTGGCAGCGCTCAACCGAGCCTAAGCTTCTCGCTTGCAGTACTCCCTCGGCGTCAACCCAGTCCAATGCTTAAACGCCCGAGTAAATGATCGCGATTCCGTAAACCCCACAATCTCCGATACCTGCTCTACAGTAAGCCGTTCATTCACCAGCTTGTGAATGGCGACTTCCCTTCTTAAATTGTCCTTTATCTTCTGATAACTAGTGGCACTCTCCTTAAGCCGTCTGTGCAATGTCTGACTGCTAATCCCCAACTCTTCTGCCAGTTGATGAATCGGCGCAAACACCAGTCTATCCGGATGGCGTTGCCCAATAATCCGCTCTATCTTTGCCTCTAATGTGCTATCTGATCCCGGGATAGTCATCACATCTGCCGGTGCATTCTGCACATAGGTTTCCAGTTCTTGATCTGAGCGAACCAAGGGTTTGTCTAGATACTGGGCATCAAAAATCAGTCTGTTGGCGCTGCGGTTAAAGTGCATTTTGCTGGGGAACATAATCTGCAGTTCATCGCGGTGCTCTGGTGCACCGAAAGTAAAGTGGGTCTCTTGCAAGCGAATGGGCTGGCCGATATACCAGCTGGGGAAGCGGTGCCAGATTACTAGCCAGAACTCAGCCATAAAGTGCTCTGGGTCGAATTGGGGTTGAGTCATTTGAAAGCTGAGAACGGCATTGTCCTGGGAACGCGATAGCTTCATGGGAATATCATTGCTGACCAGATTATAAAAATTCACGGCCCTGTCTAGTAACTCCCCCAATGTACTGCAATGGCTCACCAACTCGGCCATGGTGGCGAACAGTCCCACCTTGCAGTTGGTTTGGGTAAAGCCCATAAACTCATCATTTAGTGTTTCCTGCACGGTTTTAAATAGCCGCGCTACCTGATCTGTATGCACTCGTTGACCACTGTTATTTATGACGGCGGGGTTTATGCCTGCGCGCTCTAATGCTTGCTGCTGGGGGTGATTGTTCTCTCTCAACCCGTGCATACAGCTAATCACATGGTGGTTACAAATGGTCGCCATCGTTAGCCCTTAAAAGAGATAATTTGTGAGTTTAAGGTCAATTTATACCATTAAAACGCTTTATGAGGAAGTAATTTGGCAATATATGTGAGTTTTCTTGTTAGAAATAGACCTACTATTTATATCAGGAGTCCTGCATAGTGCTGTTCATCGTGCAGTCTAGAGTGCACCTATTGAGAATCAGGCCGGAGTTGAGATGGCAGATAATACGAAAATAGCTGATTGGGAAAAGCTGGCAACCAAAGAGCGCAAAGGCGCTTCCCCAGATGATTTGCTGTGGCAGACCGCTGAGGGCATTGAGGTTAAGCCGTTATATACAGCGGAAGATGCCGCCGGGCTGGAGCATATGGATAGCCTACCGGGTTTTGCGCCCTATAAACGCGGTCCCAAGGCTACGATGTATGCGGGTCGGCCTTGGACGGTGCGTCAGTATGCCGGCTTTTCTACCGCTGAGGAGTCCAATGCTTTTTATCGCAAAAACCTGGCTGCTGGTCAGCAGGGTTTGTCGGTGGCCTTTGATCTGCCGACCCACCGTGGCTATGACTCGGATCACCCGCGTGTGGTGGGCGATGTGGGCAAAGCTGGGGTGGCGATTGATTCTGTTGAAGATATGAAAATTCTGTTTGACCAGATTCCTCTGGATAAGGTGTCTGTGTCCATGACCATGAACGGTGCAGTGTTGCCGGTTATGGCCAGCTACATTGTTGCGGCGGAAGAGCAGGGCGTTGGGCCGGAGCAGCTGGCGGGCACATTACAAAACGATATTTTGAAAGAGTTTATGGTGCGCAACACCTATATCTACCCACCGGCGCCGTCGATGCGCGTGGTCTCAGATATTATTGGTTACACCGCTGAGCATATGCCCAAGTTTAACTCCATCTCTATCAGTGGCTACCATATGCAGGAAGCCGGCGCGACCAATGTTCAGGAGTTGGCCTACACCATTGCCGATGGTATTGAGTATGTGCGCACCGCGATTGATAGCGGTATGGAT
>JAQWUP010000076.1 GCA_029242085.1 Porticoccaceae bacterium
GTAATCGCCGGACGCTAAGTTGTTTGTCATGTGTAACCCCTACTGTTAAAGCTTTTTTATTATTAGTGTCAGCATGTTTAGCTAGAAGTTCACATACGACACTCCTCGTACAGCTGTTCCAGTGCCGTATTTTAAGGCGAAACTGGAATACGTAACTTAATCGCTTTTGCTTGGCGGTGCAAATAATTTTTCTAGAAATGCCTGTGAATCCAGCATTATTGACGCATTTACCAACGAATTCTCGAAATCAATTAGGGTTTGAATCATTGTGATTGTTCTAAATAACGACCCAGATTTGAACCTGCGTACTACTGGGTGGTTTTACAGTCGGGGTTATCCGCTGTAGTCTAATCCCCAAAAATATTAATAGTTGAGGGAAGATGAAAATTTTTTTAAAGCCTAGTTTGATCTTTGGGTCCATTGCCTTAAGTTTTTCGATAAACCTTTATACTCAGGGCTCAGAGGCCTATCCAGACCGCGAATGGCAAGAAACTTCGGCTGCTGATGCACAGGTTGATCAAGCTAAAATCGATAGGTTGTTTGATTTATCATTTGAAGATTCTGCCACCCAGGGCGTGGTTTTAATTAAGGATGGATTGCTGGTTGGCGAGCGATATGCCGATGGTTACAGCAAAGATTCATATGGAACTTCCTGGTCAATGGCTAAAAGTTTTTACGCGGCATTAATTGGTATCTCCATTGACCGTGGCGAGATCGACAGCCTTGACGATCCCGTTGCAAAATACCTGGATTATTTCAACGATGAACGCAGAGACATTACCCTGCGAGATCTATTGGATATGACCAGCGGTTTGGAGTTTCCTGAGCATGAACATGAGAATATGTTTTTCTCCTCTGACCATCTTGATTACGCACGCAACGTAGGCGTGGAGAAAGAGGCTGGTCTGATGTTTGAATACAATAATGTCAACTCAATGTTACTCGCGGATATTCTGCTGCAGGCCACAGGAACCGCGGCAGATACCTTATTGAGAGAGCGCATCTTTAATAAAATCGGGCTCGATGATGTAACCCTTTGGCAGGATGCTACTGGTACACCTTTAACCTATTGCTGTGTGGATACCACTGCGAGGCAGTATTCACGTTTTGGATTGCTATTTGCCCGCAGTGGAAACTGGAATGGCGAACAAATTATCTCTGAGAAATTTGTCGACGAAACCTTTAGCAAAGTTTGGGATAGCCTAAATAGTTCAACCATTGCGCAGGACCGTGGCTATTCACTGCACTGGTGGATTTCTCGCTATGATGACCGCGCATTTATCTTTAATGCCTCTGGTAAATTTGGCCAATATATTTTTATTGATCGTGCCAATGATCTGGTCTTTACGCGCATTACCAAATATTCCTCGACGGGTGATTCAAAACAAAATTGGGGCGCTTTGAAATATATTAATTGGTTGGGTTCGATCGATTTTCGTATTGCTCTGGCGGTATTTTTAGATTCAATAGGAATGGTTGAACTTGAAGGCGATGTCGCTACACCAGTGACCTTAGCGGACGGGACATCGAAAGAATTCTACAGCAACTACGGAATGATTGTTGATGCGCTAGTCGATATCAGCCAGCCCTGATATGAAAAGGCTAACTGGAGCCTAACAACGTCAGTTAGCTAGCAATTCAAAGCGGCAGTTGCGCTTTAAAAGCAGGCATTAGTCAGTTTAATTTAGCTTACAGGCTTTCGATATTTGCCAAGTAATAATCGGCCCGCGCCAGCAGTGCCTCCTTTACTTCACCGTCCATCTTATCCCAGCTGCGGTAAGCCATGGCAGTGCGTGGGTTTTTGGAAAACTTATCGCTGTGGCGCTGCATAAAGTGCCAGTAAAGGCTATTAAAAGGACAGGCCTGCTCGGTAAATCGCTCTTTGACGCTATAGTGACAATCCTTGCAATAATCACTCATTTTATTGATATAACTGCCACTGGCGGCATAGGGTTTGGTAGCGATAAGGCCACCGTCGGCAAACTGGCTCATGCCCCGCGTATTTGGCATCTCGACCCATTCAACTGCATCAATATAGATACCCAGATACCAATTATCGACCTGAGCGGGATCGATGCCGGCCAGCATAGCGAAGTTACCTGTGACCATTAGCCGCTGTATATGGTGGGCATAGGCATAGTCCAGAGATTGGTCAATAGCCTGCTTCATACAGGCCATTTTGGTGTTGCCGGTCCAGAAATAATCTGGCAGATCGCGCGTCGCATCCAGCGCATTGCGCTCGGCATAGTTGGGCATATTGGCCCAGTAGACAGCGCGCACATATTCACGCCAGCCCAAAATCTGGCGAATAAAGCCTTCAATTTGAGCTAAATCCACCGGGCTATCGGTTTCATTAAAACGGCTTAGCGCAGCTTCAATGACTTGCATTGGGTGGAGGATTTTACTGTTGAGCGCAAAGGATATCCTCGAGTGGTAGAGACTCCAGCGATTTTCGCCCTTACCGGTCATAGCATCTTGAAATCGACCGAAATTAGGCAGGCAGTATTGGCAGAAAAATTCCAGCAGCTGCAGGCTTTGCTGTTCATCCACTGGCCACAGCAGTTGTTCGGTCATGGTGCCTAATGATGCGACCTGGTGATGTTCGATACGCTGCAGAATTTTATCAACTGGGTTGGCAAACAGAAGCGGCTGAGGCACCAGTTCAAGATCGGCCGGTTTTAGCTTCTGCCGGTTCTCCCCGTCGAAATTCCAGCGCTCGCCCTGGGGTTTTACGCCGTCCATCAGCACGTCAAAGCGCAGACGCATTTTACGATAGAACGATTCCATGCGATTGTGTTTGCCCGCGTTGATATAGTTCGCGATCTCAGTCTGAGGCAGCAAAAAGTGCTCAGTACTAAAGCAGCTCACCTGCGCGTCGATATCCAGCGTCTGCAGCTGTTGCGCCAGGCGGTATTCGTCCGGCTGCTGATACTCGAACTGCTGCACGCCATGCTGTTGGCACAGTGCCTCAAGCATCTTGGGCAGGCTCGCGTATTGAGCACTATCGTCTAGCGTTAAATAGCTAACCTGATGCTGCTCGCTGCGCAATGAGGCGGCAAAGGCTTCCATGGCGGCAAAAAAAGCGCTCAGTTTCTGGATATGATGGGTTACGTAATGGGTTTCCTGATGTAATTCAGCGATTAGGTAAAGAATTCCGTCATCCTGTTGATGATACCAAGAGTGCCGACGATTCAACTGATCACCCAAAATAAGTCTCAGGGTGTGAAACTGAGTCATTGCCCGGACTCCTTGCCGCCATGCACCGGCCAGTCGGCAGCATCGACAGAGTCGAGAACGCCGTCATGGTTATCGCCACCCCATTGTTTAATAAATTTCTGATTGGGGTCATAGATCTTAGTTTGTTTGGCCAGATCAAAGCGACGGTGACCGCGGGGGTCTGCACCGACGCCCGCCAGATACTGCCAATTGCCCCAGTTGGAGGCCGTGTCGTAATCAACCAGCTGTTGTTCCATATACGCAGCGCCATAACGCCAGTCGAGGCCCAGCTCGTGTACAAAACAACTGGCCACCAGTTGGCGTCCGCGGTTGCTCATATACCCCGTGCTATTGAGCTGTTTCATACAGGCGTTGACGATGGGGTAGGGGGTATTGCCATTACACCATTTTTGGAACCTCTCAGGGTAGAAGCTGGTTGTAGGTTTGCTGGTTTTAATACCGCTAAAGTTGAATAGTCGCTTGCCATGGCGGTGAGCGTACCACTGGTAATATTCGCGCCACAGAAGTTCGAAGTAAATCCAGTAGGTTGACCCATTGGCTCCTACATCGCGCTCGTAGTTGCGCAATCGCCACACAATGCGCCGTGCAGACAGACTGCCATTGGCGAGCCATGGCGAAAACTTGGTCGAGTAGTCCATACCGTCGAGACCATTGCGGGTCTCTTTGTAGCTACTGGCCAGATTGCGCTCAAAGTAGCGCTCTAAATGCGCGAGGCCCTGACGCTCTCCGCCATTAAATAGCGGGGAATGGCTTGATACATTGGGGATCTGAGGCCATCGCCCTGAAAGCTCCGGACTTGGTGGTAGATGCGCTGGCGCGGGCACCGGCGGTTTGATATCCAGCCGTTCAACCTGCTTGCGGAACTTAGAGAAGCTGTCGGGCAGCTCGGCGAGCGGAAATGGCAGATCACCCTGATCAAAAAGAGTATGACTGGCGGTACGGGTAAAATTGATCAAAGGGTAGCGAGTGACCAGACATTGCCACAGCTGGTTCTCATAATCCCCGGTGTTTTCGCTGCAGTAAATCTGGCTGATATTATGTTGGGTGATCAGCTGGGGAATAATGTCGAGCGGTGATTCGGTGCTGAAAATGAGCCGCTGGCCGTGCTTTCTAAGCCCGACATGCAGATCGGATAGCGATTGAGTCAGAAAAGTCTGACGCTGCGGCGATAATTTGCTCGGCGCGCGCAAGTTTGACTGCGGCTGTTGCGCTTCGAGGCAAAACAGACAGATAAGTTTATCTACTTCAGCGGCGGCCCTTGCCAGCGCTGGATTATCATCAACTCGTAAATCATTTTTAAACAGAAACAGACCAACTTGTTGGGGCATAAATACTTACCAAAATCACAGGTTTGAGCGCATTTGCACTTAATGGAGTAAATACGCCAATAGATCTGGATTAGATTCATCAGTAAAGGCCTGCTATGCATCCAAACTGTTATTCAGCTCGTATTCTGAAGACCCTACAAATAGTGACTAGCCATGCCCCAGCAAGACTCTCAGCTTCAATCAGCCTCCCTTGACCTACCATCGACGCTGGGTTTCCTTGGGTCCCTGCCGTTTATCGGCCTGGCGCTGTTGCTGGTGCAGGGATTTGCTTCAGGTGCTGGACTGCAGAGCACAGCAGTTGCTGGACTCTATGCTCCCTATGTCTTTATTGCCTACAGCGCAGTGATCCTCAGTTTTTTATGTGGCACCCTATGGGCTGTTGCTCGTGCCTCTGCATCTAGCAGACTAACCGCTGCCGCGATTATATTGAGTAATCTGCTGGCACTGAGCGCTTGGGCCAGCCTGCTGATGATCTATATTGCGCCGATTATGACTGTCTTTGCGGTGAATCTGCTGTTAGCCGGGTTTTTGGCTGTTTTATGGGCCGAACGCATGGTCGATGGCCAGCAGGTCGCGAGTAATAGGCGCTACTGGCTTATGCGTCAATGGATCACTGCAATCGTTGCTCTGAGCCATATTTTGGTTATTTTCATGATGATTCAGGAACTGTAAACATGACAGACTTAACTATTTTTTATGATGGTGGCTGCCCTCTCTGTGCAGCAGAGATGCGCCATCTCAACAGTTTAGATACCAGCGGTAAGATTGCCTTTGAAGATATTTTCGCGGTTGATTTTGAGGCGCGGTTTCCACATATCGATCAACGCGAGGCAGATCGCATACTCCACGGTCAGTTGGCCGATGGTGAGCTTATTTTTGGCCTCGATGTGACCTATCAGGCATGGGCGCTGGTTGGAAAGCGTAAATGGGTTGCCATACTGCGCTGGCCGCTTTTCAAGCAGGTCGCCGATCTCAGCTATCTGTTTTTCGCCAAACATCGCTATCGCATTTCTCGGTTGCTAACGGGTCAGGAGCGCTGTGATGCCTGCGCTATTGGAGCCGATAAAGTATGACTCAGGAGCAGCCGCGCAACGCCCTGGTATTAGGCGCCGGTGGCGGGTTGGGCCAAGCAATTGTTGCCCGACTGCTGACTGATCCTTCCATTGATAAGATTATTGCGGTGAGTCGCAATAGCCAGACTGAAGACCTGTCGGGCCACTGGATTTCCAGTAATCGATTGCTGTGGATTCAAAGTGACTACAGCGAACAATCAATGGCCGATGTTGTGGCACAGTTGGCGCCTCATGCTGGTACATTGAGCCGAGTTTGCATCTGCCACGGTGTTCTGCACAGCGACAGTATTTGGCCAGAGAAGCGCCTTGAAGACATTAGTGCCGATGCCCTGCACGAGATATTTCATGCCAACACTGTTATCCCCTCGCTGTGGCTCAAACTTTTACACAGAGTTTTGGCCGGCAAGCGGCGTTGTGTGGTGGCTGCGCTCAGCGCCAGAGTAGGCAGTATCGGCGATAATCGAATGGGCGGCTGGTACGCCTATCGAACGTCAAAGTCGGCACTCAATATGATGCTTAAGACCCTTGCGGTGGAATATGCGCGTCGTGCCAAAAATGTTAAATTGATCTCCTTTCACCCGGGCACGACTGACACGCCCTTATCCAAGCCATTTCAGGCATCAGTGCGCAAAGAAAACCTATTTTCTACTGCCTTTGTCGCCGACAGGTTGGTCGGCATTATGGATCGGGCGGAAGTGGACGGGCAGCTCTCTTATTTGGACTGGGACGGAAAGCCTATTGCCTGGTAATCAGTTAGCGTTCAGATAACCTGAATCAGAAAAATCTATCAACTTGGTCTAGACTCCTCAGTAGTCATTTAAATATTTGCACCTGCAGTGAACACCCTGCGCACTATTTGGTTTAGAGCAGCCAGTGGGGCTGTTGTAAATATAAGGAACCGAGCTGTTTAGAAAAGGAATTTTTCTTATTTATGGTTTTACTTTTTCCCTCTTCCCTGCCCATGTCACTGACAGAAATTTCCGCTCTTTGCATTGGAGGACGGCTATGAAAGCGCCAGCCACCCCTACCGATGAAACTCTCCGCCTCAATACATTGCGCTCGCTCGATGTCCTCGACAGCCTTGGCGAAGAGCGCTTTGATCGCCTGACGCGTATGGCCAGGCACATGTTTAAAGTGCCCATCGCTTTAGTCGGTCTGGTTGACGAAAAACGTCAATGGTTTAAATCCTGTGTCGGCTTGGATGTTAGCGAGACTCCGCGTGAGATATCGTTGTGCGGTCATGCCATTCTCGGCGATCATGTTTTTGTAATTGCAGACTTGCCTAAAGATGAACGTTTTTCTGATAATCCATTGGTTTTACAAGAGCCCATATACGCTTTTATGCCGATTGCCCTATTAAGGTTGCCAACGGCAGTCGCATTGGAACCCTATGTATTATTGATCGCCAGCCGCGGGATTTCTCGCCAGAGGACAATGAACTACTGAAGGATCTGGCCACTATGGTCGAACAGGAGCTTACTGCCGTTCAGTTGGCTACACTGGATGAAATGACCTGCCTGACAAATAGAAGAGGGTTTATGGGTGTGGCCAATAAAATTCTCGCACTGTGCGTACGCAACCAAATTCCAGCCACATTGGCCTTTATTGATTTAAATAATTTTAAAATTATCACAGATCAGTATGGCCATGCCGAAGGGGATAGGGCGCTGGTTGATTGTTCCACTCAGCTGGCCGCTGCATTTCGTTCATCTGATGTGGTTGCAAGACTTGGCGGCGATGAGTTTGTGGTGTTGTTTACCGGTACCTCTAGTCAGCACGCTAAAAAAACTGTCACCAAATTTTCAGCCTCCCTTGAACAGCAATATGAAAAAGCTGACGGCAGATATTAGCTGTCATTTTCCGATGGTTTAGTTGATTACAATCATCATGCTTACCCTTCGGTAGAGGACTTTTTAGAGCAGGCTGATCTGCTGATGTACGAGCATAAAGTGTCTAAATATTCTGCGCCTAATTAGCCAGCTTTGTGGCACTGATGGAATAGCTTAGATCGAGCCTGTCCTGTACTTTTATCAAGCCATTCATAATGGAAAATGGCTTGATACCAAAGTCGGTCTGCAGAATTGAAAATTCGCCTTTTACTCTTATTGATTGCTCTGTATAGGGTTCGATACTGATCTTTAACTGCAGTTCACGCGTGACACCATGAACACTGAGTGCTACGCCTGTTGACGCCATGGAATCTGCCAAAGAGCAGTCGCTGCTGTGCAGTTGGGCAAACGGAAATTTCGTCTGCTCCAAGCTTTTTAGCATATTTTTTTTGGTACCGATAATATCTTCTGGTGACGGTGTGGTATCTAGATTTTCTGCCGCCCTAAATATTTTATTATCGACATCCAGGCTTTCTAGCGGGGCATAAAAGTCAGCGCGACATTCCCCCGTTTTTTTATCAATACGGATATAGCCCTGCATATTCTGACTGGCAATAACATGGTCGTGCCCAAGCTTTGCCATCAGACCACCACGATAGGCGCGGATCAGAATTATGGATAAATCACTGTCGACTTTATACAGATCAAAATCTGGGTCTGACTGCAGATAGAGACTGTTGGGAAAGTCAAAAGGTTGATCTGGACCGGCTGCATAGTCGCGTTGAACCGCACAGCTAGATAAAAAAATAACGCTTGTTAGTAGTGCGATTAAATTTTTCATAAATTAGGTTTTTTGGTTGTAAAAGCCACATCAAACCAGACTTTGACCGCCACACCGATCTGTTCACCGCTGGCCCATTCACCGCTGCCGATGGAAAAATCACTGCGGCTCAATACCAGTTCTCCGGTCATCGATGCGCTGCTGTCAGAAAGGACCTGCCAGCGAAAGGGCACAGTAACGATTTTTTTAAAACCTTTAAGCTGCAGAGTTCCCCGAGCCAAAAAAGTCTCTTTGCCACTGTCACTAAACTCTTCACTGATAAATTGTGCCTCAGGAAAGTCGCTAATATTAAACCAGTCTATTGCGCCAATCGCTTCATTGAGATCACTGTTGCCCATATCAGCGCTGGTGATGGCAATATTTACAATCAAGCGGTTTGGCTGACCCTGTGAATCAGTTTGATAACTCGTTGAAAATTCCTTAAAGGCGCCATTGATAGGCATGCCCTCATAGCTGGGTGCAAAGTTTAGATGACTATTGGCTGGGTCTGACTGCCAGTCTGTTGCCGAGGCAACAGGGAAGCCTAATAAGCACAGTAAGGCCGCTGCATAACTGATTGTTTTCATCCGTAGATTCCTTGTTGGATGCGTATTAAAACCACATTCGTTTAAGAATATTGTCGCGCAGTAATAGATGATGACGGAGCGCTGCGCCTATATGCAAGACCAGAACGGCCAATAGCACACAGACAGAGATCTCATGGACCTCGGCGGCCAGAGATTTTACTGCATCGTCTGGGCCAACCAGTGCCGGTAGCGGTATCAACCAAAAGAGTTTAATCGGTATATTGGCCGCTGAGGACGTTATCCAGCCAGAGATTGGCAGCAGTATCATCAGGCCATAGAGCAGGTAATGGGCGCCTTGGGCGAGATACTGCGGTATTCGACTGGCGTTTACTGTGTCGGGAATAGTGCCTTTGATTCGCCACAGTAAGCGCAGTATCAGTAATAAAAACACCAGCATGCCAACAGACTTGTGCCAGACAAAGATATCCATTTTTAAAGGCGATAGCTTTAAGCTCTCTGCATAAAAGCCCAGCGGTATCTGGATAAAAATAAGCACAGCGGTCAGCCAGTGCAATATTTTACTTAGCCAGCCCCATTGCTCTGAGGTGTTGCTCATGTCCATATCAGTTCTCCTTTTGCGAGTGATTTTGCTAGCTGATCATCCTATGCACTATTTGCCCGTCGTCTTGCGCTTAAAATTGACCAAAGCTGTGATTCATGTCTCGGGTTGGCTGTGTTGTTCTGCTACTATCGCGCCCAATACACAGCGAACCTGTATTTGATAATCATCCAACCAGTACCCAATAAAAAAACAAGGTAAGACCATGATCGACAAGCAAACCCTCAACTGCGAGATTATCGACCTCAGTTATGACGGTCGCGGTATTGGGCGTATCAATGGCAAGACCTGTTTTATTGATGGCGCCCTGCCCACTGAAAAAGTGGCATTTCGGCGCAACAATCAAAAGCGCAACTATGATGAAGGTCGCGTCACCGAGATTATCACGGCCTCTGAGTACCGAGTGGACCCCGGCTGCAAACATTTCTCCCGATGTGGTGGCTGTAGTTTGCAACATCTTGATCACCGTCAACAACTTGAATTTAAACAGCGGCAGCTTTTATCTAATTTGCAGCGCGGCGGTCTGACGCCACAGCGAGTACTACCCGCTTTAAGTGCTCCTCAGTGGGGTTACAGACGCAGGGCCAGGTTGGCAGTGCAAAGAGCCAAAGATGGCCGCTTTTTAATCGGTTTTCGCAATGCTGGTAGTCGGCGAATTGAGCCTATTACCCAATGTCCAGTACTCAGCGAGCCACTACCCGATGTGATTACTATGTTGCCACAGTGGTTGGAATTGTTTCCTGCCGCTATTCGAGTATTCGAAGTTGAGTTGGTATCGGCGGATGACAGCTTTGCTATCGCGGTCGAGGCCAGTCGCTTTCCTGCAGATGAGGAACAGGCGCCGATTATCGACGGACTGCGGGAAATGGGGTTCGGTGCTGGCCAACTTTGGTGGAAGGCGGGCAAGCAGGCGCGCTTTAACCGCCTCGACTCAGGCACGGATCCCTTGACGTTTTCGGTCAATCCGGATATTCACCTGACCTTTGAGCCAGGTCAGTTTATTCAGGTCAATGGTGAGATCAATCGCCTGATGATTGCTCAGATGCTCGACTTGCTCCCCGACCAGTCTATTACTGAAAAAGGTACTGCGATCGATCTCTACTGCGGTACGGGCAACTTATCCCTGCCATTGGCGCAACGTTACGGCACTGTAATCGGCATTGAGGGCCTGCCGGAACTGGTTAAGGGTGCAGAGGAGAATGCGCGCATAAACAACATTACCAATGCCGAGTTTGCGGTGGCAGATTTAAGTCGCTCCGTGGGCCTGACCAGTGCTTACAGCAGTAGGGAACCAGCTGATCTAGTATTGCTGGATCCGCCGCGCAATGGTGCTGCTGGAGTGATGTCCTGGATTGCCAAGACTCAGGCCAAGCAAGTTATTTATATATCCTGTCATCCAGCGACCATGATCCGCGATGCGGCTGTTTTGGCGGATGCGGGCTACAAACTTGCGGCGGCTGGGGTCATGGATATGTTCCCTCACACCAGTCATATTGAAGCCATGGCGCTGTTTGAAAAATAAACTCTGCGCGATCGCCTAATTGCTG
Source organism: Porticoccaceae bacterium (assembly GCA_029242085.1). Lineage (GTDB taxonomy): Bacteria > Pseudomonadota > Gammaproteobacteria > Pseudomonadales > Porticoccaceae > HTCC2207. The sequence goes on from JAQWUP010000076.1 coordinate 10,981, forward strand.
CAAAACTATATTATTTGGGGTGTAAGATTCGGCGCGTTTAAGGTAGAATTCAATCCTGAAAATTCAATTCGTTTTAAAGCTCAGGAAACCCCTAAATCATGTTTGATAAAGACCAGACAATTGCAAAGTTTGATGCCGAATTATGGCAGTCGATTCAGCAGGAAGATCAACGGCAAGAACAACATATTGAGTTAATTGCGTCAGAGAACTACACCAGTCCGGCAGTGATGGAAGCGCAGGGCGGTAAGATGACCAATAAATATGCTGAAGGTTATCCGGGCAAGCGTTACTACGGCGGTTGCGAATATGTAGATGTGGCCGAGCAGTTGGCGATTGAGCGTCTCAAGAGCCTGTATGGTTCAGAGTATGCCAATGTCCAGCCTCACAGTGGCTCACAGGCTAACAGTGCGGTATTTTTGGCATTGATCAAGGGTGGCGATACCGTTCTGGGTATGAGCCTGGCTGATGGTGGTCACCTGACCCACGGCGCCAAGCCCAACTTTTCTGGCAAGCTCTACAATCCTATTCAATATGGTTTAAATGCTGAGACGGGTTTGATTGACTACGATCAGGTTGAAGCCTTAGCTCTCGAGCATAAACCTGCCATGATTATTGCCGGTTTCTCAGCTTACTCCGGCATTATGGACTGGGCGCGTTTCCGAGAAATTGCCGACAAAGTGGGTGCCTATCTGTTGGTTGATATGGCCCATGTTTCTGGTCTGGTTGCCGCGGGCGTTTATCCAAGCCCAGTGCCACATGCCCATGTGGTGACATCGACTACTCACAAGACTTTGCGCGGACCTCGCGGTGGCATTATTCTGACCAACGACGAAGATATCGCCAAAAAGTGTAACTCTGCGGTTTTCCCTGGCAGTCAGGGCGGTCCCCTCTGTCATGTGATCGCGGCCAAGGCAGTTGCCTTTAAGGAAGCGGCCAGCGACGAGTTTGTCACCTATCAAAAGCAGGTGGTTGCCAATGCTCAGGCTATGGCGGCGACGTTTATGGAGCGCGGCTTTAGTATCGTATCTAACGGTACCGAGAATCACCTGATGCTGGTCAGTCTGATTGGCAAGGAGTACACAGGTAAAGATGCCGATGCTGCTCTGGGCGAAGCGTTTATCACGGTCAATAAAAACGCGGTACCCAATGACCCGCGCTCGCCATTTGTGACCTCTGGTCTGCGCGTGGGTACACCGGCGATTACGACCCGCGGTTTTGGTTTAGACGAGACTGTGCAGCTCACCCATTGGATGTGTGATGTATTGGATAGTCTGGATGGAGATAACTCTCAACAGGTTATTGCCGATACTAAGGCCAAGGTTCTTGAGGTCTGCGGACGCTTCCCCGTCTACGGGTAAGACCTACCGGTCAGTAATATCAAAGCCCCGCTGATGCGGGGCTTTTTTTTGTCTGTGTTTTTACCTAGGATGGAAGACTATTATCCAGGATGTAACTATGAATAATCTGCCAGTAGAGGCTCGTTTATCAGCCACTGTTGTGTTGTTGCGCGATACCGAGCAGGGCCTTGAGACACTGCTGCTGCGCCGCAATCCGAAACTGAAATTTGCTGCAGGCAGTTGGGTATTTCCCGGAGGAGCAGTTGATCAGGATGAGTTAGAGCGCGCACCAACTCAGTATCAGGCCCTAGAGGTAGCCGCTATCAGAGAGGTGCAGGAGGAATGCGGTGTGGTGGTTGCCAAACAGTCTCTGGTGCACTTCTGTAACTGGACAACGCCTGAAGCTGAGAAAAAACGCTTTTCTACCTGGTTTTTTGTTGCCCGAGTGGACGATCCCAATGCTGAGATTACTATTGATAATGGTGAGATTCATGAATATCAATGGCTGGGTCCAGAACAGGCTTTAGCGCTTCATAGTCAGGGCGATCTCAATCTTATGCCGCCGGCCTTCCTGACTCTTTTGCTGCTTAGTCATTATCAAACAGTAGAGGCAGCCTGTCTCGATTTGGCACAGCGCACGAACTTTTCTGTGACGCCGAAGCTCGCAGTAACCAATGGTCAAATGGCCGCAATCTATCCTGGCGATGCCGAGTATGAGACGGGTCAGCCGTCCTCTTCTGGCCCGCAACACCGCACCTTATTTACCGATATGGGCATGAAATATATTCATTCCGGCGCAGATGTCTCTGTACCGCCAATGGACAGGCCTTAGACGCTTATAACCGATCCATAAATCGGTCGGCATTGCGGGGCTTTAAATACGCTATCTTGTGGTAGAATGTTCGCCCAAAATTTCGATGCACTGATATGTATTGCCCCTTTTGTAATGCGCTTGACACTAAGGTCATAGATTCACGTCTGGTAGCAGACGGTGGACAGGTTCGCCGTCGTCGCGAATGTGTTGAGTGCAGCGAGCGTTTTACCACCTATGAGCTGGCCGAATTGGTCATGCCCCGGGTGATTAAAACCGATGGTAGCCGCGAGCCATTCGATGAGAATAAGCTGCGCGCCGGATTACAACGAGCACTGGAAAAGCGCCCTGTATCGATTGAGAATATTGAAGTTGCCCTGTCCCAAATTAAACATTTTTTGCAGGTCACTGGAGAGCGGGAAGTATCCTCGCGCATTGTCGGTGAAGAGGTTATGCGTCAGCTCCGTGAGCTGGATGAAGTTGCCTATGTTCGCTTTGCCTCGGTCTACCGCAGTTTCCAAGACCTCAGCGAATTCCAAGACGAGCTCAACCGATTAACTGAGCTCAAATCCACGCCGGCTGACGACGGATGAGTTTCTCTGTCGCTGATCGCGAGATGATGTCTAAGGCTCTTAAATTGGCTGCTCAGGGGCGTTTTACGACCTCTCCAAATCCAACTGTTGGCTGCGTTATTGTGGCCGATGGCGAGATTGTTGGTCAGGGCTTTACCCGTCCCGCTGGCGGCAACCATGCGGAGATTGAGGCATTGCACAGCGCTGGCGATGTCACCGGCGCAACGGCTTACGTCAGTCTTGAACCCTGCTCTCATCAAGGTAAAACGGGCCCCTGTGTCGATGCATTGATCGCTGCCGGCATCGCGCGGGTGGTGATTGCCTGTGAGGACCCCAATCCGCAAGTAGCTGGATCTGGCATAACTAAATTGCAGGCTGCGGGTATCCAGGTCGACTGCGGCCTTCTGGAAGATCAGGCCCGTGAGATCAACAGAGGTTTTATCAAGCGCCAGGAGCAGGGCACGCCCTGGGTACTCGTTAAGATGGCGGCCAGCCTTGATGGTCGCACCGCCATGGCCAGTGGTCAGAGTCAGTGGATTACCACCCCACCTGCTCGTCAAGATGTCCAGCAATTACGGGCGGCGAGTTGCGCAATTATTACCGGTATAGGCACACAATTAATGGACGATCCGTCCCTGACCGTGCGTATAAACAGCGCAGAACTTGGGGCGCAAGATCCTCTCCAACAGCCACTGAGGGTGGTTGTCGATAGCAAATTACAGATGTCTGCCAGTGCTCGTATGTTTGAGCAGCCGGGCGCAACCCTTGTTGCGACTCTTGAGGGCGAGAGCCAGCGCAAAAAATCACAGGCGCTTATTGATGCTGGGGCTGAAGTGATTTTTTTACCGGCCATGGATGAGCATATTGATCTGCGAGCCCTGCTGGTTGATCTGGGCGCCCGCGGTTGCAATCAGGTGATGGTGGAGGCTGGTGCCGGTTTGGCTGGGGCTTTTATTGCGGAAGGTTTACTTGATGAGCTGGTGTGTTATTGGGCACCCAAGTTATTTGGCAATGACGCGCGGCCGATGTTTAATCTGCCGATTAGGACCATTGATGCGCACCTGGCACTGTCGGTGAAGGATATGCGCATGATTGGTGAGGATATTAGGGTGACTCTGTATCCGGATAAGGATTATTAAAAATAACGCAGCTTTTTATCTTGAGTGTAGATAAGAATCTGTTTGGTAAAAGGGTTAAGAGTTGGGTGCATAATACTGCGACCTAACTCTCAACAGCAGGTCTGGGCAGTTTTTTTGAGCTTTTAAAGAGTAGGGCGATCTCACCGTCATCCTGAGCATAGCGAAGGATCTATTAGTGAGAATTAGACAAGCTTTATAGTTGTTAGATTGCCAGCAATAAATCAAGGTTGAGGTAACCGGTAAGTTACTGAAACCATATGCCGCATGGACGCGGCATCTGAGCTTACATGGATGTACTCGCAGCGTGTTTCAGTAACTTACCGGTTACCCCAACCGCTGCACCAAAATTTATTAAACATCTAGAAGGACGTTAAAAAATGTTCACAGGAATTATCAGCGCCATCGGCGATATCGCAAGCCTAGAAGAGCGCGGGGGTGACGTACGTCTAACCATCCGCAGCGGTAACCTTAACCTAGCCGATGTTCAGCTCGGTGACAGCATTGCCTGCAATGGCGCCTGCCTAACCGCGGTAGAACTCACAGGCGAAGGCTTTGTTGCCGATGTTTCAGTAGAGACGTTAAATCTGACGACTATTGGCAACTGGCAGACTGGCAGTCGTATCAATTTGGAAAAGGCCATGCAGGCCACCGATCGTTTTGGTGGGCATATTGTGTCTGGTCATGTCGACGGTATTGGTGAAGTGGTGGCGCTGGAAGAAGACGCGCGCTCTTGGCGTTTCCGACTTCGCGCACCTCGCGAAATTGCTAAATACATTGCTCACAAAGGCTCAATCACTGTGGATGGTACTAGCCTGACGGTTAATATCGTCGATGGTGCTGAGTTTGAACTGAATATTGTTCCTCATACGATGCAACACACAGTGATGGGTGATTATATTGTGGGGACCAAGGTCAATCTTGAAGTAGATCTGGTGGCTCGCTACTTAGAGCGGTTGCTGCTGGGCGATAAGGCAGCCGATCAATAACGCAGAAAATTAGAACAAGCATTACATGGGAAAAGAACAGAGCATGGTACTTAATACTGTAGAAGAATTACTCGAAGATATCCGTCAGGGCAAAATGGTTATTCTAATGGACGACGAAGATCGCGAGAATGAAGGTGATCTGGTGATGGCTGCGCCTATGGTGCGTCCACAGGATGTCAACTTTATGGCCACCTATGCCAGAGGGCTTATCTGTCTGACCTTGAATGAACAGCGCTGCAAGCAACTAGAGCTTGGCATGATGGTTGAGGGCGATAGTAATAAGTCGAGCCACAGTACCCCGTTTACCTTGTCTATTGAGGCCGCCGAGGGTGTTACCACCGGCATCTCTGCCGCTGACCGCGCGCGCACAGTGCAGGCCGCCGTTGCCGGCAATGCCCGCCCAGAAGATATTGTTCAGCCGGGGCATATTTTTCCCTTGAAAGCCCAGCCAGGTGGCGTACTCAGTCGTGCGGGTCACACCGAGGCTGGTTGTGATCTGGCTCGAATTGCCGGTTTTGAACCTGCCGCTGTGATCGTCGAAATTATGAATGAAGACGGCACCATGGCGCGTCGCGACGATCTTGAAGTTTTTGCTGAAAAGCACCAGCTTAAAATTGGCACCATTGCCGATCTGATTCACTACCGTCTGGTTACTGAGAAAACCACTCAATGCATTAGCGAGCGTCCGGTGCATACTCAGTTTGGTGAGTTTACCTTGAAGACCTATCTAGATAATGCTCGCAACGAGAAGCACTTTGCATTGGTAATGGGTGATGTTACGGGCGAAGAGGCAGCGCTGGTGCGTGTGCATATCAATCGCTCTGCCCGTGATTTGCTGGCTCTGGAGTCCGATAAGGGCTACAACACCTGGTCGTTTCATAAAGCCATGGAAGCCATTGCCAAAGAGGGGCGGGGCGCTATGGTATTGCTCTATTACCCCGAGAGCGCAGAGGATATTGACCATAGTATCGAGCGTATTATCAATCCCAATAGTAATAAAACTCAGGCTGCGGGCGATGTTGTCTACCAACAGGTTGGCACAGGCTCGCAGATATTGATGGATCTGGGTGTACACAAGATGCGCCTGATGAGTGCGCCATTTAAATTTACCGGTATTTCTGGCTTCGATCTTGAAGTTGTAGAATATGTCGACTGCGATTAGCTAGAAACAGGAATTATCCATGAGTGAATTTAGACCTGAAGAAGGTAATTTTGAGCTGAGTGATGTGCGCATTGCGGTGATTGCTGCGCGCTGGAATGCCGAGATTACCGATGGATTGTTAGCCGGTGCACTGCGTGCCTTGGCTCGCCATAATATCAGCGGTGATGCGGTGGAAGCGTTTCGTGTCCCTGGTGCCTTTGAACTGCCCATAGCTGCTCAGCGCGCTGCTCGCACCGGCCGTTTTGATGCCGTTATAACCCTTGGCTGTGTTATTCGCGGCGACACACCCCATTTCGATTATGTCTGTTCCGAGACGACTCGCGGTATTGGCGAAGTTGGTTTAAAGGAGAACTTGCCGGTTGCCTTTGGTTTGCTGACCACCGATAACTTGCAACAGTCACTGGATCGCTCCGCTGACAATGAAGAGAACAAAGGTGAAGAAGCGGCCCTAACTATTTTGGAAATGCTCGCCGTCTTTAAGCAGATGCAGGGCGCTCAGTAGATGTCCAAACCGAAAGAAAAACAAAAAGCGCGCAGATTGTTGGTGCAGGCTCTGTACTCATGGGATATGGGTGGTACCGATCTGGCGACTATTGAGGCCGAGTTTCATAGCGATAACGATATGAGCAAAGTTGATACCGAGTTGTTTCATACCATTCTATTTGGTGTTCCGAAAAAGCTGACTGAGCTAGATACTGCCTATGAGCCCCATCTTGACCGCGAGAATAAGCAACTCGACCCCGTATCGCGGGCAGTGTTGCGTCTGTCATCCTATGAGATGCTGTTCAGCATTGATGTGCCCTACAAGGTGGTTATCAACGAGGGCGTAAATCTTGCCAAAACCTATGGCCCCACCGATGCCTACAAGTTTATCAATGGTGTCTTGGACAAGGTTGCTATTGATAAGCGCGCCATCGAAGTAGCGGCCAACAGACGCACCTAGGTGGCTAACACTTACTAAGAGGATGCACCCCTGTCGCAATCCACATCATCTAAACCCAGCGAGTTTGAGCTTATCGCGACCTACTTTAAAGACCTTACGGTCCAGGGAGCGGTGGCCTTGGGTATTGGTGATGATGGAGCACTGGTAAATCCTAGTACCAATACTCAACTCGTTGTTGCCACCGATACCTTGGTAGAGTCGGTACATTTTCCCGCCTATGCCAGTGCCGAACAGATTGCTACTCGGGCACTTTGCGTTAATCTCAGTGATATGGCCGCTATGGGCGCCACGCCGCGTTGGTTTACCCTGGCACTGACCTTAGAAAAAGCAGATACAGATTGGTTGGAGGGCTTTAGTCGAGGCCTAGCCGAGGTCGCCAATGAATTTGGCATAGCATTGATTGGTGGCGATACCACGTCCGGCCCATTAACGATTTCATTGACCCTGCTCGGCGAGGTGCCTGTCGATGCCGCTTTGCAGCGCAATGGTGCCAGCCCCGGCGATAGTATCTACGTAACAGGCACATTGGGTGATGGGGCCGCGGGACTTAAGGTGATAGAGCAAGCTGGCGGAGAGAATTTGGTCTTGGACAGTAGGACTGAGCGCTTATTGACGCGGTTTTATCGGCCTCAGCCTCAGGTGCAAGTGGGCCAACAACTGCGGGATCTCGCCAGTGCCTGTATCGATATATCTGATGGTCTGGTCGCTGATCTTGGGCATATCTGTAAAGCCAGTGCTGTGAGTGCGAACCTAGTCTCCAAGCAGTTGCCGATACACCCAGAGGTAACCCAGAGCTATCCGCAACAGGCATTGCACTGGGCACTGGCGGGTGGTGATGACTACCAGTTGTGTTTTACTGTCCCCAAGGCTAATTTTGAGACTTTAGATCGCCTGATTGCAAAGGGTGAGCTAGATGCGACTATGATTGGTCAGATACAGCCGCTGAGAGAGGAAAACTGCCAGCTTTTAGTTGATAATATAGCAGCAGACATTAATGGAGGGTTTGATCACTTTGGCCAATAATCCCAGTTTTTCACAGCTACTTCGCTCGCCAACTCTGTTGTTGGCCTTTGGCTTTGGCAGTGGGCTATCACCCAAGGCGCCCGGCACTGTGGGTACCATTGCGGCGATTCCTCTCTGGTATCTGCTGGTGCAGTTACCACCGCAAGCCTATACGCAGGTGGTGGCGATTTTTGCGATTGTCGGTATTTATATCTGTGGTTCAGCCGCCGATAAGCTGGGCGTGCATGATCATGGCGGGATTGTGTGGGATGAATTTGTCGGATTCTGGATTACTATGGCCCTGTTGCCCGTCAGTTACGTAACATTGTTGTTGGGCTTTATTCTGTTTAGGCTGTTTGATATTTTTAAGCCGTGGCCCATTAGTTGGTTGGATAGAAATATTGGTGGTGGTCTGGGTATTATGATCGACGATGTAGTCGCCGGGCTGGCCGCAGCTGGCGTTATTATATTGCTGCAATCTGTACATTTAGTGTAAAAATAATTTAAAAATTCTGCCTTACTATAAAAATAAAGGTTCAGGGTTTTGAGATCCGAGGGGGCCTCAATTGAAAGAGAAGTTAAAACCGGTTGCTATCGTAGCGCTATTTGTATTTATCGCTGCTGCTATGACCGCCCTGCGCCCCGCTCCAGTCAAAATCAGTACGCCAGAAAACGCGATTGCGGTAAAAACTCAAAAGATTAAATCTACCCAAGCCAGACTGGCAGTTGAGTCTCAGGGTTCGGTATTGCCGCGCACCCGCACCTCGCTTATATCGGAAGTGTCTGGCGCTGTACTGGAAGTCTCTCCCCAGTTTATTGTAGGAGGCAGATTTGAGCAGGGCGATACATTACTCAGGCTCGACCCCACCGACTATGAGGTGGCATTACAGCGCGCTGAAGCCAGGTTAATTAGCCGCAATGCACAGCTCACCTTTGAGCAGGCGCGAGCTACTCAGGCAAAAAAAGAATGGGCAATGACTGGGCGGCCTGCCACTGAGGCGCCCATCTTAGCATTGCGCGAACCCTATCTTGCCGAAGCTCGTGCCAATGTGTTGCAGGCTGAAGCTGAGGTCAAACAGGCGCAACAAAAACTTCGCCGTACCACCATTAGAGCACCCTATACGGGCATCGTATCGGCCAAGTCGGTGGATGTCGGGCAGTATGTGACTGTGGGTACACCACTGGGTAAAACCTTTGCCATCGACTTTGTCGAAGTCAGATTGCCGCTGACCGATAAAGATTTATCGATGATGGCAGATATTGGCTTCTTCTCGGCCGCCACTGCACCGACCGTTGTACTCAGCGCGACAGTGGGGGGTGAGCAGGTTGATTGGACTGGTACGCTGGTGCGATCTGAAGGTGTGGTCAATGAACTCAATCGCTCACAGTACGTGGTTGTGCAGGTCGTAGATCCCTATGGTATTGGCGCCAACCCGTCATCGCCCCCTCTGTTAGTGGGGACCTTTGTGCGTGCAGCTCTCGCCGGTAAACAGTTGGACAATGTTTTTAAAGTGCCACGTCATGCGATGCTGGAGGGTAGTAAAGTCGCCTTGGTGGACGCGCAGTCGCGCCTGCGCCTAACACCGGTTGAAAGTCAATTTGGTAATGAAGATTTCTATTTTGTCAGCGCAGGCATGACAGACGGCGACGAATTAATTGTCAGTGCGCTGGGCATCCCTATCGATGGTATGAAGGTGAACCCGCAAAAAAATATTTCTGACGGGGGCGAGTAAGCATGAATAATCAAACCACAGGTCTGATTGCCTGGTTTGCAAAAAACCCCGTGGCCGCCAATCTAATTATGCTTTTTATTGTCGTTGCCGGTGTCGTCTCTGTGTACGGCATTAGTAAAGATATGTTTCCCCGCTCTGACGTACCTATGATACAGATTATGGCTCCCTATCCGGGTGCGGCACCGGTAGAAGTTGAAAAGGGCGTTATTTTGCCCATGGAATCTGCGCTTGAAGGGCTCAAGGGAATCAAGAAAATCTACTCTAATGCGCAGCGGGATGTCGCGTCAGTCACTTTGGAAATTGAGGTCAATGAAGATATCAATGAAGTGATGGTGCAGGTTGAGAATCGCATTGATGGTATTGTTAATTTCCCCGATGACCTAGAAAAACCCACAGTGACGAAATTCGATTACATGGGTTGGGTGATGGGTGTTTCTGTCTCTGGCCCTATGGGGGATCGCCAGCGCAAGATATTGGGCCAGCAGGTCTACGACGAATTAATGGCGTTACCCACGGTTAAGAAAGTTGTTCTCTGGGGTGTCGATGACTATGAGATAGCCGTTGAGGTAAAAGAGGATCGCCTTAGAGAACTCAATTTGACGTTGGGCGAGGTAGCTCAGGTATTGCGGGCCTCATCGCTGGATTTGCCAGCAGGTATTATTCGTGCCGAAGCGGGCAATGTTTTAGTTCGCACTCAGGGTAAGGCCTATGTGGGCGATGAGTTTGCCAATATCGTATTGCGCAGTCAGGCTGATGGTACGCAGTTGTTGTTGAGTGATGTGGCTGATATCAAAGATGGTTTTGTTGAGACCAATAATTTTGTTCGGTTTGATCGTGAGGAGGCGTTTAACCTCGGGGTTTTCTCCCTAGAGGATCAAAACCTGCTCACCATCAGCGATGCGGTAAAACAGTATATCGATCAAAAACAGACGACCTTACCAGACGGTTTAACGATCAATTATTTTGCCGATGAGTCTTATCATCTGCGCGGTCGTCTCGATATGATGATGGATAACCTCGCCATGGGCGCTATTTTGGTAGCTATTGTACTGGGACTTTTTCTTAACTTGCGCGTCGCTTTCTGGGTGTTATTAGGTATTCCGGTGAGCTTTTTGGGCGCCTTTTGGTTGATGCCAGTCAATCCCTACCCGGTCACCGTCAATGTACTTAGCCTTTTTGCATTTATTATGGTGCTGGGAATTGTGGTGGATGACGCCATTGTTATTGGCGAGAGCGTGTTCGATGAAGTTGAGGACGACTACAAGAAAAAACTGGCCGCTGGTCTCAGTCCAAATGCGCTGTATACCGCCTCGGTGGAGACAGTGGTTGCAGGTGCGAAAAAAGTAGCGACACCTTCGACTATAGGTGTACTCACCACGATGGCGGCGTTTGCGCCGATACTGTTTATTGGTGGCAGCTTTGCCGGTTTCCTGGAATCTATTAGTGTGGTGGTGATTCTGTGTCTGGTTTTTTCACTGATTGAATCCAAGCTTATTCTGCCCGCTCATCTGGTGGGTCTACAATTTGGCGGTTCTGCCTCGACTAAACCGAGTCTTATTGGGCGCTGGCAAAAATCAGTCAATAGCGGCTTACGTTATTTTATCGACGAGGTTTTTCAACCCAATTTAAGGCGCATGATTCAAAATCGCTATTCAACATTGGCGGTTTTTCTCGGCTTATTAATTTTGTCTTTTGCGACCTTGACCAGTGGTATTGCGCGCTTTGAATTTTTCCCCAACGTTCCCGGCAATGACCTCAAGGCAAAAATTATTATGCAAGACGGCACCTCGCAAGAGAATCTTAATGAGACTATTCTCGAAGTTGAGTCAGCCATCTATAAAATTGATGCCAATCACCGCCAGCAGTACCCTGACAGTGTAGGTCTGGTAGAGCATGTGCAATTTAATACTGAAAATGATGTTGAGGTTATTTTCCGCGTAATGCTGACGCCGGCAGAATATCGTACCCTCAGTGCGGTAGATATTGAAAAACTCTGGCGCAAACAGGTGGGCCCATTGCCCAATGTCCGCAAGCAAAAGTATTATTCTTCAGAGGGACCTTCCGGTGACGGCAGTATCGAATTAGCCCTGTCTGGAGCAGATCCTGATGAGCTCACTAGAGCGGGCGCTGAGCTGCAGGAAAAACTGGCGGAGTACAACGGCGTATTTGATGTCTACAATAGCCAGGGTTCTGGTGGCCGCGAAGTATTGGTCAGCCTGAAGCCCTATGCCAGTCAAATGGGTGTCAGCCTTGCTGATGTGGCACGTCAGGTTCGTCAGGCATTTTATGGCGAAGAGGTGCAGCGCATTCAGCGTGATTCAGAAACATTGAAAGTGATGGTTCGCTATCCACTGGAGGAGCGCCGCTCCATCGCGACATTAGAGAATATGCATATTCGCACCGCCAGCGGTCAGGCGATTGCAATACGCGAAGTGGCGGACATTCGACTGGGCCTCGGCCTCACGGCAATTAAGCGCGTTGATCGCAAACGTACCGTGTCTATCACCGCTAACAATGATCCACAGAAGGTGCAAACAGGTACGGTCATTGCTGATATAGAAAAGACATTTATTCCACAGCTCATGGCTAAGTACCCCACTGTGCAGTTTGGGCTGGGAGGCGCGAGTGAAGAGCAGGGTGTTCTTATCCAGCGTATGTTTCTCAGTTTGGCAGCTTCATTATTTATGATCTATGGTCTGTTAGCGGTACCGCTGCGCTCCTATGTGCAGCCGCTGGTCATTATGTCGGTGATTCCCTTTGGTTTTATCGGCGCGATTATCGGGCATATTTTATTCGATGTTTCATTGAATATGCTCTCGGTATTCGGTCTTATTGCGCTGTCTGGTGTGGTGGTCAATGACAGTTTAATTCTGGTGGAGTTCGCCAATCGAGCACGAGCGGAAAATACCTCGATTAATGAGGCGCTTTTGATCGCTGGGAAAAAACGTTTTAGAGCGATTTTGCTGACCACGTTAACAACCTTTGTCGGCTTGCTGCCGATGCTATTTGAAACCAGTGTGCAGGCGCAGTTTGTGATTCCAATGGCGCTATCCCTAAGCTTTGGTATTCTGTTTGCAACTACCATCACCTTGATTATTGTGCCTTGCCTGTATCGCGTGGTTTATGATCTTCGCGATTCCAAAAGGTTTGTTGAGCCGGTGTGACGGGACAGTTTATAGCATCAAAAAATCTGCATAAGACCGGCTGAGAGGCTACAATACCGGCCTATATTTTTATCGTTGGAGTCAGTCTGGTGCTGCGTTTTATTGAATCCTCAAAGTTACCCACCCGCTGGGGCACCTTTGATATTCACGGCTTTGAGGATCCCTTTAAAGGCAAGGAACATATCGCCATCACCATGGGTGACTGTGCGGCTGCTGAACCGTTGCTGATTAGAATCCACTCTGAATGTCTGACTGGCGATGCCCTGGGCAGTATGCGCTGCGACTGTGGTGAGCAGCTGCAAGAATCGATGAAGCGTATCTCCGAATTAGGTCGCGGAGCGATTCTATATCTGCGTCAGGAAGGGCGTGGCATTGGTCTAGTGAATAAGATTCGCGCCTACAACCTGCAAGATCAGGGGGCCGATACTGTAGAGGCGAATGAGCGGCTGGGATTTGGTGCGGATATGCGCGATTACTCCATCTGCGCACCCATGCTGGAGCATCTGGGGGCCAAGCAGGTCAGGTTGATGACCAATAACCCGCGTAAAATTAAAGCGTTGAAAGAGTTGGATATCGATGTAGTTGAGCGCGAGCCCATTCAGGCAGATGCCAATCCGCACAACGTTCAGTACCTCTCCACTAAGGCCGGTAAACTAGGCCATATGTTTAAGGAACAGAAATGACTCTCGCCAAGCGAATTATTCCCTGCCTCGATGTCGACAAGGGTCGCGTAGTAAAGGGCGTGCAGTTTATTGATATTCGCGATGCGGGAGACCCAGTTGAAGTTGCCCGCCGCTATAATGAGCAGGGTGCCGACGAAATTACCTTTCTCGATATTACCGCCAGCCATGAAGCTCGCGATACCACCTTGCACACCGTTGAGCGCATGGCGGGAGAAGTGTTTATTCCTTTAACTGTTGGCGGTGGTGTGCGCGAGTTGCAGGATATTCGCAACCTTTTAAATGCCGGTGCCGATAAGGTCGCGATCAATTCCGCGGCAATTCATAACCCCGAATTTGTGCGAGAAGCAGCACAGCGCTTTGGCTCCCAATGTATTGTTGTGGCCATAGATGCCAAGCAGGTGGAGCAGGGCGACAACCCGGTCTGGGAAATATTTACCCATGGTGGACGCAAGCCCACCGGTATCAATGCTATCGAATGGGCCAAACAAATGACCGCCTATGGTGCTGGTGAGATTTTGCTGACCAGTATGGATCGTGACGGAACCAAAAATGGATTTGATCTGGATCTGACCTCACGCATCAGTGATGGAGTTCATGTGCCTGTTATCGCGTCTGGTGGTGTAGGCAATCTACAGCACTTGGTTGATGGCATTATCGAAGGCAAAGCCGATGCGGTGTTGGCGGCGAGTATTTTCCACTTTGGAGAACATACGGTGCCCGAGGCCAAGCAATATATGGCTGAGCGTGGGGTCAATGTTCGGCTGTAATTAGATATTCTTTACCGTCCTGAGCACACCCCGCGAAACGTCTTGAATTTAGGCCGCTAGGGGACTGTCATGCTGAGCGGAGCGAAGTATCTCTAGATCCTTCACTGCGTTCAGGATGACAGGATGACAGGATGCGAGGATGACGGAATGACGGGATGCCAGGATGCCAGGATGCTAGGATGCTAGGATGCTAGGATGACAGGATGACAGCCGGCAGTGTCTCAGGGGTATTGCCGCTACCGATTCAACAGACCCTTTACTGCGCTCAGGATGACTTGT
>JAQWUP010000018.1 GCA_029242085.1 Porticoccaceae bacterium
GCGTCTCGCTGCGGCTGGAGTGAGTACTCAGTTCGAAGTTTTTGAGGGAGGCTTTCATGGATTTGAATTTATTGCCCCTGGTGCTGGATTATCTAAACATGCTCGAGAAAGTCATTACGCTGCCCTGAGAAGTGCGCTGTTTTGATGTGGAGTAATATAACGACTGAAAAAACAACCTATTGCTTGGTCACCATCTACATAGCATTTGGGTAAAAAAACCGCGGCCTAGGCCGCGGTTTTTTTTAGACTAATGCTTTACTTAGAAATTCATGCGAGCGGTAAGCTGAACAGTTCGCGGTGGATCAATCATCTTGAAATAAGAGCCATTAAATCCCTGAGGTCCCAGTGGAATGTCATTACCCCACATGAAGGTATCTTCGCTAGTCAGGTTTTTACCAATTACAGCGATCTGCCACTGATCGCCAGCAGCAATAGCGATACGAGCATTAAGCTTGCCGAAGCTGTTTTGGATCAGGTTCTCATCCAAGTCGGCGGCGACCATAACATCGTCGCTCCAGTTATAGTCTAAGCTTGCACTCAGGAGTAGACCTGAAGACAACTGAGTCCCATAGTTGATGCCGACGTTTGCTGTATACTCAGGAGCAAACTGCAGCGGCTGGCCGCTCAGGTCTTGAGTACATCCGCGACCTGCCACCAACGTTTGTGCCAGATTACAACCAGCGCCCGGGAATGACTTGTAAGTCGCATCCAGATAAGCAAAGGCACCGTTGAGAGTGATTTCCTCGGTCAAGCGGAACAGCACATCGGTCTCAATACCCTGCACTTCAGACTCAGCTGCGTTACCCACTACAAAGCCTGCATTGCCGTCAAAAGTAGACACCTGAACGTCTTCATAGGTGCTCATATAGGCAGCGATATTTAGTCGACCACGACCATCCGCGAGATCAATTTTGGCGCCAAGCTCTACCGTTTCAACTGACTCATCTTCGAAATCGGCAAGATCATCGGTAACGCCAGCAACAGTTTCAACTTCACGGCCCAGCCCGTTATCTTCGTCAAAGCCACCGGCTTTATAGCCGTTGCCGATTTCCAAATAGACCATGGCATCATTGTTCATATCCCACTGGAAATTAACATGGCCAGTGATATGGTCCTCTTCGCGCTGACGCGTGTAGCTATGAGCCGCTGCCAGATTAAGAGCATTTTTGTACACTAAATTTAGCGCGGGTACAGGTATCCTCGGGGTGTCTGTCACCTGATCTGCATATCCATTGGCCTGCAGCCAGTCGTTTAGATAGCCAATTGTGGCGCTTTTGGACATTTCTTTTTCGTCCTCCGAGTAACGCAAACCAGCCGTAATGCGGAAGCTATCACTGAGATGATAGGTACCTTCGGCAAACACCGACCAGCTATCTGCATCCTGTTGGAAGGAACCCAGAGCTGTGGCATCCAGAATACCGCTCTGCGCAGCAGGACTTAAACTCCCACCCAAAACTGCGGCTGCAAAACTTGCACCGCCCAGATTTGGGTTGGGTGCGTTAAGCAGGCCAAATATACCACCTTGAACCGGCGCTACTGCTGATAGATCGACATGTGTATAGCGCTGGTTCGAAAGTTCTTCACTTTGATAAAAGGCACCAGTGAGATACTCGAACTTATCGTCGCTTGGCGAGCTGATAATAAGCTCGGCACTGAGTTGCTCGTGTTGCTCGTTGCGACCACGATTTAGAAATTTTAGCGGGCTGAAATCTGAATCCAGGCTATTATTAAACTCATAGTCGGTGTAACCCATAACGGCTTTAATACCATGCTCACCAAGGGCGCCATCAAATGTAACCTGAAAGATATTTGACTCGTTGTCATCGTATATCGGCATATTGCGAACGTTTTGAGTATAGCTTGTGTAACCAAAGCCAGCTTCAAAATTGGTCGCACCGAAAGCTGTACCATAGAGCGCAGCTGCTCCACCAGTCGCCAGACTAGTGTCAGTTTTGGCAGTCAGTGCCTGGCGGCCAATAACATCGACAAAGCCATGTTCAGCTTTGATGGTGGCAGTCCAGTCTTCGTTAATATCAATGGCCAGTGTCGCGCGGGCATAGACGCTGTCTTTTTGAGGGCCATCTTCGCCATCGGCAGCGAGATTCTGCACATAGCCTTTATCTTCATAGGAACGCACAGCCAGACGGCCGCGAACTGCATCACCCAATGGGCCTGAGACCACAGCAGTGACCGTCTGGGCTTCTACTTCACTGGTATATCCTGCGCTAACATAGCCTTCAAACTCTTCGGTAGGCTGTGCTGTAGTGATATTAAGTGCTCCAGCAATGGTGTTTTTGCCGAACAGTGTCGATTGTGGGCCCTTGAGAATCTCGACACGCTCTAGATCAAGGAACTGACCTCTAGCACTGCGGCCACGACCAAAGTAAACACCATCTACGAAGGTGCCAACGGACTGTTCAAAACCATAGTTAACTCCTGAGCCAATACCGCGAATAAATATCTGCGTGCCAGTAGAGGCTTCTCCCATATGAACGTTAGGAATATATCTGCTCAGATCTTCCATCGAATTAATCGATTTGTTCTCTATTTGTTCTCCGTCGATGACCGAAATAGCGATAGGAACTTCTTGCAGTCCTTCGGCGCGCTTGGTCGCGGTGACGATGATCTCCTCAAGTGTTAAATCTTGCGCCAGAGTCGGTGCACTCAGAGCCATGGTCAGCGTTGCCGCTGTCGTGTTTAAGAGCCTAGTTGATTTTTTCAATGATATTCCCCTTTAAATCGGGTGCCTCAGGGCACAGTTTATTATGTGGACTGCAGAAGCTAGGTTGATATAGTCAACTCTACTTATCTTATTTGAGTAACATAACAGTAGGCTGTCTTGACTTCTAGCTAATTGGCTAGAATGTTATGACCACTCGGTCATGAAGCCGCAGGTATTGCAATGGGATGACGGGCAACGCTGTTTTAAACCGGTTGCTTTTATTTAGCCGTCTGGCTAATATTATCGTATATTGATAATTTTATTGAGGTGAGTGTTATGGGGTTTAGATTGGCAAATATCGGCGGCAGGGCGGCTCTGGTTTCCGGTGAGTCTTACTATGATTTGGAGAAAATAAGTCATGGTGATTTTTCACAGGATCCGATGCAAGCGCTTGAGGCGCTCTCAGAGCTATCTGCGCTCGACGCTCAATTAGAACATTTTGAGCCCAGTGGCCAGCTTGCGGATATCGAGCTTGGCCCCCCAGTGCCAAACCCCAAAAACTGTTATGCGGTGGGGCTTAATTATCGCAACCACGCCGAAGAATCGAATATGGCGATCCCCCCGGTCCCCATGGTGTTTACTAAGCATTCCTCGTGCATAAGTGGTCCCACTGCCGATATTGAAATGCGCAGTGATTATGTTGATTACGAAGCCGAGCTGGTGGCAGTTATCGGCAAGCCCGGCAAGGACATTAGCCGAGATGATGCCTGGCAACATGTGGCCGGTCTCTGTGTGGGTCAGGATATTTCTGATCGTCCGATGCAGTTT
>JAQWUP010000060.1 GCA_029242085.1 Porticoccaceae bacterium
CAGAGACCAGAGCCTATATCGAAGCCTTTGCAGATGGCATTAATTTTTATGCTGCCCTGCATCCCGAAGAGACTAATCAGCGCCTGTTTCCTATTAATGGCAAAGATATTGTTGCTGGCTATATGCTACGGCATCTTTTGTTTTACGGCTTTGATGCACCGGTAATCGAACTATTTGAAGAGCAGCGCAAGTATCCCATCAGTCGCGGTGGGCAAGCCGTCACTGAATCTGATCGCCTAAGCCATGGTGTCACCATCGGTGGCCTGCCCGTTGGTTCCAATGCTATGACTGTATCCCCCTATAACAGCACCGATGGCTCTACCATGCTGGCGATTAATTCCCATCAGCCTACTACCGGCCCAGTGGCCTGGTATGAGGCCCATGTGCAGAGCAATGAGGGCCTGAATATTATGGGCGGGCTGTTTCCTAGCAGTGTGACCATAGGTGTGGGTTTTACTGAAAATCTTGGCTGGGGTGCCACGGTCAATAAGCCGGATCTAGTGGATATCTATGTGCTGGATATAGACCCCAACAACGCTAACCGATACAGGTTAGATGGTGAATGGAAAACATTGGAAGTCCGCGATATCAATGTGGATGTAAAAGTGTTTGGTTTTCTTAACTGGACCTCAACTCAAGAGGGGCTAAGGTCAGTTCATGGCCCAGTGCTGCGCACCGACCACGGCACCTATGCGGTTCGCTATGCGGGCATGGGTGAGATGCGTCAAGTAGAGCAGTGGCTGGCCATGAATAAGGCGCAGAATTTTGACGACTGGCGCAATGCTGTGCGCATGCACGCCTTTGCCAGCTTTAATCTGGTTTATGCCGACCGAGAAGGTAACACCATGTTTGTACATAACAGCCTGACACCTAATCGAGTGAGCGGCTATAACTGGAACCATTATCTTCCCGGTGATGACAGCAGCCTGATTTGGGATAATTATATGCCCTTCGATCAGTTGCCTCAGGTTATTAATCCCAGGTCCGGGTATATTCACAGCGCCAACCAAAGTCCATTTCATATCAGTGCTGAAGGCGATAACCCGGTTAAAACCAACTATCGCATCGAAGATGGCTTCCCCACTCGCATGACCAACCGCGCTGATCGCGGGCTGGAATTATTTGCTGAGCTGGGCACCATCTCCGAGCAGGAATTTTTTGCTATTAAGCATGATAAAAGCTTCAGTGCTAAGTCGAGATCAATGACATTCTTAAATCAGGCATTGGCCCTCGACCTCAGTGATCAGGAACAGAGATACCAAGATGCTCAGCAGATTATTGCCAACTGGGACCGCAACACCAATATTGAAAACCGCGGTGCTGCCCTTAGCACCTGTGTTATTGGCACCGAATGGCTAGCCGAGCAAAAAGGCAAGCCCGAGCCAGATATTCGCGAAGAGCTTTTCCGCTGCAGCGATCGCTTGCTGGATAAAGTGGGCCGCCTCGATCCTCTATGGGGCGATGTAAGTCGACATGTACGCGGTGATCTAAACCTGCCAGTAGGCGGTGGCCCAGACACATTGCGCGCGATTTATGGCATGGGTATGGAGGAGGATGGCTACCTAACCAATGTCGCCGGTGATGGTCTTTACTATATGGTTTCTTGGGATGCGGAAGGCGAGCTAAAGGTTCGCGGTATCCATCAATTTGGCGCAGCAACTCTCGATGCGTCCTCACCCCATTATGCGGATCAGACGCAAGACTATGTTGACGAAAAACTGCATGACCCGCTATTTGATGCCCAGCGCCGAGCGCCACTGATTAAACGGCGCTATAAACCGGGAGAATAGCCTCCGTTATAACCATTAGCGCTGAATTAAAAACTCAGGCGTCGTGCCTACCGCAAAGGCCGCAAGTTTATAGCGCTCCGCCTCCGAGGCCACTGCCAAATTACTAATCATGGCCTCTCTAGTGCCTTTATTTTTGGGCCATTAGATGCGCAGAGACGTCGGTTGATTGCATGGATGACTCAACCAAATCTCGACGGTTCCCATTAAAACCATAGAGAGGCGTAACCTCATCATTTCCGAGGGTATAGGTATTGATACGACTACCTTGGGTAACTTGAAAAGGATTGAGGCCAGACACAGAAATGAGCGGCCACACCTGAGCATCAGTATTGTAAGCAGATAGTATCTCAGCCATGCGCCCACCCCAGCCATAGGTAAAAGGGTTAGTGGGCTGACTTTTTAGCTGGCGCACTTGGTTAGTATAGGAAAATAGCTGCGGTGGAAGAAGGGTAGTCTAGGCAAAAAATTGCTCGCCGGATGTCGGCTCAATAAGATTGCCCGTATTACATATCACTGATAAATCTTGATCATTAAATAGCTATGCCAGTGCTGCGCAAGATGGATGCATAGCAAATTCAGACGAATCTGAACTATCAAAGACAGTAGCCGGCGCCACCAGATATAAGCTGTGCAAACCCTCTTGAGGAAGTGCCACTATGCCACGACCCACTTCATAGTTGCTGCGCAGCACACCAGAACATGTGGGCATAATCATATTTAAACAGTCATTGTCACCAGTCAGTATTAAAAACACTAAAGCCTTATGATCATTCGGATCATCGGGCTCAGACAGAGCATCGCTGGCATTGAGCAAACCCAACATGCCTACAGAGTTCGCTGTAAGCGCTGTTGCCAGCGAATACTTAGAAGAACGTTTCAGAAATTTACGACGCGAAATATCATTACTGTGCTTCACGGAATCCCCCCAATGTAGTGCCTTTTCTTTTTATTTTTACCTGACAACGCTGCAACCTGATTTTGGTTGATTCGGCATAGGCCAATAATCTACTAGCTTAGCCATACTGTCACGGCCCGCAAGCACTTGCATTTGCCCGCCCAGACAATGAAAATACTTGCTCTGTAGGCACCTCCCATCCAACTCAAGAGTCCGATATGTCTATTCAGTGGTATCCAGGCCATATGCACAAGGCCAGCAAGGAGATGATCGAGACATTACCTCTGGTCAATGTAGTTGTCGAAGTGCTCGATGCACGCATTCCCTACAGCAGTTCAAACCCCTTTATTGGCGACCTGTGTACCGAAAAGCCCTGTGTTAAATTACTCAATAAATGTGATTTGGCCGAATCAGAAAATACCAGACTATGGCAGGAATATTTTGAACGGCAAAGTAATACCAAAACCATGGCACTGGATTTACAGCACCGTGATCCCAGCAAACAGATTATTGACCTTATTAATAAACTGTCACCACAAAAAGAGGGGCGCAACACCCTAGTGATGGTGACAGGCATCCCCAATGTTGGAAAATCATCCCTGATTAATTGTCTGGCCGGCAAGCATATTGCCAAAACCGGCAATGAACCCGCCGTCACTAGAGGGCAGCAGCGAATCAATCTGCGCAATGGCATTATGCTACTGGATACTCCAGGCATACTCTGGCCCAAAATTGACAACCCCAATGGCACATATCGTCTAGCTACTACTGGGGCAATTAAGGATACGGCCATAACCTACGAAGATGTCGCCTTTTTTGCTGCAGAATTTTTGTTGGGCAATTATGCAGACCGCCTCAAAGAACGTTTTAAATTCGATCAACTGCCTCGCTCTGAAATTGAGCTGCTAGAAATTATCGGTGCCCAACGGGGCTGTTTACGCGCTGGTGGAAAAGTCGATTTGGAGCGCGTCTCCACCATCTTTATTAATGAGCTGCGCGCAGGCATTTTAGGCCCCGTAAGTTACGAGACCCCTGCCGTGATCGAAGAAGAGATGAAACAGGTTGCGATTCTTATTGCGGAAAAAGCCGAGCGCGAAAAAATACGTTTAGAGAAAGCTACAGAGAGACGCAGAAAAGCAAAGGCCAATCGGCGATAGATTTACCGGCGGTCAAAGATAATCGTCTCGTCAATCAACTGATCACCATCTTCATCAATGGTAGCGGTTAAGATATCCCCTTCCACTGCAACAAAGATATTTGGCGCACCAATACCCACATAGTCGGTTAACCCAGTGCTGCCATTATTATCAAAGGTCTGGGTTACTGATAGAAGACCCGTACTCTCATTATGGGCATAGGTTCCCAACTCCATACCAGATATCTCAGTGTCATCATCTTCATCGATTTCACCATAAAAGTAGGTACCGTCATCAAAGAACACTATCATCAGCAGGTCATTTTCGGTAGTCGTGCTGAGCTAAGTGCCTAATAAGCCCTAAGAAGTGATTTTTCTAAATTAAATGCCATCCGCAAGAGGGCTACTAACAGTAAATTCCGTATTCGGACGTAGTACTCTGTCGTCAGATATTGGTTCTCCTAAAAAATACCATCCTAGGGGTTGGATAGTTTTGATAGGGCTCAACCCCAGTGAGTCATTATTATCAAACCTCTGGGTGGCTTGAGAAAATCCCTGTTCATGGAAGGAAACAGTTCCCCATTCCATGCCAGCCATCGCACCCACAGAAAAATCACCCGTCTCTGCATGAATACAAGTACCATCTTCAAAAAAACCGATTAAAGCAAAATCACGGTCTGGATGCTTACCTTTCCAAGTTCCCATGACGAAACTCTCAAAGTCAGGTGCAGGGCCAAAAACGCCTGACAAGGCCAAACTTAGAATCAAGCGCAAGACTGCTTTAGCCGTAGAAACAAGCTCTGATCGACTAGCATCTTGACCAGCATTCAAGAGCGCTAAACTCACCCCGGTCAGCGACTGAAAACCTGCCACTGACGGGTCAAAATCTAATGCCACAGCATTGTCCTTTGCCGCTTGCGTGATGGTAATCCCATTGCTTGGATCATCATCCTTATCCAATGACTGCAACAGCCGAATAATATTAATCACCAAAGGATGGGCTACACCATCGGTATCGGCCATATCTAAAGGAGTGACAATCTCATCAGCCAAAACTGACGGAAATTCCAAATTACCAATAAAGAAAGTGACGGTTTCACCGGCCAGATATTTAAATTCCCCGCAGGAATTAGTTTCACCATTTTGCGTTGCAGTGCGGTAACCAATATTAATCACTGAGCTATCGACAAACACATCGGTTAGCGCAGGGTCAGCGATATCGACACCTCCGCCGCCACAATCAGCGAGCGCAAAAAGAATGCTAGAGAGAATCGGAGTTTTCAGTTTCATGTTATTACATCCTGTAATAATTAAAAAAGTAGTCCTTTAATGCTTTTGAGAAGGTTAGATAAATTTTTATAATAGTGCCAAATTTAACAGGGCTGTTAGACGTTTTTTCCCGCTGCATAACCGGAAGCCCAGGCCCACTGAAAGTTATAACCTCCCAAGTGGCCGGTTACATCCATCACCTCTCCCACAAAATACAGCCCCGACTGGGTTTTGCATTCCATGGTTTTTGAGGAAAGATGATCTGTATCGACACCGCATAGAGTGACCTCGGCAGTGCGATAGCCTTCGGTGCCCGAGGGTTTTAGTTGCCAACTGGAAAGCTGCTCTGCCACCTTGGTGAGTGCAGTATCTGGAATCTCTGCTATGGGCTTATCGGCATGATCTGGCCAATATAAACTTTGCAGTTCTAACACCAGACTTTTTGAAAGATGCTGAGATAGCAGATTGCGCAATAATGATTTGGCGCTGGCATTTTTGTAGCCTAGCAATAACTCTGACGCATTGTGGTCTGGTAACAGATTGATACTGACAATCTGACCCGACTGCCAGTAGCTGGATAATTGCAGGGCGGCTGGACCGCTGATGCCGCGATGGGTGAACAGCAAGTTCTCGCGAAAACTTATACCATTAACAGACATATCAACATCCACTGCCAGGCCGGAAAGTCGCTCGCTAATATCCTTGACCCAGTCGGTAAAGGTAAATGGCACTAGCCCGGCAATGCGCGGCAATAGGTTTAGACCAAATTGCGCGGCAATTTCATAGCCAAATCCTGTGGCACCCATAGTGGGAATAGAGAGACCACCGGTGGCAATCACCAGTGACTGGCATTGGTAACTGCCCAGCGAAGTCTTTAAAGAATATGTAGAACCCTGCCTGGCAATTGCCTGAATATCACATTTAGTTTTGATGCTGACTCCAGCCTGTTCACACTCATCCAGCAGCATGGCCAAAATATCTTTGGCGGATTCGTCGCAGAACAGCTCGCCGTGTTTGCGCTCGTGATAGGCAATCCGATGGCGCTCAACCATCTCAATAAACTGCCACTGATTATAACCATTAAGTGCAGATTTACAGAAATGCGGATTCGCCGAAAGATAATTTTCCGATTGGATATCCAGATTAGTGAAGTTACAGCGACCACCGCCAGACATTAAAATCTTTTTACCGACTTTATTGCTGCTATCCAGTACCAGCACTGACCGGCCACGCTGACCAGCGGTAAGGGCACAGAACAGCCCTGCCGCTCCGCCACCAATAACAATCACATCAAATTGATTTAGCACTGTCATTTAAGGCTATTCCATCGTCGCTCAATTTCAGTACGTCCCATAGCTTCCAAGGTCTGAATATTGCTCTGGGGAATTTGCTCTGGATCTGGAAAGTCCTTTAGCACTCTTTCCAGCATTTCGCCCCGAAGAAAATGAATCATTGGGTAAGGTGATCGATTGGTGAAGTGGCTGGCTGAGTCTTCGGGCTCAGTATCAAACTGATAGTCTGGATGAAAGCTGGCCAGCTGAATCACGCCCTCAAAATCAGCCTCTTCGATCAGTTCTTCGGCCAACCCAACAAAACCCAGATAGTCTTCAAAATCTGTGAGTGCATTGGGCATCACCAACAAACTAGTCGCGATTTCGGCTTCATCAGAACTGCTGATCAATTGTAGCTCGGTCAAAAACCCATGCAGAAGATCCTCTACCTGATTGGACTCAGTTAAGATCAGCCGCAAGCCTTCGGACGCTATGACAGGCCGGGCAAAAGGGCACAGATTCAGGCCGACTACAAAGCTATCAAGCCAGGCTCTGGTGCGCTGTTCTGCCACAGGTAAAGCCACGATGGGCATAGGACATCCAATATTGGGTTAAGTAGGCTTGCAGGATAACCAGTAGACCCCACAGGGACAAGCTGTCACCAAAAAACACTGGATTTACACTGTTGCTTTAGCATCGAGCCAACGACTATTATTAGCGCCAATTTAAGATTGCTGATGCAGCGGGCCAAACTGCGAATAAAAGCACCAATCAAAGCCTCCAGCATACAGCCCGCACCCAATAGCCTTTATTTTCTGAGAGCCCATTATGAAAGACCTGTTTCAACCACTGAACTTTAGCTGTGGCGTCAGCTTAAAAAATCGTTTTATGCTGGCTCCTCTTACCAACACCCAAAGCCATACCGATGGCAGACTGTCAGATGACGAATATCACTGGTTGACCATGCGTGCCGAGGGCGGGTTTGGTTTGACCATGACCTGTGCAGCTCATGTTCAGGCTGTGGGTCAGGGCTTTCCAGGGCAGTTGGGCGTCTTTGGCGATGAGCATCTTGAAGGTCTTAGCCGATTGGCCAATGGTATTAAAAGCTAGGACAGTTTGGCAGTCGTGCAACTGCACCATGCCGGTATGCGCTCGCCAGCAGAGCTTATTGGCCAGGCACCTGTATGCCCGTCCGACAATGTCGAGACCGCCGCCGTCGGCCTTAGCACTGAAGCCGTAGGGCAATTAATCGAAGGCTTTATTCTCGCCGCAGAGCGAGCCGAGCAAGCCGGTTTCGATGGTGTATAAATTCATGGCGCCCATGGCTATATTCTCGCCCAGTTTCTGAGTGGCACTATTAATCAGCGGCAGGATCAATTTGGCGGCAGTATCGAAAATCGAATGCGCCCAATTACACAGATAATTGATGGCGTTCGCGCCCGCTGCCGTCCGAACTTCTTGCTCGGTTTACGGCTCTCCCCTGAGCGCTTTGACGTTCATCTGCCTGATATTATCGATGTGGCAAAAATTGTTTTGGCGGCAGGAAAAATTGATTTCCTCGATATGTCTCTGTGGGACTCTTTTAAGGAACCAGAAGACGAGGCCTTTAAGGGTCGCTCCCTGCTGTCCTATTTAACGAGTTGGAGCGCGGTGATGTGGCGCTGGGGATAGCGGGCAAACTGCGCAATCCAGATGAAGTAAGGCTGGCCATGGAGTCGGGTATCGATTTTGTGATGCTCGGCCGGGCGGCAATATTGCACCATGATTTCCCATTACAAATGCAGGCAGACAATAACTTTACCCCGGTTAGAAACCCTGTCTCCACCGACTATCTGCGCAAAGAGGGTCTGGGCGAGGCCTTTATTACCTACATGTCGGGTTGGAAAGGCTTTGTAGGCTAATCAAAAGCTCGGCGGTCTGCGTATTAACAGCATGCAATTAAATTGGCTTGATAAGCCCACCCCCAAAAACCTCTCTTCCGGGTTCCCAGAAAAGATGGTTTTACTCGACTGTGAAACCACTGGTGGCAAAGCGATTTATCACCGCATTATTGAGATCGGCCTGCTGGTGATTGAAAACGGTGAGCTGATTGAGAAATGGCAGAGCTTTATTGATCCAAAAGTGCCTCTACCGCCCTTTATCCAGAGACTCACTGGCATAGCCCCGGGCATGGTCGACGGCGCGCCGGAGTTTGCCGATATCGCCGAGGAGTTACTGAGCAAACTAGAGGGCCGCACCTTGGTGGCCCACAATGCGCGCTTTGACTATAGCTTTCTAAAGAATGAATTTGAGCGCGCAGGTATTAGTTACAACGCCAAACCGCTCTGCTCGGTGAAATTTAGTCGCAATCTCTACCCTCAGTTCAAGCGTCATGGGCTGTCACAAATTATCGAGCGCTTCCAACTCAGTATCGAAAACCGTCATCGTGCTCTCGATGATGCAGAGATGATCTATCAGTTTTTCCAAAAGTCATCGGCGCTGTTCTCCGATGATGAAATCGCGGCTACCTGCAAGACACTCCTCAAGCGCCCCAGTTTGCCAACTCTTCTAGATCCTAAAGAAGTTGAGAAATTACCGGCCAGTGCCGGGGTCTATTATTTTTATGATCAAAAAGGCCTATTGCTCTATATAGGTAAAAGTGTGCATATCCGCAATCGGGTCATGAGTCACTT
The DNA here is from genome assembly GCA_029242085.1 of Porticoccaceae bacterium. Taxonomy (GTDB): domain Bacteria; phylum Pseudomonadota; class Gammaproteobacteria; order Pseudomonadales; family Porticoccaceae; genus HTCC2207. The sequence continues at coordinate 9,033 of JAQWUP010000060.1, forward strand.
TAGCTCCGATCACAAGAATCCAAAAGATCTACAGATGAGCACCAAAATTGCCCATATCGATTTCGAACAGACCCCCAGTGACTTTGGCGCTCAAATTCGCGAGAGCAATCAAATCAAAGCTCAGAGCCCCATCTATAATCGGCGCCTGCGCAAGGTTAAAAAACTGTTCCAGTACCGCAGCTCGGAAGATAGCAATGGCTATCTGCGGCTCGATATCGAACCGGTAGAAACCGAGGATACGTCTGTTGAACAACAATTTGGCCTGTTTCGCTCTCCCCGCCAGGCAACAAAAAAGATGCAACACTTAGCGGATCAGTATTTTCTCTGCCACAAATTATTGGGGCTTGAGGGCGACCGCAACAATCAACAACCCTGTTTTCGCTCCCAGTTAAAAAAATGTTTTGGCGCCTGCCATGGCGCCGAATCCGCCGCCACTTACAATGAGCGAATGACCGTCGCCCTAAAGAACTACCAAATAAAGCTATGGCCCTATGGGGGACCCATTTTGGTGGAGGAGCGCGATCCGCAGAATCCAGAGCAAGTGGCATTTCATATTGTTGATCGCTGGCGCTATATTGCCAAGCTGGCGCTTATTGAGGACATCTATGATCTGGGCTACCAACTGTTGAAGGAAGATAAACGCCCACCTGCTTTAGAGATGCAAGCCGATGATCGAGATGACAGGGACGACCGCTTCGATTTAGATATCTACTTTATTCTGGTGCGCTTTATGGTTGATCAGGAAAAAATGAAAATGAACAACCTTAAAATTTGGCATCTGCTCAGCGACTAAAACTAGCTTTAGTCGCCAGCCTATAGGGCTGTTATAGACTTCCTTGTATACTGAGGCTGTTAAACTATCGCTCGGACTTTGAGGACTAAACCATGACCGCCCAGGTGACATCTATTGCAGCGCAGGAATTTCAGCATCTCTATAAAGAGAATGGGGATAAGCTTTATATTATTGATCTGCGCACTCATGCCGAAGTAGAAAATGAAAGCCTTAGTGGCACCGCCCATTTTCCAGTGCAAACGCTGACTAGTGCTATCCTGCAAGACTATCTTGATCAGCAGGGGCATCAATCCGAACAGCCAATTTATCTTCTCTGCGCTGGAGGCCCAAGAGCATCTCTGGCCGCTGAAAACTTAAAACAGGATATAGATGCTCCGCTGATTATTATCGCTGGCGGTTTGAATGGACTAAAAACTCTGCAATACCAGACTCAGGGATAATAGTATGTCGGTTGTTATTGGCCTGTTAATCGGCGCAGTGCTCGGTCTCACTGGTGCCGGTGGTTCAATATTTGCGGTGCCCTTATTAATTTTATTGCTCGACCTGCCCATCAATGATGCCGTTGGTATTGCCCTGGGTGCCGTTGCGGTAAGTGCCCTGATAGGTACCATCAGTAATTGGCGAGCCAAATATATTCTGTGGGTACCAGCGTTAACCCTGGGTCTGGGTGGCGCTTTTGTGGCCCCTGTGGGCAAGTATCTGGGCAGTCAGTTACCAGAGGCTATTTTACTCTTGGGATTTTGTGCGCTGGCCTTTGGTATTGCCGCCATAATGTGGCGACAGGCAGTAAGCGCTCCAGAGCGGGCTAGCGTGGTGCGCTCCAGTCAGCTGAGCGAAGATGACTACAGGGTGCCAATCTGTCGCTTTACCCAGTCAGAACAATTCGACCTCAGTTCGAAATGTGTGGCCGCATTGATAAGCTGCGGTTTTGTAGTGGGCCTTTTAAGCGGGCTATTTGGTGTTGGCGGTGGTTTCTTGATTGTGCCTGCCCTGCTCTATATTACTCAGGTCAGCATGCGACAGGCGGTGGCTACATCACTGCTTATCATCTCTGTGGTAGGCAGCTCAGGGTTCGCCAGCTTTGTTGTTGCCAACCCACAGCTCGACTGGGTGCTGTTGTTAAAAGTCTGCGCTGGCGGACTGATCGGTATGAGCGTCGGTCGTCTGGTTGCTGACAATATTGCCGGTGCTCAGCTTCAGAAGATGTTTTCTCTCAGCCTCGCCGCCATCGCTGCACTGACCCTTTTTAGTCAACTCTATAGTTAGCCCAGCTCTATTTAGAGGTCAGCTTTTTCTGCAGAGCCATAGTCTCCTGAGTAGCTTTCAACACCGAGAGAGCCGGGTTAGGCAGACCAGTGCGGCCAAGGGCATCAATATTGGCGTAGTACCAATACTGTACGGCAAAGCCAGCCATTGCCCGCAGCGGTTTTATATTATTTAAAAATGCGAGCCAGCTGGGAAAAAGGGAGAGACTATCCTCGTAGCGTGGCAGTTCATCCAAACCGGCCAACAGCTGCTGGGGCGCATCGGTCATCACACACATAGGACGGCCTATCCCAACTATATCTGCACTGCCACTATCCACGGCCATTTCCATGGTGCTGCGCTTGCGAAAGCCGCCAGTCACCATGAGCGGAATATTAACTTTTTCCTGCATGGCCATAGCAAAGTCAACAAAGTAGGCTTCGCGCTTTTGCGTAGACTCGGCGACATTTTGCTTTTCCTCCTCTTCTATACCCTGCAGACCCAGAAGTTTTGGCTGCTCATAGGTACCACCAGAGATTTCAATCAAGTCGACCCCGGCCTGCTCTAACCATTGCACCACCTGCAAACTCTCTTCGAAATCAAAACCACCCTTCTGAAAGTCAGCACTATTGAGCTTTACCGCAACCGGAAACTCCGGCCCGACCGCCGCTCTAACCGAAGCCACGCTTTCTAATAGGGCGCGAGCACGATTGGCCAGGTCGCCACCATAGTCATCGGTACGCAAGTTACTGCGCGGACTTAAAAACTGTGACAGCAGATAGCCGTGGGCGCTGTGAATCTGCACACCGGTAAACCCAGCCTCTTTAACAGCCGTCGCACAGACCCCAAAGCGGCGCACAATGGATTTGATCTCAGCTTTGGTTAACGGCACAGGTTCACCAAACTGGCCACCGGGCAAGCCGAGCTTAACCGCCGAGGGCGCCTTGGGATTGGGGTTAATAATTTTCTGAGTCTGACGACCGGCATGGCTTATCTGCGCCCAAAAATGATTGCCATTACGCGTGGCCTCTTTGGCCCAGCTCGCTAATGCGCTGCGCATCTCCTTATTCGGTTTACGATCAACGACCACATTACCCGGGCGCTCTAGATGGTCTCGGTCAATTTGAATATTCCCCGACAGCAGCATACCGGCGCCACCATCGCTCCACAGCCCATAGAGCCGATTTAACTCAGGTGTGGGCAACCCATCTGGCAGCGCCAGCCCCTCGGTCATGGCCGCTTTGGAAAGTCGATTGGGAATTGTTGCCCCGCAGGGTAGGGTGAGAGGCTGAGCTAGAAGATTTTTCATCGATTGGTTCTTTTTATTAGATTGCGGCTAATAGTAGAGGCAGAAAATCTAGATGGCTAGTATTAAAACCATTGATCACCATTGCTGTACCCAACCACAAAGCCATCAGCCCCTGAGATATCTGGTGTAGCCTCAGAACTGATCAGTCTCGTTCTCGCCTTTACGGCCCTATAGCTTGCAGTGGAAACTAACCGTCCTTTACTTCTCAAAGCGGCAATACAGCCCTGTTTGAGGGCCGCTAAATAAGATCATCTACCGGGACTTTTATGCAGTTTTTACATTATCGCGAACTCGCCAAAACCGAGTCCGAATTTTCCATCAGCGAAGAATGGGGTCAGGGACGCAGTATCTTTGGTGGTCTCACCGCCGCACTGGTCTTGGTCCATATAGAATCAAATATCGACTTAACCGGTCGCGATCTGCGCACAGTAAATATTCACTTCTGTGGCGCCACCCTCGCCGACACCAGCTGTGAATTTCGTCATAGGATACTGTCAGCGGGTCGGTCCGTCATTCAAATCGAAGGGCAGCTACTGCAAAATGGAGAGGTTAAAACCGAGATCATCGCCTGTTTTACTGCCCAGCGAGTCTCTGCAATTGAAGTCGTTGCGCCAATCAAACAATTCCCTGTGGCGGTGCAAGACACCAGTAAAATGTCCTTCGACTTTAAGAAGGGTTCGGCCCCATTTTTTGTCAGCTACTTTGACCTTCGCCAGATCAATGACAACTTCCCGTTTAGCGGCTCCACTAACAGTCTGATCACTGGTTGGATGCGTTTTGCCAAACCCAGTGAGGTTCTTAATGATGCCACCATACTGGCTCTGATTGATGCCTGGCCACCCGCCATACTGCCCATGATGACCACTAAGGCTCCCAGCAGCACCATTACCTGGAATGTAGAGTTTATGCACCCCAGAGCAGATCTTCAGATCGAGGATTTGCTTTACTATGAATGCAGCGCCATCGAAGCCGGTCAGGGCTATGCTCATACTGAGGGAAAAATATACCATCCCAATGGCCAGCTGCTTGCATTAAATCGCCAAATGGTTGGTGTTTACGATAAAGTGACCTAGTAAAAAAATAACCAAAGCCGTCAACAAAAAGAACAAGAATAAGCAGGTGCCAAAGATGACCAAACCAGCAGCAACAGCTCGCCAACCCCTAGCGGGGCTGGAAGTCATAGAACTTTCCAATATGATTACCTGCTCCTTGGCCGCTATGACCATGGCCGCTCAGGGCGCCACTGTTATCAAGGTTGAACCGCCAGTCGGGGGCGATCAGATGCGCCCACTGGGCACGCAAAAAAGCGGTGTCTCAGGCTTCTTTCACAACTGTAATCGTGGCAAGCGCTCGCTGGCCATCGATCTCAAATCTGCAGCCGGTGTCGAAGCAGTCAAAAAACTCGCCGCCCGAGCCGATGTTTTGCTGCACAACTATCGTCCTGGTGTTATGGATCGCATTGGCCTTGGCTCAGATGTGCTGCGCACAATAAATCCTAAACTCGTCTACGTCGCCGTGAGCGGTTTTGGTACACAGGGGCCTATGGCCGATATGCCTGCCTTTGATCATGTTATTCAAGGCATGGCCGGATTTACCGATCTTCAGGCGTCAGATGACAATAGGTTTGATTTTATTCGCACCTTTCTGTGCGACAAGGTGACCGCCTACACCGTCGGTCAGGCAGCCACGGCAGCGCTGCTCGCCAGGGCGACCACCGGTGAGGGA
>JAQWUP010000029.1 GCA_029242085.1 Porticoccaceae bacterium
TGGGAATAATAAGATTGACTGCTGCCAGCGCAGTCACCCCCTCATAGTTGCCGATAAACATACCATCCACCAATGAGGCGGACGTCATGGCAATCAACCCCAGCAAAGAGGGCAGCATGTACTTTAAAAAGGTTGGAAATATGGGCCCCTCAAGGGCTTCATTATCTATAGGAGTATCAGTATTCATCGAGTCTGATTAATTTTTTTCCTAATTATAGGCACTAATGTCCGGATTGATACTAAACGTTAGCGAATCTGGATTAGAGCGACCTACAAAACATGCCAACTATTTCTTCACCTTTGGTGCGGGAAAACAGTGACTTAAGGCTGACTGATTCTTACAATAAGACGATGCAAAGCACCCCCACAAACCGACAAATCTTTAGCGTTAGCCAGCTCAACCGCAGCGTGCGCCATCTGCTGGAAACTCAGCTGCCCATGCTGTGGGTGGAGGGCGAGATATCCAACTTCGCCCGCCCCGGCTCTGGCCACTGGTACCTGACATTAAAAGACGATCAGGCTCAGGTGCGCTGCGCCATGTTCCGCAATGCCAACCTGCGCGTCGGCTTTCAGCCCGCCAATGGCACACAGGTGTTAGTGCGCTGCCGTGCAGGGCTCTACGAGGGCCGTGGTGAATATCAGTTAGTCATTGAGCATATGGAAGAATCTGGCTTTGGCGCCCTGCAACGGCAATTTGATCAGCTTAAACAAAAGCTTAGCGCCGAGGGCCTGTTCGATAACCAGCATAAACAGCCCATGCCCGAGTCAGTGCGCCATATAGGGGTTATCACCTCTGCCACTGGCGCCGCCGTCAAAGATATTCTCTCGGTACTCAATCGCCGTTTTCCGACTATTAAAGTTAGTATCTTCCCAAGCATGGTTCAGGGCGAACAGGCAGCTGGGCAAATTGTTCAGGCTATAGTCGATGCCAATGCTTATGGTCAGTGCGATGCCTTAATTGTGGGCCGTGGCGGTGGTTCTCTAGAGGATTTATGGCCCTTTAATGAGGAGGCCGTGGCCCGGGCGCTATTTGCCAGTGAGATTCCGGTGATCAGTGCTGTCGGCCATGAAGTGGACTTTACCATTGCCGACTTTGTAGCAGATTTACGCGCGCCAACGCCCTCGGCAGCTGCCGAACTGTTAAGTCCAGATGGCGAGGAGATGCTCAACCAGTTTGAGGGTTTTGAAATACTTCTGGCCGAAGCGGTCACCCGCAAGATCAGGCATCTGGAACAGCGCACCGATTACCTGCAAAAGCGTCTGCAACATCCGGGCCGCAAGCTGCAAGAGCAAGCCCAGCATCTCGATCATTTGGATATTCGTCTGCGCCGCGCTATGGCCGGTAAAATGCAGCAACAGACAGTGCAGATGCAGAGCTTGCAAGATCGGCTGGTGCGTCAGAGCCCTAAGGACGCTATTGCTCAGCGCAAGCAGGCAGTGACTAATTCGGTGAAGCAAATGATGCGTGCTGTGGCCCAGCAGCTAGAAATAAAGCAGAGTAAAACCGCTCAGGCTATGCATTTGCTGGATACCGTGAGCCCGCTTAAAACATTGGGCCGCGGCTACTCGATTATTCGAGATGAGAATAACAAGGTGATTAAGACTGTTGCTGAGGTTAAGGCCGGCGATCAGTTGAAGGGTCAGCTGGTGGATGGTGAACTGACGCTTGCCGTATCCGCGACCAACAATAATACACCTTAGCTTCTAAGCTACTGACACAACCACTGTCATCCTGAATCCAATGAAGGATCTCAAGAACTCTGGAATAGATCCTTCGCTACGCTCAGGATGACGTGCGAAGCATTTTCAGCTAGTCAGCCAACGCCTGCTCCAAATCAGCAATAATATCTCCCACCGCTTCAAGCCCAGCTGAGATCCGTACCAGTCCCTCACTAATTCCATGCTCAGCGCGCTCCTCAACCGTATACACAGAATGAGTCATACTCGCCGGGTGCTGAATCAATGTCTCTGCATCCCCCAAACTCACCGCCAGCTTTGCCAGCTTAAGTTTATTGAGCATGCGTACCCCAGCCTTATACCCTCCCTTTAACTCCAGCGCGATCATGCCGCCAAAATCATCCATCTGCTTGGCAGCAACATTGTGCCAAGGGTCATTTTTTAAGCCGGGGAAAAACACCTGATCCACCGCGGGATGCTGTTCCAACATCTCGGCAATGGCCTGAGCATTTTGGCAGTGGCGCTCCATACGCAGCTGCAGGGTTTTAATGCCCCGTAGAATCAGAAAAACGGTTATCGGCGCAATCACCGCGCCAGTCATATCCTTTAAACCAAATAGTCGAATTTGATGAATCGTCTCCGCATCGCCCACCACTGCACCGGCAATTAAATCTCCGTGACCGCCCAGATACTTGGTCGCGGAATGCACCACAAGATCTGCGCCCATGGTTAGCGGGCGCTGTAATGCAGGTGTGCAGTAGGTGTTATCCACGATTACTTTAATAGCGTCGCTGTAACCCTTGGCCAGGGCACTGATGGCCGCAATATCAATAACCCGCATATTTGGGTTTACTGGAGTCTCAAAATAAACCACTTTAGTCTGATCAGTGAGCTTGCTCTGCACCTCGGCATGATTGGTAAAATCAGCGTAGCAAATATCCACTCCAAACTTTTTAAGGCCGTGCTCCATAAATGAAAAGGTGCAGCCATAGAGTGTTTCGTCGACCAGAATCTGATCGCCCGGCGCAACCAAGGTCCACAGGGTAGCCGTAATAGCGCCCATACCAGAGGCTGTTGCCAGTGCCGCCTCGCCCTCTTCTAGATTTGCTAAACGGGTCTCGAGAATCTCCTGGGTCGGATTAGAAATACGGCTGTAAAAATGACCCTGCTGCTCACCAGCAAAACGTCCAGCGCCCTGCTCAACATTGTCAAAGGTGAAGGTCGACGTCATATAGATCGGTGGATTTAATGACCCCTCATTGGCGGTAGAGTCATAGCCCGCGTGCACTGAGCGGGTAGCAAAAGAGAGCTTACTATTGGTATCGGACGACATGCGATTTCTCATCAAAAACGACTATTTATGTCTCCAGAATAACGCCATTATTTGAGTTAAATCTCCTCTTTAAATTTGCTGAAAACCTAAATAATAGCTATATTCACTTCATTATTGCTATTTAAAGGTGATTTATGCCAATTCCAAAGCTTGATCGAATGGACCGCCGCATTCTTGAAGAAATTCAGGCCGACGGCAGCATTAGCAATTTAGAGTTGGCCGAACGCGTTGGCCTCTCGCCCTCGCCCTGCGCCAGACGCGTAAAGCTGCTGCAGGAGAGCGGTATTATTAGCCGCCAGATCACGGTGCTGAATCAAAAGAAATTGGGACTGCCAATTAGTATCTATATCTCTGTGAGTCTGGACCATCAGAGTCCGGACCGACTGAAGAACTTTGATAACAAAATCTACGGCTGGCCAGAGGTGGTTGAATGTTCGTTGATCACCGGCAGTGATACAGATTATTTATTGAAGGTGGTGATGCCAGATATGGATTATTACCAGAAGTTCTTGCTAGATAAGTTAAATCAGGTTGAGGGGGTTAGCAGTATTAGAACCAGCTTTGTTTTGAGGCAGGTGGTACAGCGGACGGAGATGCCGCTTAATCATATTTAGAGATCCTTCGCTATCGCTCAGGTTGACAACTTGGGGAGTCTACGAGGTATTTCTAGGGATCCTTCGGTTCGCTTTGCTCTCTCAGGATGACAATTTAGGCGGAGCCTAAATTGTCACTTTTTCCTACTACCCGGGTCATTGCGCTTGCTGTACTTCACAACCTTCTTACGCTTAACAGCGTGCTTTTCCTTCGCCGTAATCGCCTTGGTCTTATAGGGGTTATCACCAGTCCGATATTCAACTTTGACAGGCGTGCCATGCAAGCCCAACTCACGGCGGAATATCTTCTCCAGATATCTGGTGTACTGTGCCGGCACAGAATCAGTCTGATTGCCGTGAATAATAATCACCGGCGGGTTGCGCCCACCCGCATGGGCAAAGCGCAATTTAATACGACGACCATGCACCATAGGCGGCTGATGTTCTTCCACCGCACCCTCAAGCACCTTGGTTAAACGCGAGGCACTCAATGTATCCGTAGCTGCGGAATAGGCTGCCCCAATAGAGTCATAGAGATTACCCACACCAGTGCCGTGCAGTGCAGAGATAAAGTGCACATCGGCAAATTCAGCAAACTGCAGTCTACGTTTAATATCCGCCTTAATCTTCTCGCGTTTTTCAGGCGCCAGTCCATCCCATTTATTGATGCCAACAACCAGTCCGCGGCCAGCATCAATTACCGATCCCATCAGGTGCAAGTCTTGATCGACCAAACCCTCTTGGGCATCGACCATCAGCACCACCACATTGGCGTCATCAATAGCCTGCAGGGTCTTAACGATAGAGAATTTCTCAATCGCCAACTTAATATTTTTGCGCTTGCGAATACCAGCTGTATCGATCAGCGTGTAGTGCTGACCATGGCGCTCATAGTCAATATAAACGCTGTCACGGGTGGTACCCGCCTCGTCAAAAACCACCACTCGTTCTTCGCCGAGCAAGCGATTCACCAAGGTTGACTTGCCCACGTTGGGACGACCAACAATACCAATCTTGATATTGTTTAAGCCGCTATTGTCTGGCTCAACAAATTCCGCAAATGGCTCAAGCAACTCTTCCATCATCGAGCGTACACCGCGACCATGGGTCGCAGTGGTAGGAAACATGCCAGAAAAGCCCAGCTGATAGAAATCTGCCAGAGCAGCAGCGGGGTCAAGTCCATCGATTTTATTGGCGACCAAGTAAACTTTGCGGTTCTTCTGCCGCAGCTTTTCAGCGATCATATAGTCCGCAGGCAGCAATCCAGACCGGCAATCGACAATAAACAGTACGACATCCGCTTCATCCATCGCCAGCAGCGACTGCTCTGCCATACCTACATCAATACCCTCTTCCTCGCCGCTGATGCCACCGGTGTCGATGACCATAAAGCGGCGGTTATACATCTCACCGTCGCCATATTTACGGTCGCGGGTTAAACCGGAATAGTTGGCCACCAGCGCATCTCGACTGCGAGTGAGTCGATTAAACAGCGTGGACTTGCCAACATTGGGGCGCCCGACAAGGGCGATTACAGGAATCATGGGATAAAAAAAATGCCGCAGGGTTTAATTGCGGCATTCTACTTTAGTTTGGGTTGGTTAACACGCCTAAGTTTGGGTCATCTAAGCCGTCTCACCCAGTGCAGCCTTGGCCTTTTTAACAAAGTTAACACTCTGATCAGCACCCTAAATACAGAGCTTCTGCCTGGCAGGGTCCAGAATACCCTCAATATTAGCGGTAATACTTTCCGGGTTCTGCTGCTCTGGCGGCAGATAGATTCCCTTATTTATTTTTCATTGTACCTAAACCTGCCATTGCTCTATTTACGCTGAGATCCTTCGTTCCTCAGAATGACCGGCAAATAGCGAGAATCCCCTATAGCTAGGCACCTCGACATACCCATGCAAATCACTCCCAAACCAAGTACCCTAGGGCCCTAAAACAATAGCTATTAAAAGATCCCATGCTTCAAGAAAAAATCAGACTCACCCAATACAGCCATGGCGCCGGTTGCGGCTGCAAAATTGCCCCCAGTGTATTGGAGACTTTTTTAAAGACTGACTATGTAGCGCCCGAAGATTCGCGTCTGCTGGTGGGCAATAACACCAAGGATGATGCCGCGGTCTATGACTTGGGCGATGGCACTGGCGTTATCAGCACTACCGACTTCTTTATGCCCATTGTCGATGATCCCTTCGAGTTTGGGCGTGTTGCGGCAACCAATGCGATTAGTGATATCTACGCCATGGGCGGTACGCCGATGATGGCGATTGCTATTTTGGGCTGGCCCATCAATGTATTGGCTGCCGAGGTGGCGCAAAAGGTGATTGATGGCGGTCGCCATGCCTGTGGTGAGGCGGGGATTCACTTGGCGGGTGGTCATTCTATTGATTCGCCAGAACCAATTTTTGGGCTGGCGGTCACTGGCAGAGTAGAGCTTAAAAATCTTAAGCAGAACAGTACCGCTAAAGTGGGTGATCAGCTGTTTCTCACCAAACCCATTGGTGTGGGCATTCTCACCACGGCTGAGAAGCAGGGTAAATTGCAGCCTGAGCATTCGCGCTTGGCGGTAGAGAGTATGATGAAGCCCAATATTATCGGTGCTGACCTAGCTAAGGTTGAAGGGGTAACGGCCATGACGGATGTCACCGGTTTTGGCTTGCTGGGTCACTTACTGGAAATATGTCAGGGTAGCGATTTGGCGGCAACGGTTAATCTAAACAACGTACCTCTGCTCGATAATGCTGTTATTAATTATCTTGAACAGGGCTGTGTGCCCGGCGGCAGCATGCGCAATTGGGATAGCATTAGTCAGCTTGTCAGTGGCACTGATCTGCAGAGTCAAACATTGCTTTGTGACCCACAGACCAGTGGTGGACTGCTGGTTGCAGTTGATAGCGACAGTGCAGACGCCGTTGGCGAGCTATTAAAAGCCTCTGGTTGTTATCACCTGCCTGTTGGTACCCTCTCTGAAGCGTCCGATGGTGCTACTGTTCAGGTCATCCCTTGAGCCTTCCCTTAATAAATAACTATCGTGAGCTGCTGTTAAGCAACCGCCCGATGATTGATGTGCGCGCCCCAATTGAATTTGCTGCCGGCGCGCTTCCCAAAGCAGTAAATCTACCTTTAATGATTGACGAGGAACGTCATCAGGTAGGCATCCGCTATAAAAATAATGGTCAAGAGGCGGCAGTAGAGCTGGGCCATAGTTTAGTCACAGGAGATACCAAAGAGCAGCGTATGCAGGCTTGGCAGGACTTTATAGCAGCCAACCCCAGTGCCGTGCTCTATTGCGCCCGCGGTGGCTTGCGCTCGCAGTTAAGTATTGAGTGGCTGGCGGATATTGGTATCAACTGCCCCAGGGTTGAGGGGGGCTATAAGTCGCTGCGTGGCTTTCTGTTGAAGGATTTAACCGATTACTGTGCCAATCATTCTTTTACGATTCTCTCTGGTATGACCGGCACAGGTAAAACCGAGATTATTCAGCAGCTGGCCTCAGGAGTTGATCTTGAGGGTGCGGCCAATCACAAGGGGTCGAGTTTTGGTCGCCCATTGGATGGCCAACCGGTGCAGGTCGATTTTGAAAATCGCATCGCGCTGGATATTTTAACCATTGACGATCAGCTACCGGATACTAAGATTATCCTTGAGGATGAGAGCCGCAATATAGGTACCCGCCATCTTCCCCATTATTTTGCAGACCGTATGGCACAGAGTTCTTTTGTGGTTATTGAAATGGATTTTGAGGAGCGCCTTGAACGACTGTGGCAGGAGTATGTGGTTGAGCGCTATTTAAAAACCATGGCTTTTTTTGGTCCCAGCGGCGAGCAAGAATTTTCTAACTATTTGCGCAACAGTCTTTTACGTGTGCAAAAACGCTTAGGTGGGCTGCGCACCAAAGAGCTTTTAGCCTCTATGGACAGTGCTATTGCAGAGCAGCATCAGGATAGTTTTGCCAGTCACCGCCACTGGCTCGCGGCACTTACCCGCGAATATTACGATCCTATGTATAGCTATCAGCTGGATAAAAAGAAAGATTTAGTGGTGTTTAGAGGATCGAGAGAGGCAGTTATTGAATGGTTGGGCAGGAGTTAGACAGGCCCTTCGCTGCCCTTAGCATGCCCCGCGAGGCGTTTTGGGTACAGGATGACTCGGCTCGTTTCCTTGCCATCCTGAGGAACGCAGTGACGAAAGATCTCAATCAGTTAACCACTTATAGCCATTTATACATCACCAACGCATCCACATACCCCTCGGCCGGATGATTAAATGCCTCAGGTAACCGACCCACAGTCTCAAAACCCAGTTTCTCCCACAGCCTAATCGCCCCCGTATTGGTCGAAGCCACAAAGTTAAACTGCATCGCCTGATACCCCAGCTCAATCGCAATCTGCTGCGAATGCTCACACATGGCAGTAGCCAATCCGCCACCACGGGCCGATTCAGCCACCATATAACCACAGTTGCACACATGGGCACCTGGGCCTGCTTGATTGGTCTTTAAATAGTAGGTGCCAACAATTTGCTTATTACTTTCGACAACGAAGGTTCTTGCTGGAAGCTGCATCCAAATTCGTTGGGCTTCTTGCTCGGAGATATCTCGCCTGTAGGCGTAAGTGTCGCCGGCCGCTGCGATCTGTTGAAAAATAGGCCAGATCACAGGGAAATCAGAATCCTCAGCTTGCCGAATGACCATTAGCGAGGCTGCATTCTCACGCCGCCATCCAAGCGAACTGTCTCGCCATTCAGATAGCTATTTTCAACCATCTGCACCACCAGCTGACCAAATTCAGAGGGCTCACCCAATCGTTTTGGGAAGGGGATATTAGACACAATGCCATCTTGAACCGGCTGCGGTGCGGCCAACATTAATGGCGTTGCCATGACACCGGGCGCAATAGTGTTAACACGAATGCCCACGCTCGCTAGATCGCGCGCCATTGGCAAGGTCATACCGACAATGCCACCTTTGGTTGCTGAATAAGCTACCTGACCCATCTGACCATCAAAGGCTGCAATCGAGGCGGTATTAATAATAATACCTTTTTCAGACTTTTCATCTGCTTCATTGCGCGCCATAGCAGCGGCCGCGCAGCGGGAAATATTAAAGGTACCTATGAGGTTAACCTCGATTACCTTGCGGTAGTGGTCAAGATTATGGGGCTCACCTTCTCGATTCACCGTTTTAGCGGCAATACCAATGCCGGCACAGTTAACACAGATATCGACTCGACCGAGGTCAGCGGTGATCGTATCAAAGGCAGCCTCAACATCTGTTCCACTAGACACATCCAGCTGGATAAACTGGGCTCTGTCGGCGCCTAACTCTTCAACCGCTTTGGCGCCCGCCTCTGCATTCATATCAATAATAACAACGGTTGCACCACCATCGACTAAAGCCTGTGATGCTGCACGGCCAAGACCTGAGCCTCCCCCGGTAACTACTGCCACTTTACTACTTAAATTCATTTCTCTCTCCCAAGTCTAAATAGCTCTAAACTGTTTCCATCAATAATTCGCGGGCAATAATAATGCGCTGAAATTCACTGGTACCCACATAGATACTAGTAATTCGCGCATCTCTGGACCATCGTTCCGATATTCCGCACTGTAACAATTGCCGCCCAACATCTGTAAAGCTGTATAACAAGCCCCATTGGCTTTTTCGCTGGCAAACACTTTAGCCATAGATGCCTCTTTTGCAAAGCTTAAACCCATTTCTTTTCTTGAGGCTGCCTGCATCAGTAACAATCGAGCGGCCTCAAGCTCGGTATAGCGGTCGGCCAGCATCCACTGCAACCCCTGAAAACTCGCTATTGTCTGACCAAACTGCTGACGCTTGGTGATGTATTGTCGGGCGTAGTCCATCGCGGCTAATCCAATACCCAATGTAAAAGAGCCCACGCTAATGCGACCCCCTGCCAGCTCCCCCACAGCAATTTTAAAGCCTTGGTTTTCATTGCCCAACACGGCATCTGCGGTAATACGGCAATCGGTGAACAGCACCTCGTTAGTCGATGAACCTCTCTGCCCCATCTTGTGCTCAGCTTTGCCAATTGACAGCCCTGGATTACTGGCCTCGACCAGAAAGCAGGTAATGCCCTTGCCCTTTGCCGCATTGGTATCGCTAACTGCCCAGACCATAAATAGACCCGCGTATTCGGCGCTTGTGATATAGAGCTTGGTGCCATTGAGCACCCAGCTATCGCCATTTTTTACCGCGCGAGTGTTGATGTTCGCAGGATCTTAGCCGGCTCCAGATTCGGTCAGGCAAAAACCACCGTCGGCATATTCTCCACAGCAGAGTTTGGGTAGGTAGTTTTGTTTTTGTGATTCGGAGCCGCAGGCCTGAATGACTTCAGCCACCATATTAGTGACTGAGACCGTCACGGTGGCGGAGGCACAGGCGCGACCGAGCTCTGAAAGGGCCACACTAAAGGCCACTGAGCCTGCTCCGCTACCGCCGTAGTCAGTAGAGATATCAAGACCCATTAAGCCTAGGTCGGCGAGCTTTTGTAGATTGGTCAACAGTTGGTCGCGCCGCTGCGCAGCGTCCAGCTTTTTTGCTGTGGGTAATAGTTCATCGGTGGCAAAACGGCGAGCGGTACCCTGAATAAACTGCTGCTCTTCACTGCGCTGTAAATGCCTATAGCAACTCCTTTGCTATTGTTAGCTGTTTCTTGGCGCTTAGGTGCTAGGCTCCTGCACCAAGACAAAAGGCGGTATCACTAGAGCCCAAAGTATAGTCTGGTTTTCGTACCAGTCCATTGCCTGTTGGTCGGCAATTTCAAAGACCGATTTATCGCTCAGCCATGTTTGTATCTGCGCGGTGTTATCTTCATTCAAAGCGACAGCGACTTTAATGAGGTCCGCGGTGGGAGCCACACCCAAGACATTGCCCGACGCGTAATGCTTCTGTAGTTCGAGCCAGCTTATTTTGGCTGTTTCGCTGTTGAGTCGGGCGATTAGGGCTTGTTTGTCTGTGGGTTGGGTCATTTTTTTGGTCTGGGGGGTTGGGTTTAATTGGGGCGGAGTGGATTAACGCCAGCTCAAAACAGCCAGGTTTAACCACTACCCCATCCAATGGCAGAAATTGCGCAGTAATTGCAGACCGGCATCCGCACTTTTTTCCGGGTGAAACTGCACTGCAAAGAGATTGTTATAGCTAAGCGCAGCAGCAAAGTCTGAGCCGTAGTCGCAGGTCCCCGAAACATTGGGGTTATGCACCGCATCCACAAAGTAGCTGTGTACAAAGTAGAAACGGCTGTTCTGTTCAATACCCTGCCACAGTGGATGATCTATGGTTTGCTGTACTGTATTCCAGCCCATATGCGGGACCTTTAACTTGGCGCCGTGACTATCGACCAGTTCATTCCCAAAGTACCTGACCTGTCCGGGCAATAAACCCAAACAGTCAACACCTCCATTTTCTTCACTGTGCTGCATCAGTGCCTGCATGCCAACACAAATGGCCAGTACCGGCTTGGTTTTCATCGCCTCGCTCACCACATCGCCGACATTGAGGCGCTGAATTTCACCCATGCAGTCGCGGATCGCACCCACTCCGGGAAACACGACACGATCGGCATCTTCAACTAGCGCTGGGTCTGCGGTAATAGAAACCTTGGCGCCGGGGCAAACATGTTCAAGTGCTTTGGCAACGGAATGGAGGTTGCCCATTCCATAATCAATCACGGCGATATGGCTACGAAAATCACTCATAAATAAGTATCACATGCTAACGGCAAATTAAGGGAACGCTTTTTAAAGCGTACCCTTGGTAGAGGGCATTACACCGGCCATACGCTCGTCGGCAGATGCTGCTATGCGCAGGGCGCGACCAAAGGCCTTAAAGATAGTCTCGACCTGGTGATGAGCATTGGCACCACGCAAGTTATCAATGTGCAGGCTAACCAGCGCATGGTTGACAAAGCCCTGAAAGAATTCTCGGGCCAGGTCTACATCAAAAGTACCCACATGGCTGCGCACAAAGTCCGCTTTCATAATCAGGCCGGGGCGACCAGAAAAATCCATCACCACACGAGACAGCGCCTCATCCAGCGGGACATAGGCATGGCCGTAGCGGGTCAGTCCTTTTTTATCACCAATAGCTTCGGCAACTGCCATACCTAGGGTAATGCCAATATCTTCGACAGTGTGGTGATCATCAATATGGGTGTCACCTGTGGCTTGAATCTCCAGATCAACTAAACCGTGGCGCGCAATTTGATCCATCATATGTTCAAGGAAAGGGACTGGCGTGGCAAATTTTGCCCGGCCTGTTCCATCCAGATTTACGGTCACTGTTATCTGTGATTCGAGTGTATTTCGCGTCACCGTCGCAATGCGATCAGCCATGAGGTTCTCCAAGCTATACTTTTTCAGGCGGCATTATACTGCAAATTTGTGGTTGCTACATTGCTAAAAAGGGTTAAAATCGCTGACCAATTTAGGCAATCATATTTGCTGGGCTCAAGATATCCAATGAAACGGTTTCACACAATATTCGCCATCGCGCTATCCCTGATTATCGGGCTTGGTTCGGTGACGGCTGTTGCCCACAGTCACCACGATCATGAGGATACTAGCTGCTCGGTCTCTGTATTACAGAACTCCTCGGCAGCGGTCGCGACTGAATCTAGCAAAACCTACTTATCCAAGGCCACCGCCCCTAATTTAATCCATATTCAAAAGGCTGTAAGCAACCGTATTAATGGTTGCCAGCATGCGCGAGCACCCCCGCTTAACCTCTAAATATTGTGAAATTCCCCATTGGGAAGAGTTTGTGCCGAATATTCGGTGCAAAAATTTATATTAGAGGAACAAGTTATGAAAAAGCTAAATACCGTTAAGCTGCCGCTGGCAGCTTGCCTTGTAAGTTTGTCCTGCAGCGCTCTCACGCAGGAAATGGAAGAAGTTATTATTACATCGTCGCTGATTGACGCTTCGTCAGACGCAATTTCTAATCCGCTGCATGTTGTCAGTGGCGAGTCAATTGCTATCGATGCCAGCCAGAGCATTGGCGCCAGTATCGATGGCCTGGTGGGGGTATCTTCCAGTGATTATGGTGCCGCTGTTGGCCAGCCCATTATCCGAGGTATGTCCGGATCCAGAGTTAAAATTCTAAACAACGGCAAAGTGATCAGAGATGTTTCAGGTTTGGGACCGGATCATGTTAATGATTCTGATCTTCATGATATCCAGCAAATCGAGATAGTTAGAGGACCATCGTCCCTGCTTTATGCCAACGGAACCATCGGCGGCATCGTCAATATTGTTGATAACACCATTGCCAGAAAAGACTTTGAAGAATCAAAGTTTAAACTGGGTTTCGAAGCCCAGTCAGTCAATGATGGAGACGCTCATAACTTCTCTTTCCAAAACAATATTGGCGGCTTGAATATCAGTGCTGCCTACAAAGATTCCCAGCTTGGCAACTTTGATATTCCACATGGCGCTGTTATCCATCATGAAGAAGAACACCATGATGAGGATCATGAAGATGAGGACCACGAGGGCGAGGAACATGAGGGAGAAGAGCATGAAGGTGAGGAGCACGAGGAAGATCTTGGCTTCCTACCTAACTCTGATGTTGGATCCACATCCAAACGACTAGGTATCTCCAAAGCTGGAGACTGGGGATTTTTTGGGCTATCTGTAAGCGATACTGAAAATTTGTATGGCATTCCCTATCATGGCGAAGGTCATGAAGGCCATGAGGACGACCATGCAGATGGTGACCACGATGATGATCATGATGACGACCATGCAGATGAAGATAGCCACGATGATCACGAGGGCGAAGGCGAGCATGAAGGCGAAAGAATCTTCTCTAAAAGCGAATCTAGCATCGTCAACCTTGAGGGCTCCGTTGTTCTGGGCAATAGTCTAGTAACAAAAATCGACTATCACTTCAGAGATTCCGATTACTCTCTCACGGAGCAGCATGCTGAAGAAGAGGGGCATGAAGGTGAGGAACATGGAGACGATCACCATGAAGAGGGCCCAACAACCTTTAGTAATGAAGCTAGAGAATATGGTGCGATCTTTGATCTCGGCAATGATTCTCTATCACAAAAAATCGCTATAAATTATGTGATTGAAGATGTTGCTGTTATCGGTGATGAGGCCTTTATCAATCCAACGGAAAGCAAAGAATTGACCCTTGGTTACTATCTGAGCAAAGAGCTTGATCTTTTCCATATCGACTTTGGTGTTAGACATGATCAAGTTTCCAGAAAAGGTTCTGTCAGCCACGAAGACGAGCACGACGACGATCATGATGAACACGAAGAAGATCATGATGACGATCACGCCGACGAACATGGTGATGAGCATGAGGCGGAGCTGGAGTATTTCGATCGCGATGTCAGCACTACTAGCTATGCAATGACTCTGAGCCGAGATGTTACTGAGTCATTAGAGGTGAATTTAGGACTCTCTTCTGTCGAGCGAGCACCTTCAACGGTAGAGCTATTAATGAATGGTCCTCACCTGGCAACAGGCCGAGTGGAAGTTGGTAATTTCAATCTAAAGTCTGAACAATCAAATAATATTGATCTGACCTTTAACTATAGCAATGATGGCTTTTTTGCTGCCATGACCTTCTTCCAAAATAATGTAGATAACTACATCTACCTTATGGATGAGTCTGAAGAGGAACATGAGGAGCATGAGGAAGAAGAGCATCATGGTGGTTTAATCCTTGCCAATTACCTGCAGCAGGATGCCGAGTTTGACGGTTATGAACTTGAAATAGGTAAGACATTTGACCTTGCTCGAGGCGCGCTAACGCTGTCTTACGGCAGAGATTCTGTTTCAGGAGAGTTTACCGACGGGTCAAATATCCCTCGCATGACCCCGGAAAGAGACCTGTATAAAATTGCCTACGTAGAGGACGGGCTTAAGCTTTTGCTGTCTCTCAAGGATGTCGCAGCCCAGAATGATACGGCTGAAAATGAAATGGCCAGCGCTGGTTATCAAATGTTGAATCTAAACATCTCAAAAACAATTGAGGTCAGTTCAGACAACATCTTAACTCTGTCATTATTTGGTAAAAACCTGCTGGATGAGGCAGCTAGAAATCACACGTCATTTGTTAAGGATGAAGTGCCACTGGCCGGTAGAAATCTGGGTGTAAGAGCAAGCTACTCGTTCTAGACACTTAGTCGTTTGCCAATGTTTAAGGGTTGTTCTGTTTGATGTAATATAAAGTCAATTGAGCAACCTTTAAACCGTTGGTGATCGTGAAAATTTTCTTTAAATGGGTGACCACTAGCCTAATCGCAGTGGTCACTTTAGTTTTTGCCGCAATAATCTATATTTCTCTGGCCGTCGATATCAACGGCTTCAAATCAGACATTGAGTCTCTGGCTCGCCAACAGGGTTTGGAACTCAGCATTGGCGGCGATCTGGGCTGGACCTTTTTCCCTCAACCCGGCATCAGCATTGAGCAGGTGCGCTTCTCCGATCAACTGGCCGCTTCCGGCACCATAGATAAGCTAACCCTCTCTGTCGGCTGGACCGATCTGTTGTCAACCAGCGGCGATATCAATCAGCTGCAAACCGGCTCGGTACAAATTAATGGCGGCCAGGTGCGCTATAGCGCCCACAACAGGCTGCCGATACAGTTGGATAATCTTAATCTCAAAGCCAGCAATATCGCCTTGGATGGCAGCCAGTTCCCACTCAGTGCATCCATGCAGGCTCTTGGTGGGCAGCAGTTTGCCGTAGATACCGATATTTCAGTTGTCGCCAGCGGGAGCAGAGTGCAAAGCCTCAATCTGTCAGACCTGAGCGTCCGCCTAAATGACATTGAGATCAGTGGCAGCATTGAAGCCAGCAACGACCTGAGTTTTATTGAAGGCAATCTGCAGAGCAATACTTTTAGCTTGGTGCAGCAGTTACAGCGCGTCGCAAAAATACTGCCTATCGTCAGCGTACCCAGGTTGGCCGACCCTTCAGCCATGACCGATGTCAGTATCGAGAGCCGCTTTACCTTCGATACTCAGACTCTGTCAGATATTGATAGTCTAATGATGCTCGATGGCCAGGCCTTTGAGATCAACCTGCAAATAGATCATCAGCGCAACAAGCTCACCACCATTGTTACGGCAGATGTTATCAAGGCATCAAACTACCTGCCCAAGGCTGGAAGCAGCGCTAACAGCAGCAGTAGCCTGTTTGCACCATTGGCCATTCCCTTCGCTCTTTGGCGGGGCCAGAGTCAGGTTGAAGTAACTTTGGGTACTGTTCAATTTGATGATTTTGCTGTGAATAATTTCTACAGCAATGTGTTTGGTAATAATCGAGTCTTGCGCATGACCTCGCTAAATGCCGACCTGTTTGGTGGCCAGATCAACGGGATTGCCAAACTGGATATGCGCTCTGCTACTCCTGAGTTTAGCCTGCAACCCGCCATTGACGGCCTCGATTTAGGTTCGGCACTGCCTGTCCTGGCTGATAACAAGACAATAACAGGCATCGCCAATCTCGCAGCCAGTATTCAGGGCCGAGGCAATAGCCTCGACAGTATTATTAAATCACTGAGTGGCAGTGGTCAGTTTGATGTTCGTGCGCCCTCTTACGCAGAGCTAAATATTGAACAGACCTTCTGCAATGCTGCTGCGTTTCTCAGTAGTAGCGGCCAATCCAACCAGCAATGGGCATCTGGTTCTCAGCTGCAAGACCTGCGCGGTAAGTTTCAGTTAGATCGAGGCAAGCTGAATATCAATAACTACAGCACCGCCACCGGTAATTTGGATATTGCTGGCCGCGGCAGCCTTGACTTAATTAAGCAACAGTACAACATTGCTGCCAACCTGATCTTAGACAGTGCCACCACTAGTACTACTGGCTGCTCCGTCAATCAGCGCCTGCAAAATCGTCAGATACCCTTTATCTGCAAAGGTAGCCTCGATGAGAGATCGGGCAATGATGCCCTCTGCAAGCCAGATGAAAAAGTGCTCAAGAGCCTATTGAAAGATACCGTTTTCGAAAGACTTGGTGAGTCGCTGTTGAAAAATACTGAGCAGGATGGGAGCGACCCCTTAAAAGGTCTGCTAAACAATCTGCTTAAGCGCGCGATAAAGTAATGCGGCCGCAAGCATTTCAGCGTGCGGTGCTGGATTGGTTTGACCAGCACGGGCGCACCAACCTGCCCTGGCAGCAGGATATAAACCCCTACCGAGTCTGGGTTTCTGAGATTATGTTGCAGCAGACTCAGGTCAGCACCGTCATCCCCTACTTCGAACGCTTTATGGCTAGCTTTCCCAATGTGGAAATCCTGGCGGCAGCACCGCTGGACGAGGTGCTCCATCATTGGACCGGGCTAGGCTATTACGCCCGCGCCCGCAATCTGCACAAAACCGCAGTGCTGGTTAGCAGCCAACTCGAGGGTCAGTTCCCGAGTTCAATAGATGGCCTCTGTGAGCTCCCGGGTATTGGGCGCTCGACCGCAGGGGCGATAAGTTCTATTGCGTTTAAGATTCCCGCGACTATTCTCGACGGCAATGTCAAACGCGTACTGGCGAGATTCTCAGCCACTGAAGGCTGGCCCGGGCGCTCTGATGTGGTGCAGAAGCTGTGGCTGATAGCGGAGACCTTCACTCCCCATAAGCGTATTGCCGACTACACTCAGGCAATGATGGATTTGGGGGCTACGCTGTGCACCAGATCCTCTCCCAATTGCGAGCACTGCCCATTGGTCAGCGACTGTATCGCCTACAGGGAGGGTAACCAGACTCGTTATCCAGATAAAAAACCCAAGAAAAGACTGCCTGTTAAAAGCACCTTTTTCCTATTAATTGAGAACCCTCAAGGGGAAATTCTATTGCAACAGAATCCGCCAGCAGGACTATGGGGCGGACTTTGGGTAATGCCCCAGATAGAGTCTCATGATCAGCTTGCAGACCAATGCCAGACAATGGGCCTAAGCATAAGCCATCACCAGATACTGCCCGAGCAACGGCATACGTTTAGCCATTTTCATCTGGATTATCAGCCGATCAGAGTCAGTGCCTCGGAAGATAGCAGCGCAGTGGCGGAGGGCCGCAATCAAGTCTGGTATAACCCGCAGAAACCACTATCATTAGGTATGCCGGCGCCAATCAAGGCGCTGCTGTTAAATGCTCAAAAATAAGCCACATAAGCGAATACCACACAGAGGTCAGTTATGGCGCGCATGATTTTATGTCGCAAGCTCAACAAAGAACTCCCAGGGCTGGATATGCCCCCCTTTCCCGGCCCTAAAGGCGAGGAAATTTTCAACAATATTTCCAAACAAGCATGGGCGGATTGGATGACTCACCAGACCACATTGATCAATGAAATGCGTCTAAATATGATGGATTTGACCGCTCGCACCTATCTCTCAGAACAGCGTGAAAAGTTCTTTAATGGCGAAGACGTCGATCAGGCTGAAGGATACGTCCCACCTACCGAATAATCCTTGACGAACAGCAAACCAGACGCTTTAATACGCGCCTCTCGCGTTCTGCCTAAAAGCACTTTGCGACGCCCGGTTAGCTCAGTTGGTAGAGCAGAGGATTGAAAATCCTCGTGTCCTTGGTTCGATTCCGAGACCGGGCACCATAATTTTAAAAACCCTCAGCGCAAGCTGGGGGTTTTTTGGTTTTATAAGGGAGTCATCGAACGTTCGATGGATCCGCGCTAAAGCGCTCAGGGTTTCACCCCGCCTTCGCAAGCGAATGCGCCCAAAAAGCTGCGTATTTAGTCCGAGACCTACGTGGTCTAATTCTGGGCAATAGCAGCGCAAACTTAAGTGAAGGATCTATTGCGGGTGCTTCGGATTTCAGTCCGACGAGTTGGTTTGCATTGACGCTGTGCATTCTGAGAACAAATCGACAGCCAGCTTCTGCGGGCGCTATGATTCTGTGCTAGCCTTTCAGTTAGGGAGGGGACCCTACTAACCCATGGTGGCGGAGACTATCACCAATAAATAAGGAGATTAGCATGGCGAAGAAAGCCCATAAAGAATCCTCAGATGCAGCATCAACTATTGCATCCAAAGCTTTACGAGGAGGAAAACTCACTGACGCGGAAATCAAATTTTTAGCCGGATCAGTACTCTCACAAGATTAAACAAAAGGTAAAAGAGGTCGTTAATAACAATAGCTTAACCAAGCTATTAGACTGTAAAGATGCGAGCTCTGTTTCAATGGCAGGTTATTGTAGCTCGCCTCATATCCCATAAATTTGGGCGCCAATCACTTCACCAAAATCGTTATTTTCTCAGACATCACAGGTCTGGAATGGGGTACATGGATATGATTACCCAATAACAGCTGCAAGCTGTGTAGACCTGGCTCAAGCTCCAATAAGGTCTCTGTCTGACCCTTACCAAAATGGATAAGCTGGGCACTACCGGGCAATGGCATATCCATCGCAGGTAGCTTATCAAGATCAACCATCAGATGGTGATGGCCACTATTTTCCCGCTCTACACCGGCCGGAGAAATACTCACGCTCTCACTGCCAAACACAACAACAATCGGTGAGCTGACCTCCTGCATATCCACAGGCGACTGAATCCATACTCGGGCTTCAGCGGATACCGCAGAAGATAACCCAGTGTGATCTGCTGCGACGGGAAGAGCGGCCGACAGAAACATTGTTACTAGGCTGGCAATAATAGAGTACTTTTTCATAGTTTCTTGATCCTTTAATCGGCTTCATATGCTTTAAACTCTCCAGATAGTCACATCTTTAAAGAGATTATGCAACGCTCGCTGGCGGTTCTAAGAAATGCTTGCCCCTATATCACTCAATCCATATTTCATCGTACAATCATTAAAATATTGATCAACAGTGAGCACCATGGAAACTTTGACCTTTGAGCAAATGCGAGTAGTCATCATTGTTTACAGCAGTGCATTGATCCCTCTGCTGGCCATACCCTGGTTACATTATCGTCGGACAATCCCAAACTGGATACTGCCGGTGTATATAGTTACTTTTGTGGTTTGCGCGCTTGGTTGGGAGCTGTGGTTTAACTACGGCATCATCGCCGGTGATCCGGTTGATACTCGGCGAGTCTTAGGTTTAACGCAGCGGATGCCACTGCATCTGAATTGGCTACTCAACTCTCTTGCAGATGCTGGCGCTATAGGTTGCGGCGCCCTTCTAGTTTCTTGGCTGATTTTTGGCCGCGGCCCTGAATTGTTTTCTCGCTGGCGTCACTCGTTATTTTTCTGTCTGCTGTTTTTATTCCTCGGCCAAAATATACTGGTAGAAATGTTTTTGTATCATGATCAGCTGGCCGTGGGAAAACCACTTTCCTGGGCGCCGCTATCACCGTTGGGCCCATGGTGGAATCCAGTGCTGTTTGAGTTTCAGGGGCGAACTATTACGCTACAGAGCCAGCTTCCCTGGTTATTAATGACACCGCTTTTTTATGCTGGAGTTCTGTCCTACTTGCGCCGTATTAGATATCAGACATCCGCCCAATAAAACTTTTGATAGCTTTGCGCCACATCAGTTTGGCTTCCCTCAACTACATCGTTGTCGGCTTACTGTGATGTTATTCACAGGAAGTATGATGTTAGACGATTAGTTCAGCCTAATACCGACTGCATATAGCGGCTACATTGGAAGGCTGTGTACTACGCCTCTGTTTTACTGGCAGGGCTTTCAATCTCTCGGGCTTCAGGTTCTGGCGCCCCGCCCAGCATAATACTGATCCAGCGAGATTCGGGCTGATTTTCCAGCGCGATTTTAATCATGATGGTCAGCGGAATAGATAACAGCATACCCACTGGACCCAATACCCAACCCCAGAGCACCAATGACACAAACACGACCAACGGCGAGAGATTCAAGCCTCTGCCCATCCAGCGCGGCTCAATAACATTACCCATCACCAAATTAACCAGTACGAATCCACCCAGTGTCAGGCCCGCATGTAACACTCCTAGCTGCACCAGAGCTAGAAGCACTGCAGGTACAGCCGCAATAAATGAACCAACGGTGGGAATAAAATTGAGCATAAACGCCAATAAGCCCCACAAAATCGCGTAATCAACGCCGAGAATCCACAGCCAGATAAAAATAACCAGGCCCGTGAGTAAGCTGATAGCCGCCTTGATCGCCAGATAACTATGCACACTGTCGGAGAACTTGGTCAACCACTCTTGAGAGACCTCGCTACCACGGGCCAAGCGTAGCTTTTCGCCAAAATCCATATTCTCGGCAAGAATAAAAATCACCGTCAATAGAATCATCACCGCATTGGTCATCACATTACCAAATGAGGCCAGCGTGCTGCCCACCAACTTCATCACCGCGCCAGGATCAAAGCTGCTCTGCCATTGCTGAGCATCAATTTCGACGCCACGCATCATTAACCATTGCTGGACAGCCTCGCTCATAGCCGATAGCTTGGCCGAATAAATGGGAATATCTTGGCGGAAGTCGGTGATTGACGAACCGATCACAGCGGCCAGAACAAGACCAACGAGTAAAATTAACATCACCACCAGCAAAATCGCCACGCCACTGGGAATACGGAAGTTTTTTAGCCAGGTCAGCAGCGGAGAGACGATCATGGCAACAAATACAGCGAGTAAAAATGGTACCAATAAGGGGCCGGCCATTTTCAATCCGGACACAACAATCACAAAGGCGGCAAAAACCACTAAAAATCGGGCTATAGGTGATGTATTTTCAATCATGGGGCCTGCCTCTAATCCTTTACTTCTGTCGAAGCGCTTAGCTGGTTGAGTATCTGTTGCAATTCTGAGCGGCCAGCGGCAGAAAAAATCACCCTTCCGAGCTGTTCAGTCATTTCGCTGGTCTCTAACATAGCACATTGAACCCGAATTTTATCCAGCTCGGGGTCGTGATGGATCGGCATACCAACAAACACATCCCAATCAGCAGTAGTCGCCGTCTGCGCCAATACAGATTCAAGCAGACGCTCAATATTCGAGGCTTCAACACGATAGACAGGCGCCCCCGCGTAGCGAAAAACAACCAGCGCCAGGATAACCACAATAAAAGTGAGAGCAACGGTAATAATAAAATCCACAGGCACCCCTTCAGTTACGGAAAGAACAGTAATTTAACCGCCATCAACAACGTAATCAGCGTAATAACAGGCTGCACAAAACTAGCTCCACGCTTTATAACAAGGTTAGAACCTAGTCGCGCGCCTACTATCTGTGTCACTGACATGGCAATAGCCAACTGCCAAATAACATAGCCACTAAACACAAAAATAAGCGCCGAGGTGCCATTGACAGCGAGGATCATCAGCTTAGTTTCTGCCGTTGCCTTGACCAGATTATGACCCAGCAACCAGACAAACAAAACGGGCATTATAGAGCCCATACCGGGACCAAAAAAGCCACCATAAAACCCCATGCCCAGAGCGGCGCTACAGGCAAACCATTGCTGGCTTATTTTCTGTGGATGATCTGCGCCGCTAACCTTGGGAGAGAACAAAAAGTAGACTGCAATGGCCAATAACAGAAAGGGGATAAGTCGCGTTAACGTGGAAGTATCGAGGCTCTGAACAAGCAGAGTACCTGCCACCGAACCCAACACCGCCATCAATATGGAACTGCAGAGCGGCTTTATATCGAGGTGACCTTTGCTGAAAAAATTCCAGGCCGAAGACAGAGTGCCCAGTGAGCTCTGCATCTTATTGGTAGCCAACGCGTTTAATGGTGGCAATCCAGCCCACAGGAGGGCCGGTAGTGTGAGAATGCCCCCAGAGCCGGCAATTGACGAGATCAGACCGGCAATGAAAGCCAGGCCAACAAGAATAAACTGAGTTTTTAAAGCTATATCCATATAAGTGTGCACACACTAACTTAATTAAAATTGATCTGGGTATCTGCCCTTAAACTGACCATAATATTTAATTATCTCAGCAATATCGGCCTCGTGATCACCCGTGGGTTCAAACATATCCCCCAGCACAATACGCTTGTTGGGAAAGTCCAATGCGCCCAATTGAATCTTGCAGTTATTCTTTTCCGCAATACGTAAAAAGCCGCTCTTCCATTTTGGTGATTTCTTCCTTGTACCCTCGGGCGCTACAACAATAATCAAGCCGCTGTCTTTTTCTACCGCCTCTTCAACATAGCCCATCACCGCATCGGGCTGCGCGCGATTAACTGGAATACCGCCCAACCAACGCATAAACCAGGCAAAACCGGGTACAAAAATGGTGTGTTTTCCGAGCCAGCGAATGCGCGCATTAATACCCAGCACGGCGCAAATTCCATAGACAAAATCCCAATTACTGGTGTGGGGGGCAGCTACAATCAGCAGGCGTTCACAGTCGGCAATTGAGCCCTCTAGATTCCAGCCAATACCGCGATACAAGGTGCGGCCAAACCAGCGAGTCAGTGCGCTGCGATTGGTGCGCAGATGCGCTGGACACTGTTCTTGGGATACGGGAATTACTTGTCTGGTCATACCTGCCTCGTCATCGAGTTTATTATTTTTATTATTAGAGCTGCAGCAACATCACTAGTGCTCTCGCGTTGCCCGAAAAACTATCTCTGGGTATCGCTCGATAGCAAGGGATAAGTTAACCCGCGTGGGGGCCAGGTAGGTCAAATGCCCGCCGCCATCCAGTGCCAAGTTATCTTCGGATTTATTCCTGAATGCATCCAGTGTTTTTGCGTCTTCGCATTCAGTCCAGCGCGCGGTATGAACATTAACTGGCTCATAAATAGCCTCGACACCGTATTCTTCGCGCAACCGATAGGCCACAACATCAAATTGCAATTGACCCACGGCGCCAACAATAACGTCATTGTTGCGGAACGGGAAAAACACCTGAGTGCTGCCCTCCTCTGATAGCTGGCGAATGCCATTTTGCAGCTGCTTGGCTTTTAACGGGTCCTTTAGCCGAATACGCTTAAATAACTCAGGGGCAAAATGCGGGATACCACTAAATTTAAGTGCCTCGCCCTCGGTAAATGTATCGCCAATTTGAATGGAGCCATGATTGTGTAGACCAATAATATCGCCCGCCACGGCCTCCTCTACCGATATTCGCTCACCCGCTTTAAAGCTAAAGGCATCGGAGACCCGCACATCTTTGCCGGTGCGGACATGTTTCATCTTCATACCTTTGCTGTATTTACCTGAGCAAATGCGCAAAAAAGCAATGCGGTCGCGGTGCTTAGGGTCCATATTGGCCTGAATCTTAAATACAAAGCCGCTGAATTTAGCCTCGCTGGCCACTACCTCGCGATCATGGGTCTGACGTGGCTGTGGCTCTGGTGCCCAGCGCACAAAGTCGTTGAGCATCTCACGAATACCGAAGTTACCCATCGCCGTACCAAAAAATACCGGCGCCAACTGCCCAGAGAGGAACTCGTCCATATCAAATAGATTGGTCGCACCCTTCACTAACTCAAGCTCTTCGAGCACATCATCTGCATAGGCCCCCAGCGCTTCGCGAGCCTCTGGCGATTCCAGGCCCTGAACCTGAATATCGTCAGTCAGGGTATGGCCCTTACCCTGTGTGTAGACATGGATAGTGTCGGTATAGAAATTGTAGACCCCGCGAAACTCGCGGCCCATACCAATCGGCCAGTTAATGGGTGCAGCTTTAATTTTGAGAACACTTTCAATCTCATCCAGCAAATCAATGGGATCGCGAATATCGCGGTCCATTTTGTTCACAAATGACAAAATAGGGGTATCGCGCAATCGACACACATCCATCAGTTTGATAGTTCGTGCCTCCACGCCCTTGGCGCCATCGATCACCATCAGTGAGGAGTCAACTGCGGTCAGGGTGCGATAGGTGTCTTCCGAGAAATCTTCGTGACCCGGAGTGTCCAGCAAGTTGACCATACAATCGTTATAGGGAAACTGCATCACCGAGGAGGTAACAGAGATACCCCGCTCTTTTTCCATAGACATCCAATCAGAAGTCGCATGGCGATCACTTTTACGACCCTTTACGGTGCCCGCAACCTGAATCAAATTACCCAGCAGCAGTAATTTTTCCGTAATGGTGGTCTTGCCAGCATCCGGGTGCGAGATGATCGCAAAGGTGCGCCTTTTATTAACTTGATTGGCAAAACTACTGTCTGACATACCCAATAAATCCTAGTTTGTGACGACCTGTCTGTGCAATGACAAAACACGCATTCGTCGCTTATGCGCTTAAAAGCGCGCTAGTTTACCTAAGCAGTGGATTTATGTCCGAACAAATCGAAATAATTTGTCAAACTAGGCTTTGAATTAATGCATGATTAGGCTCTAAACCGGTTTTTATAGGGCCAGTACTTAGGGTCTTCTAGCGACTGTCGCCAACAGCATCAAAAGATACTTCCTTCCAGACCACATCTGATACTCTGTCGCCACGAATAGTATGCTCCAGCTCAGAGAAACTGATGCGGTGGCGCCGACTAGCGGCAAGTAAAGAATTGAAGCGCACGCTATCCTCTAGCGCCGCCTCATCGGCAAATAAATCGGATATCGTTATGGGAGTTTGATCTAGGCTATTGGCAGCACTCTCCAAGACAGGTTCTTCAAAAGTGCACTCATCAATGATGTTTGCATTCCCTGCAGCTTTCGGGATACATGTCACCCAATTCATAGATACCACCGACAGTATTGTTAGCGATCTACTTGAAGTCGCAAATGACCTTGATGACAAAGCGGCTCGCGCGGAACAGTACAGACATAAACTGGGGGAGTTAACAGCGTCTCTTTAAGCACCGACCAAAAACCGTGAAACCAAAACAGGGAATGTAACTATGAGTATAGACTGGGACCAGTTCGACACCGCTGTGGAAGCAGCCGCTGACCGCAGCGCCAACGCAACCGACGATATCTTGGTCTCAAAAATATCATCACTCACCACCATGACGGACGCTGAGGTCAAAGAACTACTGCCAGAGCCCACCGATGTCGAAGCACTGGGTAAGCTGTTAAAAATTGTGCAATAAGCGACCGATAGAAGCACCAAAGGCTCCCAGATAGCGGCCAATGCTGAGGAATTTGCTGGCGTGGTTTTGGGGCTGGCAAAGAAATTTGTCTAGCTGGACCGACTCTGGAACTGAAGACTCACCCAGACAACAACAGGTCAGTGCAACGCTGACCTATCCATCCGCAGCCAATTTCTTGGCGTATACCCTCGCATAAATAGATTTGGTGAAACGAGCGGCTTGCCGTATCGTTTCGTCCTGACACGCCATCACCCAGCTTTAGGAGCACCCCCAATGAAATACCAAGGCCAAACAGACTACGACCACAAGGGTCCTTCGCCGCGTCGTGGTGTGTTGCTGTGTAATTTGGGGACACCAGATGCGCCCAAGACTGCTGAGTTGCGCCGCTACCTCAAAGAGTTTCTAAGCGACCCCCGTGTTGTCGAGGTTCCACGCTTGCTGTGGTGGATGATTCTCAATCTGATTATTTTACGTATTCGCCCTCGCCGTTCCGCCAAGCTCTATGCCAGTGTCTGGTCTGAGGGCGGCTCACCATTAATGGTGCACTGTACGGCGCAGGTAGCTGGGGTGAAGAAAATTCTTGATAAAAAGTTTAATGACGACGTACCCGTGGTGCTGGGTATGCGTTATGGCAACCCTTCTATGGCGTCGGCGATTGCCGAATTAACCGCCCAGAATGTTCGTGATATCATTGTATTGCCGCTCTACCCCCAGTATTCGGGGGCAACCACGGGCTCGACATTCGATGCAGTGGCACAAACTTTTACCAAAACTCGCTGGGTGCCTGAATTGCATTTTATCGGTGGGTATCAGCAATCTGAGCTCTATATCGAGGCGCTGTGCGGCAGTATCCGCAAGCATATTGCCGAGCATGGCCAGCCAGACAAGTTAGTATTTTCATACCATGGCACACCGCA
This sequence comes from Porticoccaceae bacterium, assembly GCA_029242085.1. Classification (GTDB taxonomy): domain Bacteria; phylum Pseudomonadota; class Gammaproteobacteria; order Pseudomonadales; family Porticoccaceae; genus HTCC2207. The sequence goes on from JAQWUP010000029.1 coordinate 26,465, forward strand.
GAAATATTTAGATAAGGGCGATCCCTATCATTGCTTCTGTCATCAGACGACGCGCCTGGTACGCGAGCGCATGGGCATGGGCGTGGATGAAGAACGGGTAATGACCACGTTTCAGTCGCGCTTTGGCCGTGAGCCCTGGTTGCAACCCTACACCGATAAGACCCTAGAGGCTATGCCTGCAGAGGGTATTAAACACGTGGCAGTTATCTGCCCTGGATTCTCCTCTGATTGCCTCGAGACTATCGAAGAGATCAATATGGAAGCCAGAGAGAGTTTTACTGAGCACGGCGGTGAGACCTTCCACTATATCCCCTGCTTAAATGATGACCCGGCGCATCTTGAGGCGCTAGCCGACATCGTAAGCAAATATCTGTAGAGCACCCAGCTAGGCACCAGCGACTGTTAGCCAACGCTGTAAAACTGCGGCGCAAGAACCCCCAATTTTGATTGTAGCTATGGCGTCAGCTCTGGTCTTGCCCTCGTTCAATAACAGTATTGGTTTGCCCTGCTGCTGTGCCCACAGACAGAAACGGTAGCCGGAATAGGTCATCAAGGATGAGCCTGCCACCACTAAGCCCGCGGCTTGCTGCAATTGCTGCTCGGCCTGTCGGACGCGCTCTTTGGGCACTGAGTCTCCGTAAAACACCGCATCTGGTTTCAGTATGCCGCCACATTTGGGGCAGTCCGGAACCTGCATACTGCTGTAATCTAGATGATCGATATCGGCATCCCCATCTGGGGCTATGGCGCCGGCTAACAATGAATATTCGGGGTTTTGCGCTTCCAGCCATATCTGAGTAGCCGCCCTTGGTTGTTTAAACCCGCATGCCATACAGGAAACTGTATCGACCCGACCGTGCAGATCGATCACAGCACGACTGCCAGCGCGCTGATGCAATCCATCGACATTTTGTGTGACCAGACTAGAAACCACCCCCAACTGTTCCAACCTTACCAGTGCCTGATGTGCTGAATTGGGCTGCGCATCGATCATAAAACGCCATCCCACCATATTGCGTAACCAAAAGCGTTGTCTGGCGCTGGGCTGGGCCATAAAGTCCTGGTGCGTCACCGGCTGTTTGCGCTGCCACACACCTTCGCTATTACGATAGGTAGGCACACCAGACTCGGCACTGACACCGGCGCCAGTAAGTACAAGCCAGCTTTTATGCGCAGTTAACAGAGAAATAACAGCCTGCAATGGGGCATCCTTTTGTCGCAATTTGAACATTTATACGCACGCCTGAGGGAAATTGACTGGATACCGCTTAAAATAGGGAATTATGCCCGTACAGGCCGTATAATAGCGCTTTTTTACAGGCTCGATTGCAACCAATTAAGAGTGATGGAAAGTTAAGATTAGCTATGGATATTAAAGCTTACATGCAGGATATGGGTATTGCCGCCCGCGAGTCGTCTCGAGTGCTCGCGCGCGCTGGTACCACAATTAAAAACAATGCACTGCTGGCCATTGCCTCGCGGCTCGACGACAGTCGCCATAATCTTTTGGCAGCGAATGCTGTGGATATGGAAAATGGCCGTGCCAATGGCCTCGATGAGGCTCTGCTGGATCGTCTGGAACTCAACGAAGAACGCATTGACGGCATGATTGAAGGCCTAAAGCAGGTTGCTGCGCTGCAGGATCCTATTGGCGAGATCACCGATATGGGCTTTCGTCCCAGCGGTATTCAGCTGGGTAAAATGCGCGTGCCGCTGGGCGTTATCGGCATCATTTATGAGTCGCGCCCCAATGTCACCATCGATGCCGCCAGCCTCTGCCTTAAATCTGGCAATGCCACCATATTGCGCGGCGGTAGTGAAGCTATCCTGTCCAATCAGGCCATCGCTGCCTGTATTACTCATGGCCTTGCCGATGCCGGCCTACCTGAAACTGCGGTACAGGTGGTTAACACCACTGATCGCGACGCGGTGGGTGAGCTAATTACTATGGTGAATCATGTAGATGTTATTGTGCCCCGCGGTGGCAAAAGCCTGATTGAGCGTATCAGCGCCGATGCCCGAGTTCCTGTGATCAAGCATCTGGACGGTAATTGCCATGTCTATATCGATGATCGAGCTGACCTGAAAAAGGCACTGGCGATTGCCGATAACGCCAAGACCCATCGATACGGCGTATGTAATGCCATGGAATCGCTGCTGATTGCAGAGCCGGTTGCTCAGAAGATACTGCCTGAACTGGCTAAAATTTACAGTGAAAAGAATGTTGAGATGCGCGGCTGCCACAAGTCTCGCGCAATTATTGATTCGATTGTTGAGGCCACTGAGCAGGATTGGAGCGAGGAATATCTGGCGCCGATACTATCAATTAAAATTGTATCCGGTCTCGATGAAGCCATTGCACATATCACTCAATACAGCTCTAAGCATACCGAATCGATTGTGACGGAAGACTTTAATCGAGGCCGGCGCTTTATTGCCGAGGTCGATTCCAGCTCGGTCATGATTAATGCATCAACGCGTTTTGCCGATGGCTTTGAATATGGATTAGGGGCCGAAATTGGTATTTCTACAGACAAGATTCATGCGCGCGGCCCGGTTGGCCTCGAGGGCTTAACCAGCCAAAAATGGGTCGTGTTTGGCGACGGCCAGATACGCCAATAATGTCTGTTGCTCTTTTTGGCGGCACCTTTAACCCGGTGCATTTTGGTCATCTACGGATCGCCACTGAACTGGCTGAGCAGCTACAGGTTGAGAGTATTCGCATGATGCCCTGCGCCTTTCCTCCTCACCGTGAAGAGCCGGAGGTCAGCGGTCAGCAGCGCTTGGAAATGCTGCAGTTGGCCATAGGCCAACATGCGGTACTGCAGGCTGATGATATTGAATTACAGCGGCCTGCACCCAGTTATACTGTCGACACCCTGCGTCTAATGCGTGAGCAGGTAGGTACTCAGATACCATTATTTTTGTGTATCGGCATGGATGCTCTAAATGGTCTCGACGGCTGGCATGAATGGCAGCGAATTGAAGATTACTGTCATATTGTGGTGTCTTCGCGACCAGGGTTTAGCGAGCCGCAGTCTGGTCTCCTGGCTGAGTGGATCAATCAGCGCCGCTGCAACAACTTGGCGGCACTTAAACAAAGCGCTCATGGCGGTATCTATTTTTGTGAGCTGACCATGCTGGCTATTTCGTCGACCAGCATCCGCAAGAAAGTAAGTGACGGCGAAAATATTGGTTTTCTGACCCCTGATGCAGTGGTCGACTATATCCGACAACAACATTTATACGAGTAAATAATTGCTATGACGCAATCCCTGCAAGACATTGTTACAAGCGCCCTTGAAGAAGTTAAGGCGATAGATATTACCAGCATTGATGTGAGAGAACTCACTGACGTAATGGATACCATGATCGTTGCCACTGGCAGCTCCAATCGACAGGTTAAGTCTCTGGCGACCAATGTGGCGGTGGAAGCAAAGAAAGCCGGTCATCACTTGATTGGTGTTGAAGGTGAGGACACCGCTGAATGGATTCTGGTCGACTTAGGCGATGTCATCGTCCATATTATGTTGCCCGCAACCCGCGCGTTTTATGATTTAGAGCGCCTCTGGGCGCTGCGTCCCGGTGATCGCCCCGAAAGCGCTGAAGATGAACTGGGCGCGACGCACGACGATGAATAAATAGAGCGCCAGCGATGAAATTGCGCATACTAGCAGTGGGTACGCGAATGCCAGATTGGGTCGAAGCTGGCTGCAATGAATACGGTAAGCGTATGCCATCGGAACTGCGTATTCAGTCGCATGAAATAGCGCTCGGCAACCGCGGTAAAAATCAGCCGGCGGCCAGAGCCATCGAGTCTGAAAGCCAGGCGCTGCTGCGAGCTATAGGCGAGAGAGACTTTGTGGTGGCCCTCGATGTATTGGGTAAAACCATGAGCACAGAGGAGCTGGCTGCTGCGCTGTCAAATTGGCAGATGGAAGGCCGCGACATCAGCCTGCTAATTGGTGGCCCCGACGGGCTATCGGCGGACTGTCTGGCACGGGCGGATATGCGTTGGTCTCTGTCAGATCTCACCCTGCCGCACCCATTGGTGCGCATCGTTTTAATGGAACAGCTATACCGAGCATGGACGATAAATGCCAACCACCCTTATCATCGCAGTTAGATGGTAGGATAAACCACCATGATTAATGATGCTGCTTTTTCAGACCCAGCCCGCGAGCGCAGAATATTTGCCGGTCGGCTGCTGATTTCAGTGGTTTTAGTATTTGTGACTGGTCTGGTTGTTATGGCTAGGTATGTGGATCTACAGCTGACTCGGCATGAGGATTTCGCCACTCACTCTGACAATAATCGTGTCCATGTTCGCCCTGCCACGCCCTCTCGGGGCCTGATCTATGATCACAATGGTGAGTTGCTGGCAGATAATCGACCAACCTATATTCTAACCATCGTGCGCGAGCGCTCTGATGACCTCGACGAGCTACTAACTACGATCGGCGGTCTAATTGATATTTCCGACAACGATATCAAGCGTTTTGAAAAAAGCCTGAAACGCCGCAAACCCTACGAACAGACACCGCTTAAATATGATCTCACCGAGCAGGAGCGAGGTATTCTGGCGGTAAATGGCTACCTGCTGGATGGTGCGGAAGTCTCTGCGCGGCTGATGCGTTTCTATCCCAATGGTGAGTTGTTTGGCCATGTTATCGGCTATGTGGGCCGTATTAACGAGCGCGAGAGCCAAGCGATTGACAGTGTTAAATACAGTGGCACTGATTCTATCGGCAAGATTGGCCTGGAAAAATTTTATGAACCTCAGTTGCTTGGAGAAGTGGGCAGCGAACATGTTGAAACCAATGCCCGCGGACGCGTCATGCGGGTACTGGAAAATATTGACCCGCAACCGGGCAACAATCTGACCCTCTACCTGGATAGTCGCCTACAGCGAGTGGCTCACAAGGCCTTTAAAGATGAGCGCGGCGCGCTGGTCGCTATTGATGTCAAGACTGGCGGCATTCTAGCTATGGTCAGTGCACCTGGTTATGACCCCAATCTATTCGCCTCGGGTATCAGTCAGAGAAATTATAATTCTCTACTCAACTCCCCGGATCGGCCATTGTTTGATCGCGCCATTCGCGGTCAGTATCCACCGGGATCAACCATTAAACCTCTGTTTGGATTGATCGGACTGCACAGCAACACCATTACTATGGATTATGCGATTGATGATCCGGGCTTTTTTGTGATGGAAGGTATCGAGCGCCCATGGCGAGACCATAATTCCAAGCGTGGCGGTCATGGTAGAGGCGTTGATCTAGCCGAAGCTATTATCGAATCCTGCGACGTGTTCTTTTACAAAATGAGTATTAAAACTGGTATTGATCTTCTGTCCAGCTACAGTGAACAATTTGGTTTGGGGCGGATCACCGGCATTGACTTGCCAGGTGAACGACCGGGCATTATGCCTTCAAGACAGTGGAAGAAAGGGGCTCGGGGACAGAGTTGGTTTAACGGCGATACCATTAATACGAGTATTGGTCAGGGCTTTATGCTGGCCACACCGCTGCAGCTAGCGGTGATGTCGGCCCGAATTGCATCGCGCGGAAAGATGGTTACACCCAAGTTAGTCAAATCGATCGATGGCGAAATTCTGGCCAGCAGTGAAGCGTCTGAGCTTCTGGAAATTAATTCTGATCACTGGGACTATGTGCACAGAGCAATGAGTGATGTGGTGCACTCAACGCGCGGCACCGCCAAAGGGATCAGCAAAGGGCTGAGCTATAAAATTGCCGGAAAAACCGGTACAGCTCAGGTCATTAGTATCAAAGCTGAAGAAGAATACGACAGCTCAAAAATCGACAAGAGTCAGTGGGATCACGCTCTATTTGTGGCCTTTGCGCCCGCTGAAGACCCACAGATTGCGATCGGTTTAATTGTTGAAAATGGCGAGCACGGCAGCTCTGCAGCCGCACCCATTGCGCGGCTGGTGATGGATGTCTATATGAAGATGAAAGCGGGCTCACATCAAACAGCGGTCGCCGAGGTCATAAACTAGATGCTTAGAGATGATTTTGTTCGACGAATGGAGAGCCCTGGCGGTGATAAACGCCGCAGTCGCTCCCTGCATATCGATTTGCCTCTGCTGTTTATCTTAATCAGCCTCTGCGGCGTCGGCCTGCTAGTGCTGTACAGCGCCAGTGGGCAAAATCTGTTTTATGTAAAACGTCAGGCACTACTGATGCTGGTTGGCTTTGGCGCTATGTTTGGCGTGGCGCAATTCCCCATGCGATTTTGGGAGCGCTGGTCTTTTCTCTTTTACGCTATCGGCCTGATGTCGCTATTGGCAGTACTGTTTTTTGGTGTTGGCGCCAAGGGCGCTCAGCGCTGGCTGGATTTAGGCTTTACTCGCTTCCAGCCCTCTGAACTAATGAAAGTAGCCGTACCTATGATGGTTTCAGCCTATCTGGGAAAACGCTATATCCCACCAAGCTTTAGTCATGTGCTCGCAGTGCTGATCATCACCTTTATCCCCGTGCTATTAATTGTTCGGCAACCCGATCTCGGCACCGCCCTGCTTATCTTTGCCTCAGGTTTTTTTGTTATCTTTCTGGCAGGTCTGCGCAAGCGCTATCTGCTGACGGCATTTATATTGGCACTGGCGGCGATACCCACATTGTGGATGTTTGTAATGCGCGACTACCAGAAGCAGCGCGTGCTGACATTGCTATCACCAGAAGATGACAAACTTGGAGCCGGCTGGAATATTATTCAGTCGACCACTGCTATTGGCTCTGGTGGCTGGAGCGGCAAAGGCTGGACTCTGGGTACTCAGTCACAGCTGAACTTCTTACCTGAAAGCCATACAGACTTTATTATTGCCGTGTTGGCTGAAGAGTTTGGCCTAGTCGGTGTCATGACTCTCTGTGCACTCTATGCACTGCTTATTGGCCGCTGTTTGGTGATCGCACTAAACTCACAATCACAGTTTGGGCGTCTGATCGCTGGCAGCCTGAGTCTTACCTTTTTCACCTATATTTTTGTCAATATGAGTATGGTGTCGGGAATACTCCCAGTCGTGGGTGTACCCCTGCCATTTATTAGCTATGGAGGCACAGCAATTGTGACTCTGTTTCTTGGATTTGGTATTCTGATGGCTATCAGCACAGAACCGAAAAGGATTAGGATTGATCTTTGAAAGACTTTATTCGTAGTACAGTAATCGGCTGCAGTGCATTTGTGGCCGCTACCCTTTTTGCCACCCCGTCACTGGCCGATTACTCGGAACACCCGGAGGCTGCGGCCTTTGTTGACAGCATGGTCAACGAGCATGATTTTGATCGCCAGCAAGTACTGTCGTGGCTGGCCTATGCCAAGCATCAAAAATCTATTGTCAAGGCAATGAGCCGGCCGGCAGAAAAAGCCAAGCCCTGGCACGAGTATCGAAAAATATTTGTCACCGACACTCGCGCTAATCGCGGCCTCGAGTTCTGGAAGCAACACAAGGCGACATTAGACAGGGCTGAGCGTGAATTTGGCGTTGATCCAGCCATTGTTGTCAGCATTATCGGTGTTGAAACCAACTATGGTCGCAATACTGGCAGTTACAAGGTGATTGATGCACTGACCACATTGGCCTTTGATTATTACACCTACACAGAGAAGCGCGAGTCGCGCAAAAGGTTCTTCACCATTCAGCTGGAAAATCTACTGCTGCTGGCCCGTGAACAGAATCAAGACCCTCTCGAACTAAAGGGATCGTATGCCGGCGCTATGGGCTGGGGGCAGTTTATGCCAAATAGCTATCGGGATTACGCCGTGGATTACGACGGCGATGGCTTTGCCGATATCTGGACCAATCCAACCGATGCGATCGGCAGTGTGGCTAACTATTTTACCAAGCACGGTTGGCAGAAAGATCAACCGGTCGCCACCAGAGCCTATATCGAAAAAGCACCCAGTAAAGAGGGGCTTAACAAGATGAAGCGTCCCACCAGCACAGTCGCTGAACTAACCGCCCAAGGTTACAACCTGGCCGAGAAATTTTCTCCAGACAACAAAGCATTCCCAATGAGTTTCAGAGCAAAATATGGCACTGAGTATTGGATAGGGCTACATAATTTCTATGTGATTGGTCGTTACAATCCTCGTACCAAATACGCTATGGCGGTTTACCAGCTCAGCGAACTTATGAGGAATCGCATCTGTGAGTCCGATCAATACTGCTGACTTAATAGGTCTTTTACTGGCGACAATACTGCTGACCAGTTGTGGCTATGTTCCCACAGTCTCGGTGCAGAAAGCTGACGGAGCAGGCAAGCGCATCGATACAAGAACTGTCGCCAATGCCGTACCTAAAGTAGAGCCGATCACTAGGGCCGGCAATAAAAGCCCCTATCAGGTTTTTGGTAAAACCTATTTTGTACTCCCCACCAGTAAAGGCTACAACGAAGTTGGAATCGCCTCTTGGTACGGTACTAAATTTCATGGTCGCAAGACCTCAAATGGCGAAATTTACAATATGTATGCCATGACCGCCGCCCATAAGTCTCTGCCTATTCCAAGTTATGTGCGAGTAACCAATCTGGACAATAAGCGCTCTATTATTGTTCGGGTTAATGATCGCGGCCCCTTTCATGGCCCGCGGTTAATCGACCTGTCCTATGTGGGCGCATTAAAATTAGGCTTTGCCGACAAAGGTACCGCTAAGGTTTCGATTGAGGCCATAGATCCCTCTGGCAGCCAAGATCGTCTGCCGCCGACGCCTGTGGTTAAGTTACCTGCTGCAGCGACCGGCGAGACCTCTAAAGCAGAATCAGCAGTGGCTATTAATAAGGGTCCCTTTCTCCAAGTAGGTGCGTTTGACAATGCTGTCGCCGCGCAAATTTTGCAAAAGAAAGTGCGCCAATTTACCGCTCTGCCAATTCTAGTACAGCAGCGCGACAATCTATTTAAGGTGTGGATCGGACCCATTGCAGACAATATGGAATTGGCGTTAATTAAGCGCACCCTGCAACAGGCTGCCAACATATCTGGGTTTACTGTCCAACCTTGATTTATTCTTTGCTAGCGCTGGCCACAGGCGCGCATAACTGCGTTTGTGATGGTAAACTGGGCGATGAGTAATTTATTATTTTCGGTGGCATCTCTATGTTAAAAAAATGGACTTTATATTTTGCGCTTTTGGCCTTTAGTCTGCTGGCAGTTTCTGCAACTCAGGCGCAAAAGTTAATTCCCGCTGCGCCTAATTTAGCCGCGAAAGCCTGGATATTAATCGATGCGCAAACCGGCCATGTGTTGGTAGAGAGCAATGCCGATGAGCAGTTGCCTCCGGCAAGTCTGGCCAAGATGATGACTACCTACATAGCCTCTAATGAGATTGAGGCACAGCGCCTCGAAGAAACCAGCCAGGTATTAATCAGTGACAATGCCTGGGAACTTGGCGGCGCAAAAACCGATGGCTCAACGATGTTTTTGAGCCCACGCACCCGGGTTTCGGTGCTTGATCTGATGCATGGTGTGATTATTCAGTCTGGCAATGATGCCGCTATTGCTCTGGCTGAGCATATCAGCGGTAGCGAAGCCGCATTCGCCGACACTATGAATCGACAGGCGCAATTGCTGGGCATGACAAGTACCGTCTATATGAACGCGACCGGACTGCCCGCTGAAGGCATGGTGTCAACTGCCCGTGATCTGTCAATTATTGCCCGATCAATTATTTTAGACCACCCGAAGTATTACAGCATTTATGCGAAAAAATACTTTAAGCATAACAATATCAATCAGCCCAATCGCAATCGTCTGCTGTGGCGCGACACCAGTGTCGATGGCTTAAAGACCGGCCATACCAATGCCGCGGGCTACTGTCTGGTGGCCTCCGCCAAACGCAACGGTATGCGCCTTATCTCAGTGGTACTTGGTGCCAGCGACGACGCGACGCGGGCCAGAGAATCGCAAAAATTACTGTCCTATGGCTTTCGCCACTTCGACACTAAAACTATCTATGCCGCGGGCGACCTGATCAAAGCCAACACCAAGGTTTGGTACGGTACTGAAGAATTCCTAAACCTTACTATCGCTGATGATGTCACCCTGACCTTCCCCCGTGGCGCGCAAAAGAATCTGGCGGCGAATATTCTGGTCGATGAACAGATTGAAGCGCCCCTGTATGCCGGCCAGGAACTGGGTAGGCTGCAAGTAACACTCGAAGGTGAAATGCTCGTCGACCTACCGTTGGTGGCTGAGAAAGATATTGCCGAAGCTGGCTTTATGGCACGCTTCTTTGATTGGATCGTATTGTTTTTCACCAAGATTATTTCTTAGCGCTGAGAACTAAACTGTGAGCGAAGAAGAAGCCCCAAAAATCGAATTTCCCTGTGACTACCCAATCAAGGTTTTGGGAGAGGCGCACGCAGAGCTGCATGCGCATATTTTGCAGGTGATGGACAGCCATGCACCAGGCTTCGACCGCAGTAAAATCACTATTCGCGACAGCAGTAAAGGTCGCTGGCAATCGATGACTTTAGTCATCACCGCGACTGGAAAACCGCAATTAGAGGCTATTTTCGCCGATTTAAAATCCAGCCCAAGAGTTAAAATGGTGCTATAGCCATGATTGTTCGCCAACTGGGTGTTAAAGAATACAGCGCTGTTTTTGCTCGCATGAAAGCATTTAATGAACAGCGTGATGACAGCACCGCAGATGAAATTTGGCTGCTCGAGCACGAGCCAGTATTTACGCAGGGACAGGCGGGCAAAGAAGAATATTTACTGATGCCAGGCGATATTCCGGTCGTTAAAAGTGATCGTGGTGGCCATGTGACATACCATGGCCCGGGACAGATAACCGCATATATATTAATTGATCTCAAACGCCTAAAAATTGGTGTTCGTGATCTGGTGACATTGATCGAGCAGGCTTTGGTCGACACCTTGGCCCAATGGCAGATCAGCGCCGCACCACGCCCTGATGCCCCCGGTGTCTATGTGGATGGCAGTAAGATTGCCTCACTCGGATTGAGGATTCGCAAAGGCTGTAGCTACCACGGCTTAAATTTTAATGTGGCTATGGATATGTCGCCCTGGCAACGTATTAATCCCTGTGGCCTGAGTGTGCCAATGATTCAGCTTGCTGATCTAGTAGACAGCCCACCCAGTATTAATCAGGTGGCAGAGGTTTTGGCTGAGAATTTATGCGCCGGACTTGGCTACAATGACTATACAACAATTTAAAGGAAGGCTATGACCATCGATTCTGTGACACCGCCAAAACGCACTCGTCGCCTGCAGCAGGGCGAGAAGCTGCGCAGTGCCGATAAGGTAGAGCGAATTCCAGTCAAGGTTATCCCCACTGTCGATGTGCAGCGCAAGCCACCCTGGATGCGTGTGCGTCTATCTGCCTCGCCTAAGGTACAAGAAATCAAAGATATTTTACGCAGCCACAAGATGGCGACGGTCTGCGAAGAGGCGGCCTGCCCCAATCTGCATGAATGCTTTAGTGGCGGTACTGCCACATTTATGATCATGGGTGAGATCTGCACCAGACGCTGTCCATTTTGTGATGTCGGCCATGGTAAGCCCAACCCTCTGGATACAGATGAGCCGGCTAACCTGGCTAATGCAATCCATGAAATGGGTTTAAAGTATGTGGTGATCACCTCGGTAGATCGCGATGATCTGCGCGATGGCGGAGCCCAACACTTTGCTGACTGTATTCGTGAAGCTAAGGTTTTATCACCCAAGCTTAAGGTGGAAGTACTGGTGCCAGATTTCCGTGGACGGATGGAACCCGCGCTGGATATTTTGACCGCTACGCCACCGGATGTGTTTAACCACAATATGGAAACCATCTCGCGCCTCTACCGCGAAGCTCGCCCGGGCGCAAATTATGCCTGGTCACTAAAGCTGCTAAAAGAATACAGAGCACGCAACCCAGAGGTCAAAACCAAGTCTGGACTAATGGTTGGCCTGGGTGAAACCAAAGATGAGTTACTGCGTACGCTGGACGATCTGCGTACCCATGATGTAGATATGCTGACGGTTGGCCAGTACTTGCAGCCATCTGCCGCCCATCTTCCCATAGAGCGTTTTGTGCATCCTGATGAGTTTGCCGAGTACAGTGAATACGCTATGAGCATTGGCTTTAAGCAGGCCGCGTGCGGCCCGTTGGTGCGGTCGAGCTACCATGCCGACAAGCAGGATCAAGGAGAAGATGTAACCAAGCCACTGTAGGGCTGTTTAGGGGGTTTTTGGCTCATCGGTCCACACTTCTCGGACCGGCTCACCAAAATCATCATAGATAATTTTCTTTTTTGGCCGCTTGCTGGCTTTAGCGGCCTTTGCTGGAGTCTTTTTCTTTTTGCGGTTGTCCAGCGCCGATACCACATCGTTTATGTAGGTTCTGGTTTGGCGTGGCTCCCCACTGACAAAAACAGATCTGGCTCTCGGCTTATCGGCGGGTTCGCCGGTCTCACCCTGATTGTGTTGCTTTATTTCACCGCCACGCTTGAGAAACTCTTCAGTTTTTTTCCGAAGTTCGTCACGCATAGAGCTTTTACTAGAACGGGCTTTCACGATAAGATTGTTCGTCTTGGAGTCATTGTTCAATCTTAACAAATTAGACGTCCAATTCACATAGATGCACCAAATGGACTATTTTTATACAGCTTCTGTGTCGATAAAAACTCAATACCTCAGGGGAATAAATCCAATTGCACAGCGCGGCCCTCATCTCTGGTATCAACAAACCTTACGCCTAAACCCAGCAGTCGGACAGGGCGTCCACCGCGTTCCCATGCTTGTAAACAGAGGTCTTCAAAACTCTCTATGGGTAGACCTTTGACCACCTGCCGTTCCACGGTGGTACTGGTAAAGTCGCTGAACTTCATCTTGACCAATTGTTTGGTCACCAGATAATCACTGTCGACGCGGCGCAAACGGCTGCGTAATTCGAGCAGTAAATCTGGTAGTTTTTGCAAACAGGCGGCCTGATCCCCGAGATCATCAGAATAGGTGCGCTCGACGCTGAGAGATTTGCGCCGACTATTGGCATTGACCTCGCGGTTATCTCGACCAAAGCTGAGGTCGTGCAGACGTTTACCGAATACACCAAATTTATCCACCAACTCCAGCAGAGGACGCTGCTGCAGATCACCACAGGTTTCGATCCCCAGTCGACGCAACTTTTCATTAGTGACCTTACCCACACCGAAGATACGCTTGACCTTGAGTTTTTCAACAAAGGCGTCGACCTCTGGTGGCGTAATGACATACTGGCCATCGGGCTTATTGAGGTCACTGGCAACTTTGGCGAGAAATTTATTCGGTGCTATACCTGCGGAGGCAGTGACTCCTACTTCTCGTGCTATAACCTGTCGGATCTCCTCTGCTATCAGTGTCGCGCTGCCATGGCATTCCGTACAGTCTGTGACGTCCAGATAGGCTTCGTCCAGTGACAGTGGCTCGACTTTATCTGTGTATCTATAGAAAATTTGGCGGATTTGCTGGGCTGCTTCGCGGTACTTGGACATAGTGCCCGGAACCACTACCAGATCTGGACACAGCTTAAGTGCCTGACCTGTGGGCATGGCTGATCTAACACCATATTCCCGAGCTCTGTAATTGCAGGTGGCCACCACGCCACGGCGATCCGACTTACCCCCTATGGCGATGGGTAAATCGCGCAGAGACGGGTCGTCGCGCATTTCAACTGCGGCATAAAAACAATCACAATCACAGTGAATTATTTTTCTCAATCAAACACCAGCCTCTACTACAGAAGTCTATTAGGAAAACTTGAATAAACCTTATAATACAGTATAAAACCGGCAATAACTGTTTTTATAGCCAGTGCTTAATCAGTCAGGCTATTATTGATTAGAAAGCACCCAAGACAAGCCAATCCCAACCACAGTGCTAGACCTTGAGAAGCGACTAGCAGCAGTAAGCCAATTGATAACATCACCAGCAGAGATACCAGAGGAAGTTTTATTTTTTGATTATTAGGCGACTGCCTATCGTAGGGCACTAAAAACTGTAGCAACGGGGCCAGGGCAATAACCGCCAGACATAACCATTGCAGCCTGTTGTCGAGGCTGTATCCCAAAGAGTAAGCTGCAAAAACCAGCACAAGACTGTTTAGCAGCTGGTATAACCCGTGGTAAACAGCCTTAAGGGTAGCCATTATTTACCCGGCTTAATCTTGATGCTGGTGTTCGGCTACCCGCACACCAAAACGCTTAGATATGATCTCAGGTATCAGCAACATCGCCGGCGTCAGCAGCAATGTTAAAAGAGTGGATAAAATTAGCCCATTGACGATCGCACTGGCCAGGGGTTGCCACCAGGATGCAACCATGCCGCCGATAGTGTAGCTGCGATTCACCAGGTCGACACTCAAACCATTGGCCAGCGGTAACAGGCCAACAATGGTCGTTATACTGGTCAACATAACGGGTCTAAATCGCGATTTGGCCGCATTAAATACCGCATCAACAGCCGGCAGCATTGGATCATTGCGACGCAAATAATTGTAGGTATCGATTAATACAATATTATTATTTACCACAATGCCTGCCAGCGCCACGATCCCTACACCAGTCAAAATGGTGCTAAAGGTAGCCTGTGCGATTAGTAGACCCAACAGCACGCCGGCGGTCGACATCACCACGGAGAACAGAATAAGTCCGGCCTGATAGAAACTATTAAATTGCATCACCAGCATAATCAGCATTACCGACATCGCAAGAGAGAATGCCGTTGACAGGAAATCAGCGGCCAGCGCCTGCTCTTCATTTGCTCCGCGGAAACTGATCTTCACTGCGGGATCGAAATCTTGCTGCTGTAACCATTCGGCAATCTGTTTGGTTTGGTCATCAGGCAAATAACCCGCTTCCGAGTTGGCTAGAATAAACACCGTTTCAAGCATATCGATACGCTGGATGGCATCGACACGGGGCTTGGCAACACGCTTACTAAAGCTGCCAATTGGCACCGCGCCACTAGGTGTATTGATTCTTAGGCTATCAATTGATGACAGCTGTCGATCCGATTCTGGATAGCGCAGTCTGATTTCGATTTCGTCATCCGCATCGTCAGGGCGGAACTCACCAATCATCACGCCACCAGTCACCATCTGAACCATATTGCCAACATCGGCTACATTGACACCTAACATTGCCGCGCGGGATGAATCTACTTCGATCTCCCACTGAATCCCCGCCAGTGGCAACGTATCCTGTAAGTCTCTGATGCCCTCGATATTATCCCCGACCCACTGCTTCACCTTAGCGGCAGTTTTATACATAGTCTGGCGGTCGGTCGAAGAGATTTGGATTTGGATACTCTTGCCTGTCGGTGGTCCAGTTTCCATTTCCACCGCACCCACGTAGATACCGGGTAAAAGCTTAGTACGCTGGCGAATCTCTTCAAAAATCTTTCCGCTACCGCGGTTACGCTTATAACGTGGGTACAGTTCGACGAGGAATGAGCTGATCTCATCACGACTCACATCGGAGCCGTAAATCACCATACTGCCACCCTTAGAGTAGCCGTAAACTTGGTCAACACCCTCTACATCAGCCACAACCTCTTGGACTTTAAAGGTAATCGCACGCTGTTCCTCTATCGACAGATTACCCTGCGCACGCACACTCACCATGCCGTACTGGCTCTCAATGGGGGTAAAGAATTCCTGACCAGCATTAAACTTGCCGTAGAGATTAAAAATACCTACCAGCAGCGCCATGGCGATGACGGCGGTTAGAACAGGCGCCTTGATCACTGGCCGCAAAATATTTAAATAGGCATTTTGCAGTGGTTGGAACAGAGTCGTAGCCGATTCCTCTGAGAGATGATTCTCCGGTAGCTTCCTTCGCTTGCCACGGCGACGCGCCATTACAATACCGAGAGTCGGCGCAAAAATAAGCGCATAGGTCAATGACCAGGCCAACACTGCAAAGACAGTGATCGGCAGATAGGACATAAAATCACCGGAGACTCCGGGCCAAAACAGTAGCGGCAAAAATGCTGCCAGGGTTGTTCCTGTGGAGGCAATTACAGGGATAGCCATACGCCGCACTGCGTTTATATAGGCCTCCCTTGCTGGCAGGCCCGCAGATGCCTGTGTATTGGCAAACTCTACCACGACGATTGCACCATCAATCAACATACCCAGCGACAGCAATAGCCCAAACATAACCATAAAGTTAAAGCTAAATCCCATCACATTAATAATAATTAGCGAACCCAGCAGACAAAACGGAATACCAAAGCCAACCAGAAAACCTGACTTTACGCCCAGCGTTGCCACAACTAATACCAGCACCAGGCACATCGCGGTTATAATATTGCCCTGCAGCTCACTCACCATCTGGTTGGTAAACACTGACGAATCGAACACATAGCCTATATTCATGTCTGCACTAAACTTATCTCTAGATCGCTCTACAACAGCTCGAGAGGCATCAACCGTATTGATCAGATTGGCGTCGAGTCGCTTGCGAACTTCAATGGCTATAGCTTTTTTACCGTTGATAAAACTGTATCCGGTGGTGTCTTTAAAGGTACGCCTAACCGAGGCGACATCACCCAGGGTGATGGAACCCTCGGCATTATTGCGCACTGGCAGCGCACGGATGTCAGCAGCAGTTTCAAGTAATGCGGGCACCTTGATACCAAAACGTCCCTGAGCTACGTCCATTTCACCAGCTGGAATCAATAGGTTATTAATCCTGACGGCGCGCACCAGCTCATCGATACGCAAGCCGTACTGTTCCAGTCGCGCCGGGTCCACCACCACATCAACAACTTCTTCGCGATGCCCAGACATATCTGCCTTGAGTACATCGGGCAGCATTTCCAATTCGCGCTGGAAGAATTTAGCGGCCTTAAATAGCTCACGTTCCGCAACATTGTCACCAGAAAATGTAACAACAATAGTCGGCTCTGGGCTCGGGCTCAACTCATTAACAATGGGTTCTTTGGTTTCTTGAGGGAACTCCGCTTTGGCCCGATTAACTGCTTCGCGCACCTCAGCGACAATTTCTTTAATATTGTCAGCCACCTCAAACTCAGCAGTCACAACCACCACACTTTCTTGGGCGGTAGACTTTATCTCGTCTAAGCCATCGAGGGTTTTTAACTCTTTTTCTATTGGTCGCACCAGCAGTCTTGCGCCATCCTCCGGAGAGATACCGTCGTGACGCACCATGATCATTACCACGGGCAAAGTGACATTGGGATTCATCTCTACAGGCATTGATAGCCTCGAGCCTGCACCTGCAACAAGGATTAGCAACATAATGGACAATGTTGCTCTGGAATGGTCTACAACTAGACTGAGAAATTTCATAGGGAGGGCAAACTCAAATAATTACTTTGTACGACTGACTGAAAATGAGAGCTCTACACGCTCACCGTCGATAATATAATTCTGGCCCACCGTGACCAATACCACAGCTTTGGGCAATCCCGTCACCCAGATACCCTCTGTGGTCTCACCCACCGCCACAATCTCCGCAGAGGCAACTCTCTGCTCGTCAATCACAATCCTAACCACGGAATTGCCTTTGTCACCTAATAAAATACTACTCGCAGGGATCAGATGAGCGCGCACAGCTGCAAGCTGAACTTTTAGCTTTGCCGAGATACCGGCTCTTAAACGTTGTTCAGGATTATCCATTAACGCTTCAACTCGGTATCCCTTGGTGGCAGCATTGGCCTGTCGGGCAAGAAAAGACACCGCTGCATCGGAGTAAGTTTGGCCAGCAACCACAACCTCGGCGCGCGCATCTAAGGCCAGATTGCCAATTTCTAATTCTGTTGCCAGCGCTTCAACTTTTAACGGACTCAGCTCAACAACAGTGGCGCAGCGTTGGCCCGGCATTATAAAGTCGCCAATTTCGACAGGTCGCGATTCAACAATACCGGCAAACGGTGCCTTCACCCGAAGATTTTCGACATCGAGTTGTGCACGCTTTCGATTGGTTCTTGCCGTCGCCAGCGCCGCCTTTGCTTGAGAAATAGCGAGCTCTGACTGATATCCAACACTTTTTAATTTCAATGCACCGCGGTAGGCGATACTTGCATTATCCAGAGCGGCTTGAGCCTGCTTGAGACGCAGGTGCCTATCTTCGGCATCGATCTCACAGATACCCTGCCCCTGCGCAACCGAACTGCCCTCTTCAGCTAAAATAGCTGAGATCTTGCCAGACACCTGGGCTAGCACATTGACTGCTCGATTGGGTTCTGTTGTGGCTAGCATTGATAGGGTGCGGCTAAATAACTGCTCACTGGAGTTGATAACCTGCACCTTTGTATAGCTCTCAGCCGCCTTGATGTCAGGTTTCGTCGAATCGGATGTGTGGATAAAACCACTGCTAAACCAGACTGCAATAGCCAGGACAAACATGAGGGCAAAACGAACATTGTTATTCAAGGGGGCCTTCCTTATCAGCTTTTTAGTCGCGCCGAACCCTGATTCGGAGCTTTTTTTATACTATAGCGATACGTACAGCAGCGCCGGACTAGTTTACTCGCTTTGAGGCTGACTGAGCTAACTTATAATGATCGCTAATGAGACCCACTGGTACCGAGCAAAGCTGATGGGTAGTCATTCGGTTAGTAAATAAATACCCATACAGCTGACCAATTACCTATCAGTCTAGCCAATAAACTGTGATAGGGCAGACAAAATAGACCGATAAAATCGAACCGGCTTTGCATTTTCTCCAGTGTAACTTGCACCCAAACTTGACTTGGCGCCAATATGCATCCTGAAGTTTAGGGAAAGGATCAATGTCAGCTGCATTTTAGGGCTGGAGACTATTGAGTACTCAGGAAAGGATAAGTCCCATGTTATACAACAGGATAGAGGGGTTTTTAGCAATTTTGGCAATGTGATCACTCGATACTCCGCCACACTCGCTGTGCTGCTTTTTTGCACTAGCGCCCACAGTGAGCTCAGCCTTAACGGTAGCGCTATCTACAAGGACCTTGGCAAGGAGCAATTTGTCGCCGGATTATTTGTCGATACCCTGCAAAACAATGCCAACACCATTCAACTGGAAGATAGCCCAAAGCGCATGGAAGTGCGCATGCTGAATAATTACTCTAAACGTCGATGGCTCAATCTGTGGATGCAGAGCATCTCAATCAATAATGACCGCGAGAGCTTTAGCGGCGCTGCCCAAGAAGTGATAGATATCATGCAGGCTCCAAAATCAGCGCCGCAAAAGGGCGATATTATTGAGTACCTCTATCATCCCAAACAGGGCACATCGATGCGCTTTAATGGCACTGAGCTGGTGTCAAACTACCCCAAAAATGTATTCAACATTTTGCTGCGAACCTGGATCGGACCCATACCTCCCTCCACAACATTTAAACATCAACTTCTGGTTTAGAACCTGCCGATCAGGCGGAAAGCCTGTTGAACAGTATTGAGCCCACAAAGCGTAGAATCGCACTGGCGGCCTCTTGGATGGCTGCGCCAGCAAAAGCTGAGCCGGCCCCTGAGCCTGTGGTCGCCAAAGCTAATGTTGAGCCTGCACCTGAGGCGACTCCCAACGCGGAAGAGCTGGCTTTAATTCGTGCGGCAGAGCAGGCTGAAGCAGAGGCACTGGCGGCCGCAGAGGCGGCAGAAAAAGCCAAAGAGGAGGAACTTGCCTTCAATGTCGCTGAAGCACTGGCTCAGCGTGATTACACACCCCTAGTTGTGAAACAGATTTATAAATCAATTGCCTACCCCAACCGAGCTGCTGAAAAAAACCAGCAGGGCACCGTGCGTATTGGTCTGGTGGTTGATCGCGCTGGAGAGCTGATCTCTGTTGTCGCCACCCAGAAGACAGACCACAGGTTACTCAATCAGGCAGCACTTAAAGCGGTTAAAAAAGCTGCGCCTTTTCCAGCCTTGCCCGAAGGTATAAAAGCAGACAGCTTTGAGCTCAATCTGCCCATTACCTTTCGCTTGCAGTAATAGTCGCAAAAGAGTGCGCCGAGCGAGGGAGTTTCCGCGCCTGGCTACTGGCCAAATTTTGATCAACTAGCTATAATCCGCGCCTTCTCGGCAATGCAACCTAATGGAACTATTCAAATGAGCTACAACGACATACCTGCGGGCAAAGATCTGCCCAACGACATCAATGTAATTATTGAGATCCCAGCAAATCACGACCCGATCAAATACGAAGTGGATAAAGATAGCGATGCTATTTTTGTCGATCGATTTGTTGCGACTCCCATGTTCTATCCAGCCAACTATGGCTATGTTCCTCAAACACTGTCTGAAGATGGTGATCCTCTCGATGTATTGGTGGTTACCCCTTACCCAGTAATGCCAGGTGCAGTAATTCGCAGCCGTGTAGTAGGCGTACTGAATATGAGCGATGAGTCTGGCGTAGACGCTAAGCTTTTAGCTGTACCCCATACCAAGCTAACAAAAATTTATGACCATGTTCAGGAAGCCTCTGACCTTCCAGAACTGCTGATCAAACAGATCGTGCATTACTTTGAAAACTACAAAGCACTTGAGCCTGGCAAATGGGTAAAAGTCGACGGCTGGGATAATGCAGAAGCTGCGCGCGCTGAAGTTATGTCATCCAGAGAGCGTTATCTAGCAGAGTAATCACTGTTTTGATAGGCGCAAAAAACCCGGCAGTCGCCGGGTTTTTTATTGCTTATAAACATTAGCCTAATCAACTGTCATCGAAGTCCTCGAACAGCACATCGCTATTTAAGCCATGTTTGCGCAGAACATCGCGCAGACGTCGCAGTGCATCAACCTGAATCTGCCTCACTCGCTCGCGGGTAAGACCAATCTCACGACCCACCTGTTCCAGCGTTTCCTCTTGGTGATGCAGCAGACCGAAGCGTCTAACCAAGACCTCTCTCTGCTTTTCTGGCAGCTGCTCGAGCCATTCACCCAACCTGTCCATAAGGTTTTCTTCTTCAATCTCATTTTCCGGGCTAAAACCATTGTCATCGGCAATTGTTTCAACCAGTGTTTTTTCTTTGTCGGCCACCGGAATATCAATTGAAGATATACGTTCACTGAGACTGAGAATTTTGAGCACATCGGCAACCGGTTTATCTACTTCCGCCGCGATTTCCTCAGGCGTAGGTGCATGGTCAAGCTTTTGAGCTAGCTTGCGTGAAGCACGCAGATAGACATTTAGTTCCTTGACCACATGGACAGGTAACCGAATGGTTCGAGTTTGATTCATCAACCCGCGCTCAATGGTCTGACGTATCCACCATGTCGCGTAAGTTGAGAAACGGTAGCCTAGATCGGGATCAAATTTCTCAACCGCTCGCATTAACCCGAGGTTACCCTCTTCGATTAAATCTAACAGCTCGAGACCTCGATTGACATAACGTCTTGAGATTTTAACCACCAATCTCAGATTGCTTTCCATCATTCTATGCCGCGACTTTTCACATCCTTTTTGTAGTTTGCGGGCATAAAAAACTTCTTCGTCGGCCGTTAACAACGGCGCGAAGCCAATTTCTTTTAAGTAGAGACTTGTAGCATCAATTACCTGATGTGTTATCTCACCGGTGTCTTCCTGACTCTCAGCGGCTGGCGCACGCTGATCTAATACTAACGCTTCATCCGTCACGTTTTGCATCCCCTTTGCACGATCTTCCTTCATTTAGCAGCCAATCCTGGCGCTAACCCTTATTACCTATGTACCACTCCCTTTAAAACTTTTAACTAACCTTTATCTAACATTTTTCCCTATAGTAAAATCAGTTTTACCTTATATATACAGTGGGATTTACTGGGTACCCATCCTTTCTTATTTCAAAATACATCGTACCCTTAGACCCTAATTTCGCAATTATCTCCGTCTGTTTAACATTTTGACCCTCTTTTACCATGATTTTTTCATTATGGCCGTAGGCGCTTAATAATATCTCACTGTGTTTAATGATCATTAGCTTACCATATCCACGCAATCCGTCACCTGCATAGACCACAATTCCGGGCGCTGCCGGACGCACCATGGAGCCACTTACCCCCTTAATAGTAACGCCTTTGCGTAAATCAGCTGGACTGAAGCTCTCTGTGGTCTTTCCCTGAATGGGCCATTTCCACTGCCAATTTTCACTGTACACCGCTGGTTTAGGCTTGGCTTTAACGGCTATTGGCGCTTTTTGAGCACCGCTATTGACCACTGTAGAAGGTATTTTTACCGCTTTGACCACAGTGCGCGATGAGGTTTTGGGGCTGTCGTTTAAGTTGACACCGCGGATATCTAAGGTCAGTCGCTGTCCGGGCCGCAGAGAAAATGGCTCAGTTAAATTATTAGCCCGCGCCAAGAGCCTGAAATTTAGGTCATAGCGCCAGGCGATGGAATAAAGGGTGTCCCCGGCGCTTACCTGATGAGTGGTAATTCGGCTGCTTGGAGGCTGCTCTAGCGAACTCACAGGCGCCGCATAATTGGAACAGGCGGTAGCCGTCAGTAGTAATAAAATGCCGAGCAATGCTTTTAACACATTAGGATGCCTGTACTATTTTTGTCCAATATATTCCAGTCCTAACACCAAAATCAAACCCAGCAAGAACGATATACAACAGAGAGCAGTCTGTGGATCCTGACCTACTATCTGTGCAAACTCATGGGGCAGTAGATTTTGCGATGCCAGTACTAGCGTTTTTCCTGAATGGCTGGTTGCAGACTCTAGCACCTGCTTCCACGGCCAGATAATATTCAAACTGCCCACCAAAAAGCCACACATAGTGGCAATAACAGCAGCCTGATAATGTGCCAATAACCAAGATAGCAAACGACTAAACGCCATCAGACCCATCAGACCTCCGAGGGCGAAAACAGCGAGGATATCCAGCTGGAGATTGACGATCGCACCGATAAATACCGGATATAGCCCCAGTAGAACCAAAATAAATGAGCCGGAGATGCCAGGCAATATCATCGCACATAGAGCCACGGTGCCAGCAAGAAACATGGTCAGATGAGTACCTTGCAGAGTCACGGACGGCGCAATGGAAATGCCATAAGCAATAGCGATACCCAGTAAAAAAAGCCCTTTTTCGGCCATCTGTTGGGGCGGATGCTGGCGCATCAGATAAATCACTGAACCAACAATTAATCCGGTAAAAAATGACCACAGTGGCAGTGGATGTGCGACCAATAAATACTGCATTACCTTGGCTAGAGAAAACAGGCTGGTCAATATGCCAGCTAAGAGGGTAACCAGAAACTTGCCATTGATATAGGCCCAGGCCGCTGCAAATCCCTCCGCACGAAGTACTTTTAGCGCCCGTAAATTGAGAGATTTAATGGTATCGATCAGCTCGATGTAAATACCGCTGATAAAAGCGATTGTGCCGCCTGACACTCCGGGCACTACATCAGCGGCGCCCATGGCGGCGCCTTTTAAGTAGAGTAACAAATAATGGGCTGGATTTTGCATATCTGCTCCTACTGCAACTTAGACTGGATTGTTAGCCTAACGAGACAGTCCGCCAAGTAGAGGCACAAACTTAACTTTTTCAACGACCTCCTCATCAAATTCAGAGGAATCGCCCACCCGTTTTAACACTCTTAAATCCTGAGACTGACCATTGCCTACTGGGATCACCAGAATGCCGTCTGGCGCCATTTGGCGCAATAGCTCCTCTGGCACAGTCTGAGGTGCCGCAGTGGTGATAATGCCATCGTAGGGTGCATGCCTGTCCCAACCGAAGCTTCCGTCGGACAGCTCTGCGGTTATATTGTTTAAGCCCAGTTTTCTAAATCGATCCCTGGCCTTTTTCAGTAGGGGTTCTATGCGCTCTACGGTACAGACCTCACCCACTAACTGGGACAGAATAGTCGTCTGATATCCAGAGCCTGTACCAATCTCCAAGACTTTTTTTAGAGGCCCGCCACTGAGTAGTATCTCGGTCATGCGCGCTACGATATAGGGTTGCGACAATGTCTGGGAATAGCCAATTGGCAGCGCCGTATCCTCGTAGGCTCTATGTGACAGCGCTTCATCAAGAAATATATGCCTAGGGGTCATACGAATAACATCAAGCACCGCTTGGCTGCTAATACCCTGATCAATCAGCCGCTGGATTAACCGCTCACGGGTTCGCTGGGACGTCATGCCGACACCAGCTAGTTCGATCGAGTTCACCTACTTCCCCTGTTAGTTGGGCCCATTCAATACTCTGTTCAAAAGGTCGTTTGCTAAGTTCTATTAAAAACGTCCATTAAAGGACCTGCTTATTGGCCAAAAATCTGGCTGTGGACCGCATTATTGCTCAGTCGGTAATATATCACAGGGCTTCAAATTTCGGGCGGAATAATTCGGCTAATTCACGCAATAATGCAGTCGCAAAACAGCCTCTAGGCAGTGCGAACTGTAACCTTAGATAATCAGTCTGAGGCCAACTTGCCGTTAAATTCTCCGGCTTTAACAGCAGGTTACGACGCTCCTGCGCAAGGCCCGCATGCTCTAATGCATAACACCAACTGTGCCACTCCGCCAATACCTCTGATTCTATCTGCCTATTGTCGGCACTGGCATTTGAGCGCCCCCGCCCCCACAGTGGACCGGTCTGATCCGTAAGATCATCGCGCTCAATATAGTTCGCCACGACCAAATTAAATAACCAGGAGCGCGCGGCGGAAAGATAGAGACCGGTGCCATGGCGGTTGCCTTTAAGCTGATCCGCGACAATCAGCTTCTGCGCTTCATAAAGATTGCCGCCCTTGTGACCAAAACGCTGTTCTGCAAAATAATTGGGCACGCCCTGCTGCTCTATCATCTCTAAACGCTGTGCCACTAATACAGGGTCGACCCGGAAGTCGCGCAGCAGAATATTGAACTGATTGCCCCTATGCATACCACGACGCAATTTTTTATGATGTCTGCACTGGGCAATAATCTCAAAATCATCGTGCTGTAGCTGGCCAGCATCCAGCTCTCGGCCCGGCAGATGCAGACTGTACCATTGGGTGGTTACGGCAAATCGGTCTTTCATCCCACAGTAACTCACGTCATTGCGATTAATACCGGCCAGCGTAGCCAGCAGGCCCGCCACCCAAGTGGTGTTCTGATCGCGCTTGCGGATATGCAGCAGCAGATGCTCACCCTCACCACTGGGCTGAAGATCAATGATTTCATCGACTTGAAAATCTTCTGGCTCAGTTCTAAACATTGCTGCGCCCAAAGGCTCGCCGAATGCCCGCGGCATCAGATGAAAATCAAATAGGTGTCTGTCCTCGGTGGCCAATACGGTCAAACTGCAGCACTTAAAAGCACCACGGCGTGGCAGGCTATACCTTCTTCGCGACCGATGAAACCAAGCTTTTCAGTGGTAGTGGCTTTGATATTAATCTGGCTGAGATCAGAGCCCATATCAGCGGCCAAATTAATGCGCATTTTGTCGAGATAAGGAGCCATCTTTGGGTTCTGAGCGATAATTGTGATATCAGCATTGCCTAATATGTATCCATTATTCGTCATCATACCGACCACCGCCGCCAGTAAATCGCGGCTATTACTGCCTTTGTAGGCGGCATCTGTGTCTGGAAAATGCTGACCAATATCTCCCAGAGCCAGGGCGCCGAGCAAGGCATCAATCAGTGCATGGATTAGCACATCACCATCGGAATGAGCCACAAATGCATGCCGATGTGGAATGCTTACACCCCCCAGTGTCAGTGCATCGCCATCGCCAAATGCATGTACGTCGTAGCCATGTCCAATACGCATTATTCTGCCTCCTGATTTTTCATAATTGCCTCAGCAATCACCAAATCTTCTCGACGGGTAACTTTTATATTATCCTGCCGACCCTCTACTACTATGGCCTGTGCACCGGCATATTCAATGGCTGAGGCCTCATCAGTAGGGATCTTATTATTGCCCAGCATGCTTTGCATAGCCTCGCGCAAGAGGCCATAACGAAACATCTGCGGCGTCTGAGCGGCTCTGTATTCAGCGCGATTTGCGGTACTGACAATATCACCCTGAGGCGTGACAAGTTTTAATGTGTCATTAATTGGTGCGGCAAGAATGCCTCCGACACGATGGCCGCCGACCTCACTTATAAGCTTGCCAATACTTGCCGGTGCAATGCAGGGACGCGCCATATCGTGCACCAGGACCCAGTCATCCTCGTCGGCAAGATCATGTATTGCTAGAAGACCGTTTAAGACCGAATGGGCGCGCTGGTCACCGCCGGCCACGAGACGAACCCGGGGATTTTCGATGGCGGGCACTTTGGACCAGTAACCAGAACTCATATCACAGGGCGAGATTATTGCCTCAATCACTGGAATGCTCAGCAATCGACTCAGGGTATGCTGGGCGACTA
Source organism: Porticoccaceae bacterium (assembly GCA_029242085.1). Classification (GTDB taxonomy): domain Bacteria; phylum Pseudomonadota; class Gammaproteobacteria; order Pseudomonadales; family Porticoccaceae; genus HTCC2207. The sequence continues at coordinate 52,761 of JAQWUP010000029.1, forward strand.
AACTGCCGTTTAAATGATGGAACTGCTTCGGGATATCTGCCGAAAAACGCTTCCCTGTTCCTGCGGCAGGCACTATGGCCCAGTATTTTGGCGATTTATTATTCAAGGTTGCGTGCCCTCAGTAGCAGGCGTTTTCTGCAGAACACGATCGTCTTTATCAATCACTAAATAAAATATTTCGCCTTCTTTGATCATGCCCAAATCTTTGCGCGCTTTTTCTTCAATAGAATCGAGATTAGTTTTTAAACTCTCGACCTCTTGAGCAATACGCTTGTTGCGCTGCTGTAATTGCTCATTGATAACAAGCTGCTGTTCAACCTTCTTATCCAGCTCAGCCTTATGGGCAAGACTGCCCTCACCGACCCACAATCGAAACTGCAGGCCGGTAAAAAGGACGAGAAGTATTATCAGCAACCAGCGCATCTACTTATTCTATTCCGTTTAGCAGTGGAGATGCCATATTGATCAAATTAGGACTTAAACTCGGCGCGGCCACGGTATGGAGCCGAGCCATTACCCAGCTCTGCTTCAATACGCATCAAGCGGTTATATTTTGCCACACGGTCTGAACGACACAGCGAGCCAGTCTTAATCTGACCCGCCGCGGTGGCCACAGCCAGATCGGCAATAGTGGTATCTTCTGTCTCACCTGAACGGTGAGAAATGACCACTGTGTAACCTGCATCTTTGGCCATAGAGATGGCATCTAATGTTTCTGACAGAGTGCCAATCTGATTAAATTTAATCAGGATTGAGTTGGCCACACCCATCTCAATACCGCGACTGAGAATACTGGTATTGGTAACAAATAAATCATCACCGACCAACTGGCAGCGATCGCCGAGCTTTTCAGTCTGATACTTCCATCCATCCCAATCGGACTCATCCAGACCATCTTCAATAGAGATAATTGGATACTGGTCACATAGAGAGGCTAAGAAGTCGCTAAAGCCATCAGCGCTGTATATCTTGCCCTCACCTGACAGGTTGTACTGACCATCTTTATAAAACTCTGTGGCCGCGCAATCCAATGCCAGAGTGACATCTTCACCCAACTTATAACCAGCGGCTTCGGTCGCCTCTTTGATCACCGCCAACGCCTCTGCATTTGAGGATAGATCTGGAGCAAAGCCACCTTCGTCACCCACCGCTGTATTTAGACCCTTAGCGCTCAGCACCTTTTTTAATGAGTGAAATATCTCTGCACCAACCTGCAGGGCTTCAGCAAAACTTTTCGCCGAAACTGGCTGCACCATAAACTCTTGGATGTCGACATTGTTGTCGGCGTGCTCGCCGCCATTAATGATATTCATCATCGGCACAGGCATGCTGTATTGGCCCGCAGTGCCATTTAACTCTGCAATATGTGCGTAGAGTGGTATGCCCTTATTCTGTGCCGCTGCTTTAGCAGCGGCCAGAGAAACAGCCAAAATAGCATTGGCGCCCAATGTGGCTTTATTGTCGGTACCATCAGCATCAATCATGGCCTGATCCAAACCACGCTGATCTGCTGCATCAGTGCCGACCAGCAGAGTTTTGATCTTAGTATTGATATTGTTAACGGCGGTAAGTACACCTTTGCCGAGATAGCGGCCCTTGTCACCATCGCGCAGTTCCAGCGCTTCTCTTGAACCGGTTGAGGCTCCTGAGGGTGAGCAGGCGGTTCCGACAATGCCGTTATCTAAGGTTACGTCTGCCTGCACTGTGGGGTTGCCGCGCGAGTCTAAAACTTCAAAGGCTCGAATATCTGCAATGTTGCTCATGTACTTAGTTCTCCAGTTGGTGAAAATTGAGTATAAAAATTAACGGCCGAAGGCAGGTATTCCAGTTACAGAATATCCAGATTCGGTTGGGATTTTATCAGGTCATCAAAGGCTTTCATCTGCGCCAAAAAGGGCTCTAATTTATCCAGCGGCAAGGCGCTGGGACCATCGCACAGCGCTTTGTCTGGGCTGGGATGCGCCTCTAAAAATAGTCCGGCGATACCCACAGATATCCCCGCACGCCCCAGCTCAGCAACCTGATGACGGCGTCCGCCAGAGGCAGCTCCCAGAGGATCTCGGCACTGCAGCGCATGGGTCACATCGAAAATAAGGGGAGAGCCGCCACTGACATCTTTCATGGTTCTAAAACCCAGCATATCAACTACCAGATTGTCATAGCCCATACAGGTGCCACGCTCGCAGAGCATGACTTTTTCGTTACCACATTCGCGGAATTTATCGACTATATTGCCCATCTGACCTGGGCTTAAAAACTGCGGCTTTTTAATATTGATCACGGCATTGGTTGCCGCCATGGCTTTTACTAAATCTGTTTGTCGCGCCAGGAAAGCTGGCAGCTGAATAATATCGCAGACTTCTGCCACAGGAGCGGCCTGGTCGATCTCGTGGACATCAGTAATCAGGGAAATATTAAAAGTGTCTTTAATCTCCTGGAAAATTTTTAGACCTTCATCAACACCTGGGCCACGGAATGAATGTATCGAAGACCGATTTGCCTTATCAAACGATGCCTTGAACACATAGGGAATGCCCAGTTTTTCGGTGACCGCCACATAGGCCTCGGCGGTTTGCATCGCCATATCACGCGACTCCAGCACATTCATGCCGCCAAACAATACCATTGGCGCATCATTACTAACGCCGATATCCGCTACATTAATCGTCAATGAGGCCATGCTTAATGTCCCGTTTGTGACTTTTGATACTGAGTTGCCGCCACTACAAACGATTGAAACAGCGGATGGCCATCTCGCGGCGTCGAGGTAAATTCTGGGTGAAACTGGCTGGCAAAGAACCAGGGATGATCGGGCAGTTCAACAGTCTCGACCAGAGTCTTATCAAATGACAAGCCACCAATAACCAGACCCGCCTCTTTTAGCTGTGGCAGGTAATTATTATTGACTTCATATCGATGGCGATGACGCTCTTCAATCTGTTCACTGGCGTAAATTTCATGCGCCTTGGATCCAGGCTGCAGGTGACAGACCTGCGAACCCAGGCGCATGGTGCCGCCTAAGTCTGAATGTTCGGTGCGCATTTCCTTATTGCCCGTGGCGTCGATCCACTCGGCAATAAGGCCGACGACAGGATAGTCGGTATCCTGATTGAACTCGGTGCTATTGGCGCCGGTTAAGCCACAGACATTGCGCGCATACTCAATCACAGCAACCTGCATGCCCAAGCAGATACCCAGATAGGGAATATTTTTCTCACGGGCTGTTTTAACTGCATATATTTTTCCTTCGGTACCTCGCGTACCAAAGCCGCCTGGCACCAAAATAGCATCGGCCTCATCAATTAATGAGTGATCAGATTCCAGTAATTCTGAGTCTATATAGCGGATTTTAACCTTGGTCTTATTGTTAATGCCGGCGTGAATCAGCGCCTCAGTCAATGACTTATAGGCGTCCAGCAATTCCATATACTTGCCTACCATAGCAATGGTGACCTCGCCTTCAGCATTTAGCTGATTCTCGACGACGCCATCCCACTCAGTGAGATCAGCCGCTGGACAATCGAGATGAAAACGATCGATAACAAAATCATCGAGCCCCCTCTCATGCAGCATGCGCGGGACCTGATAAATCGTTGGCGCATCCATAACTGGCACAACCGCTCGCAATTCTACGTTGGTAAACAGGGAAATTTTCTTGCGCTGATCTTCTTCAAGCTCCACTTCTGAACGGCACAGCAGTACGTCGGGCTGCAACCCCAGCGAACGCATCTCTTTTACCGAGTGCTGAGTGGGCTTGGTTTTGGTCTCACCAGCCGAGGCAATGTAGGGCACCAGAGTCAGGTGGATCAGCAATGATTGCTTAAATCCCAGTTCTCCGCGCATTTGGCGAACAGCTTCAAGGAAAGGCTGCGATTCGATATCACCCACGGTGCCACCAATCTCGACCACCGCAATATCATGATCACCAGCACCGGCGTAAACTCGGCGCTTTATTTCGTCAGTGACATGGGGGATAACCTGAACCGTGCCACCCAGATAGTCACCACGGCGCTCACGACGCAAAATCGTCTCGTAGATTTGGCCACTGGTGAAGTTGTTATTCTGGGTCATTTTGGAACGCAGGAAACGCTCGTAATGGCCAAGATCTAAATCGGTCTCGGCTCCATCCTGAGTCACATAGACTTCACCATGCTGATAGGGACTCATGGTTCCAGGATCAACATTGAGATTGGGGTCGAGTTTAAGAATGGTGACCTTCAAACCTCTAGCCTCGAGCACAGCACCCAGCGAAGCAGCTGAAATGCCCTTACCCAAGGAAGAAACAACACCGCCAGTAACAAAGATAAAACGTGTCATAGAGACCCTGCAAAGATCGAAATTAGTATGAAAAAAATATGTCTTAGAAAGGTCTTTTAACCATGAATCTGGTCGCGGCCCATCCTGTGTAAGATGGGGTAGCAGATTAACAGAAAGACCCCTGTGTTACTACTATGATATGAGAAGAATCTATCAACAATTTGCCTGAGCATCGAGATGCCAGTGAATACAAGTTCCCTGCTGATCCGATGCTGCCTGATAGCCCTCACAAACCCACAGGCTCCCTACCGCAACAAGCTGTTCACCCATGTATAGCAGCGGTATTCTATCTCGCCACCAGGGCTCGAGATTATATTCCTGAAGCAATTTTTTAAGGCTATTGGAGTGCTGCCTGCCCGCGGGCTGACAGCGCTCACCGCCTGTTCGGGTGCGCACAGTCAAGGGCTGGCCCGCAGCTATCAAAAGGCCCTGACCGAGGGTTTTTTCGCCACTTAAGCGGCTGCCATCCGGCAGAGGCAGGGACTGTTCGGTATGCCAGTGCAAATCCTTATTTACAGCGCCGCATTCAGTCGCAGCGGTCAAAAGATAGAGTCGGTTGCGAAAGCGCCCCCAGCGCATGCCCTGCGACAACAATTTTGGTGCGGCGTCTTCGCCAGCCCGCACCACAGAGTCAATAATTTCAGCGACAATTTTATGGCCTGGCAGCGGCAACTGATACAGGCCTGGCCAGTGACGCAGCGTATTTCTCTGGCGCACGGCCGGCATCGCTGTCAGGGCATGCAAACAGATTGACCAGCCACCGCGTTCAGCCTTCACCTCAACTGTTTGCAGGTCATCTGCAGCTAATGCCTCGGCAAGGTCTTCGTTGTCCTTACTCAGCTGCGCTGAAAGGCCAATGCGCTTGGCATAATCTGGCCATCGATAAGCAATTTCAGGCACCACTCGATTGCGCAAATAATTGCGGTCAAAGGTGGTTTGCAGATTGGTTTCGTCTTCGATCCAGGTCAGATTGTGCTGCTCAGCAAAGTCCTGTAATTGTGATTTTTGCCACTGCAGTAATGGTCTCATTAAACGACCTTCAGCCAGAGTTCGTGAATCTGGAATACCAGACAACCCCTTACTCCCGGAGCCACGCAACAGTCGGTAGAGCACGGTCTCAACCTGATCGTCAGCATGATGGCCAAGGAATAACAGTCCGTCTGTTTGTAATAGCCGAGTAAAGACCTCATATCGAGCTTTGCGCGCAGCCGCCTCAAGCCCTTCACCCGCGCCGTCTACGGAGACGGTTTCACAGAGCAGCTGCACTCCGCGAGACTGGCAAAAACCCTCCACATGTGACTGCCACTTATCTGCATTATCTGACAGACCATGATTAATATGCACTGCGCACAGACGCTGCGCCGGCACAATATCGCAGAGCAGCGCCAGTAAAACTGTGGAGTCTAAACCGCCGCTAAAGCCCACTAAAATCTGCGGCGCATTTTCAAGCCGCGACTGGCAGGATGAAAATACCGCTGCTGCATTTAATTGCCGAGCCCTAGCCATTAGTCAATGCTCTGGTTATCTTGGTTAGCCAGTTGCGAGTAGTCCTCATAGGCATCACCGCTCTCATTAGCCGACTCCTGCTCTGCCACATAACGGGTAAACTGGTGTCTGGTCAGCAATGTGCAGTTTTCTGTCACTGGATCGAAGGTAATCAATACATCACCGCGATCCAGTTGGCGCCGCACCTGCGCCATTTTACTGTCCATGCTGGTTTCTGAGGCGCCATAGTCGGTGCCCTCGCGCAGGATAAACTCTTCGATTACCGCATTGAGAATGTCAGGACTAAGTCGATCGAGAGGGATTTCAATCACTGTTTGGGCTTCCTGAACCGCAAAGTCATGCGATCACTCTCGCCAATGGCTAAATATTTATCGCGATCCTGAGCACCCAACCTAAGGTTGGGCGGCAATGTCCACACCCCTTTGGGATGATCTGCACTGTCTTTTGGATTGGCATTAATCTCAGCGCTGGCCTCCAACACAAAACCGGCGCGCTCAGCCAATTCGATAACGTAGCTCTGGGTCATATAGCCACTGCTTATCATGGTCTCTCTAGCCGTGCCAGGCACCGCCCGATGCTCAACCACTCCCAGGACGCCACCGGGCTTTAAGGTTTTATAAAACAGTTCAAAAGCTGTGGCTTCATTGTTGGATCGCAACCAGTTGTGGACATTGCGGAATGTCACCAATGCATCCGCACTATTGGCTGGTGTGGTCAGCAAATTCACTGAAATATCAAAGGTGTGCAGCTCAACATTGCTGTACAGCGCTGGATCTGCAGCTATTTTCTTTTCAAAGCGCTTCCGCGAGTTGCGATAGTAATCAACGTTTGAGTGCGGATTAAAATGGGCAGCAAATAATGTCCCTGTTACATAATCGGCTAGAATTTCGGTATACCAGCCACCGCCAGGCGTAATCTCAACCACATCCATCTCGGGACTTAATCCAAAAAACTCAATGGTTTCAGCAGGGTGACGAAACTGGTCTCGGGATGCATCTCGCTCTGCTTGAGCTGTAATTGACAGCAGGGAGACACAGAGTATTAAGACCAGATAAAGTCCGTGGGACATAATATTTTTCATAACCTGTAAGTCCTGTAATTGGTTGAGTGCAAACTATAACAGCGCCATCGATTAGTGCCATAATAACGCGCATTAAAGACCGCATTGCAGGTAAACCTATGACCAATCATTTAGTAGTAACCATTCTCGCTGAAGACCGCCCCGGCATTGTTGAGCAAATAGCCCAAACTATCATCGCTCACAGCGGCAACTGGATGGAGAGCAGTATGAATCGTCTGGCCGGTAAATTTGCGGGTATTCTGCTGGTCGAGGTAGATGCTCAGCACAACAGTCCGCTGCAAGAAGCCCTAATTGGACTCAGTGAGCATGGCATTACCATTACCGTTGAAGACAGCAAATATTTGGGGCAGCACGAGATACCGCTGTGCATTGAGATTATCGCCAATGATCGCCCCGGCATCGTCGGTGAAATTGCCGCGCAGCTGGCCAGTAAAAAGGTCAATCTCGAGTCTTTGGAAACCTTCTGTGACAGCGCGCCTATGTCTGCCGGTACAATGTTTCATGCCCATGCCTATATTCAGTTGCCTGGGGGAATGTCGCAAAATGATTTAACATTGTTATTGGAAGGTCTATCCGATGACCTGATGGTCGAGATTGTAGATATTTAATATGCTCGACATTGTTTTATACCAACCGGAAATCCCACCCAACACCGGAAATATTATTCGCCTCTGTGCCAATACTGGTTTCCGTCTACACCTGATCGAGCCACTGGGCTTTGATCTGGATGATAAAAAACTGCGCCGTGCAGGTCTGGACTATCGCGAGTTTCAGGACTTACAGGTACATGCCGATTGGCCCGCCTATCTGACTAGCGCCAAGCCTAAGGCCGTTTATGCACTGAGCACTAAGGGATCAGTCTGTTATTCAAAGGTCAACTACCAACCGGGAGACGCTCTGCTATTCGGCCCGGAGACCCGAGGTCTGCCGGAGAGTATTCGCACCGAGGTCGGTGCTGCAAATGTATTGCGATTGCCGATGCAGGCACAGAGCCGCAGCCTTAACCTTTCCAATACCGTGTCCATCGTGACCTATGAAGCATGGCGGCAGCTGGATTTTTCTATGACGAGTTCTCTATGAGTATAAAAATTGGTTTATTTTACGGTAGCTCTACCTGCTATACAGAGATGGCCGGAGAGAAAATTCGCGACCAGATCAATGGCCTGCTCAGTGCCGAAGTGGTCATTATGCACAATATTGCCGATGACCCTATCAGCCTGATGGAGGATTACAGCTATCTGATTTTAGGGATACCAACCTGGGACTATGGTGAGCTGCAAGAAGACTGGGAGACCCACTGGGATGAGATTGATAGCCTTGATCTCAATCATGCCAGAGCGGCGCTCTATGGTTTGGGAGATCAAATTGGCTACCCAGAATGGTTTCAAGATGCACTGGGGTATCTCTGGGCCAAGATGGTTAATCAGGGGGCTACCACTGTCGGCGCCTGGCCTAATAAGGGTTATACCTTTGAGGATTCTAAAGCGCTGACCAAGGATAAAGCTTATTTTGTCGGCCTGCCTCTGGATGATGAAAATCAACTTGAGCTTACAGATGGTTTTATCAGCCTTTGGTGCGATCAAATTCTGATTGAATTTGGCCTTAAATCAACGTGAGCCTGAGCCCAGAGGAAAGCCTAGAGCAATATTGTTTAGCTCAGCGCTGGCAATCCTTAGAAGGTGATAGCGGTTTATTTACTATCGCCAAAACCGAGTTTGATAAGGGGACAGATTTCCTAGCCGCCTGTGATCTATGGCTGAAGACTGCACCCAAATCCTGGCGCCTGCAGTTTATTTCAGCCTCGGCACAGCCGCTTACTAGGGCGCAGTTGCAAAGCGCTCTAGCCGACTGGCCCCAATACGCCCATCTAGCTACAGCACTTATCAGCCAGTACCCAGCCACTGTAAAGGGCATTCACCCTATTGAATTATTTGATCGTAGAATTAGCCTGTACCTGATGTTTGGCGATGCTGAGACAATATTTAATAAGATTGCCCAGAGCCCAGATCTGGGGCTCGCTAACCACAACAAAAAATCCATCGATGTCTGGTTTATCGGTACTGAGTCGCCACAGCTTAAGCAAGTTATCTCGACCCTCTGCGAACCAGATACCATTGTGGCTGGCAATGCTGATTTTGATGCCAAGGCTAAAACGGCGACTCCCTGGCATCTCGATAGAGCCAAACCCAGACAATCTAAAAAAACAGTAGCGATTCTAGGTGCAGGCATTGCCGGTTGCACAGCCGCCGCGGCACTGCATAAGCGCGGTTATCAGGTTACCTTGATTGATCGCCACGGGATGGCCGCACAGGAGGCCTCGGGGAATAGTCAGGCGATTATCTACCCCAAACTGTCGGTGCGCGACCAACCCTTACCTCGTGTAAATTTGGCCGCATTGATGCTGGCCAGTCGCTATTACAAACCTTTTTGGGATGCTGGCTACGGTGAGCAGTGCGGTGTTTTGGTGGTACCGGAAAATGCCAAGGTACAGCAGGATTTTGTCACCATTGGCGAACGCTTTGGTGATCAGGATTCACTGGTGCAGCTGCTCGATAACGCTGGCCTATGCGCCCAAAGCGGTATCGCAATGAGCTCGGAGTTAGGGCTGTTTTTCCCCCAACTAGGCTGGCTGCCGCCAGCTCAAATCTGCCAGCAACTGTTGCAGCGCGATAGTATCCCGCTGCTCAGTGCTGATATAAAACAGCTGCAACAAACTGATGGTAGCTGGCAGCTATTGGATGAACAAAATCAGCCTGTTATTGAAGCTGAGTCATTGATAATCGCCAATGCCTATGGCTGCGAGCAGTTTGAGCAGACCCACTTTCTTCCGGTTACCCAGTTGCGGGGCCAGATCAGTTTGCTCTCGACCTCTGAGGCCAGCGTCGGATTAAAAACCGTTATCTGCGGTGAGGGTTATATCACCCCCGCTCAAAATAGCACCCACAACTGCGGCGCTACCTATAATAAGGGCCTGTTCACCACTGCCTTGCGCAAGGAGGATCACTGCGCAAATATCGAGCAAATGGGGGCTACTGATAATGGCTTGGGTGCTGCGCTGGGGCCACAGAATACCGACTCTATGGAGGGTAGAGCCAACTACCGCTGCACCACTAAAGACTATCTGCCGATTGTTGGGCCGGTGCCAAACGTGCCCTCGTTTCTTGAGGACTATGGGGCGTTGAGACGCGATGCTCGCAAGCTGATACCCACCTTGGGCAGTTATCAGCCCAATCTCTATATACACTGCGGTATGGGCTCGAGAGGGCTGTGCTATGCCCCCTTAACCGCAGAGATCCTGGCCGCTGAGATTGCCGGTGAGGTACCGCCGCTGGAGCGCGAGTTGCGCCTGGCCATGCACCCAGCGCGTTTTTTAATTAGGGACTTAAAAAAGAAACGTATTTAATAACTGACGGTGCTTAACAATCGGGCTCTAGGCCCGCTACTAGTCCTTTGCGATACATCTCAGCACTGGCTGTTTTATCATCCATCGCATCCAGTAACTCAGCTAATTCAAGATAGGTTTGCGGACAGGGATTGCAGTTGACGGCTGCCGACAGGTAGTCTCGCGACTTGCCCAGTAGTTCTGCACGTCGACAGATACGACCAAGTGCCAGCAGTAAATCAGCATCCTGTGAATGATCGGGCAACCACTTCTCTGCCACTGCCAGCTGCTTTTCTGCTGATCCGGTCTGTAACGCACCGAAGCGTTCAACTAAATCTGCATGCCAGCTGTTATTCAGTGCTCTGGTTAGTAGCGGCTGCAGCTTATTGTTGGCATTGACCTTTTTCAGTGCGTCCGCATAGGCACAGATAAGTTCAGGCATCTTGCGCAAAGACTTGGGCACCAGGTCCCACAGATCATTAAGCTTGGCCTGCTGTTCCCCCTCTGTTAATTCTAAGTCTGGGGAAAATGTTATTAGCAGGCTTGAATAGGCGTCCAATTCAAGATTGGCAGCCGCTGTTTTACTCAACGCACCATAATGCTTGATATCACGCAGCAGTTTTTGCAGTGAAGTCCAGTCTGCAGTTAAGTAATAGGCATCGGCCAACAGCCGCAGCACAGCTCGATCACTGGGTGTTTTTTTGTGCAGGCCTACCAACAATGGCAGTGCATCGGCAAACTGTTCATCGACAATCAATAATTCTGCCAACAGTTTATCGGCGGCAAAAGTCGCATTTGGGTGATTTACCTTGAGTCGCTCTAATAATTGCCGAGCTTTTTCAATCTCCTCATTCTCTGCCGCCGCTCGGGCTCCAAACAGTAAGTTGATCACTGGCATCGAGGATTTTGCCGTAGACTGAGAGAGCAATTGACTGGCTTTTTGCCAATCATGCTCTGCATACAACAGCAGACCCTGAGCCGTTTTACTCACCTGTCGTGCACTGCTAAAAGATTGCCACCACTGACGTATACCTCCAGCGCCAGTGAGCCATCGCAGCAGTAACAGCAGCCATACTAATGCTGCACTCAGGACTATATACAGCAGCACACCAACCCAGATACTCATCTCAATATTAGTGCTGCCCGCACTGATAAGAATATAGCCGCGGCCCTGCTGTAATAACCAGATGCCGCCAGCGCCAAGCAACAGGGCCAGCATAAATATTAGCAAAAGCTTTCTCATTCTTGGATTACCGCGTCGGTTGCCAATCGGCTATCGCGCAGTGCGACTAGATTCTCTATAGCCTGCACTGAAGAAGTAATATCGGGGAGCTGCTGAACAATCTGCATATCACTCAGGTTGGCGAGTCGCTGCTGAATCAGGGTTGCACTGGGATTAAGCTGGAAATACTGTGCCAACCAGCGCTGCGCTTTCTCCAGACTTTGGCTGTAAATCACCTGCTCTTCGCGCATTACGGCACTTTGCGCCTGCTCCAACATGAGACGCAAATTCTGACGCACAACAGCCTCCTCATGAACCTGCAGAAGCGGCTCTATAGGCTGACTGCGCTGACTAACCCGAATTAACTGGCTAATAGCAGTCATAAAATCTGCCGCCATGCCGTGTATTTTTGACTGTTCGATGACAGCAGTGTCAGTCTGTTTTAGCTCCGTAATAGTTTCTATCTCTGGCTCTAGAACAGACAGTTTCACCAGCGCCTCGGCAAGAACACTAAGCTCAAGGTATAGCCCCGCCGAATCAACCTCTCCGGCCAGCTGGAGTGCAGTAATGTCTGCTGCCACCGCCCTGCGTAACGGCAGTAACTCGGGATCATCCAGCTGCTTGAGAATCACGTCGACATTTTGCAGTAGCGCCAATGGGTTTTTGGTACTGCGCTCAGTTTGCAGTCGTTGGTTTGCCAGACGCGCCAGATAGGCCGCTTCTGCGAGCAGCCAATCACTGCGGGTGGTTGAACCCAATTCTGCAAGTCGTTTGCCCTGATTATTAAGGCGCAACTGGATACTAGTAAGGATCTGCAGCATCTGTTCGCTGCTCTGAGTCTCTAGCTCCTGCTCTCGCTGCAATTGCTCTTCAAGCGCTGCGTAGGAATTCTCAAGACCGGCTATACGCGCATTAAACTCTTCAGCACCTGCCGTCCGCTGCTGCCATTCAACCCAACCCAACCAACCGGCGGCAGTCACAGCACTAATAAGGATTGCAGCCAGTAATAATTTACGCCAAAGCGGCTTGCCGACAGCAGTTGTTTTTGCCTCAGGCGCAGCTTTTTTGACCGTAGCTTTGTTATCAGTTTTAGCCGCAGCTGCTGATTTTTTAGGGTCTACTTTATTGCTATCTTCAGTCACTATCTGCCCTCTGCTCTTCGTTATAAAGCTTAGCCTATTTTAGGTTTTTTCTGCAGCCTTAAAATACTCTAGAACCGCTCGATGCATTGACTCAGGCAGCGCATTATCCGCCACCACTGTAGTTTGATAACCGAGCTGACGGGCCATATCTGCAACGCGCTCACTGGGTACCACCACAGGCAGTGATGCATCTGCGGGCTCAGCCATAGCTCTCAGCAGCTCGCCGCTATGGGCAATCAAACAGTCGGCATCATCGGCCTGGCGCTGAGCAAGGAGCAGATTATCCGGCTTGATCACGCGATTATATAGTTCGCAGTAGGTAACCTTTGCGCCGCGCTGTTGCAGGGTATCGCCCAATGTCTGGCGACCGCCACCACCGCGAAAGATAACCAGCGACTTGCCAGCCAAACTATTTAGCTGAGAAAGCTGTAACAGACCTTCCGTATTCTGCTGCGTTTGCGGACAGGTAACCTGACAACCATATTGGGTCAGTATCTGTGCGGTTTGCTGACCCACAGCAAATAGCTCAAGACCAGCGGGTAGCATCGGCCAGTACTCGTCCAACCACTGCAATGCAATTTCCGCAGCATTGGCGCTGATAAAAACGGCCATATCAAATTGAGCAAACTCGAGAATAAGGGATTCAATCGGCTGGGTTTCAGCAATAGGCTCAATATGCATGATTGGCGTGTAGGTTACTGCCGCACCGGACTCCTCGAGTAATTGCAAAAAGGCATCTTGCTCACGCAGTGGGCGAACAACAAGAATGCGTCTATTGGCGAGGCTACTAGCTGCCATAAACCTCAGCCAGTATCTCTCCAGCCCCCTGAGCCAATAATTGCTCCGCTAATTCAATACCTAGGGCCTCTGCGTTGCCTCGCGGGCCCTGCAGTTCAGCCCGCAATAGGGTAGCACCATCAATACTGCCCACCAGTCCACGCAGACCCAGTGTTTGGCCACTGGCATCAAGCTCCGCAAAACAGGCAATGGGCACCTGACAGCCGCCCTGCAAATGACGATTTACTGCTCGCTCTGCAATAACACAGCTGGCTGTATCATTATTGTGCAGTGGCGCCAGCAGCTCTCGGGTAGCAGTATCCTCAGCTCTACACTCAATACCGACCGCACCCTGGCCACCGGCTGGAAGCGACAAGTTAGAGTCTAAAGCGCTGGCAATTCGATCCTTCATGCCGAGACGAATCAGTCCGGCGCTGGCCAAAATAATGGCCTGATATTCACCCGCATCTAGTTTGGCTAGCCGAGTATTAACATTGCCTCGCAGCTCTTTAATCTGCAGATGTGGGAAATGGGCGCGCACCTGACATTGGCGACGCAGACTGGAGGTACCAACAACTGCGCCATCCGGTAATCCCTCGAGGCTCTGATAGTCATTGGATACAAACGCATCCAGAGGATTTTCGCGCTCACAGATAACCGCTAAATCGAGACCAGGTGGGAATTCCATTGGCACATCTTTCATTGAATGCACTGCTATATCAGCCCTGCCATCCAGCATGGCCACCTCAAGCTCTTTTACAAACAAGCCCTTGCCGCCGATTTTAGCCAGAGGCGTATCCGAAAGGATATCGCCTTTAGTCGTCATGGCAACCAACTCAACAGCAAGATCTGTATGGTGTTTAAGCAGCTGCGCTTTCACAAATTCGGCCTGCCAAAGCGCCAGAGGGCTTTTGCGCGTAGCGATTCGGAGAATACGGGACACGAAGGTAACCTGTGGTAATTTTTAAAGCGCCATTATCGACGATTTATAAGCTGTTGTCAGAGTTGCGAGGTTAATTTACGCAATTTTGGCTCAAGGCGGCGACTAATTTCCGGCTGAATGTCAATATCTTTGAGGGCAGCTCTGATACATCCATCATCACGCCTGATGCTCTGAAGAGCATCTTTGGCGACTAACGCATTGCGATGAATTCTGACAAACAGATGTGCAAACTCCTGCTCCAGGCCTTTGAGTGTTTCATTGATAATAAAGTCAGTGTCCGCAGTATAGACCCTGACGTACTTCTGATCTGCTTTTAGCAGCCCGATCTGCTCAACCGGAACAGAATCGACACCTTGATAAGAATAGGCGTAAAGATGTGAGCGAGCGCCGGCAGCCATCGCCCTGCGCTGGCTATGCACAGCTTTACAAGCAATTAATATGGCGTCAACTAAGCTGTCTTTTTGCGAGCCAGAGTCAAGTTGATCGAGGGTCGGGCAAAATACGACAACAGGATTAGATTCAGCTCGATTAAAGAACTGCGGGAATGAGTTCCTGTCCATATCAAGCATAGGTGTTTTCATCAGAACAATATCTGGCGATTGCGCAGCAACCATATCTACTGCTTTTGCTCCGCTGGTCGCTTGACCGACAAAAATTATATTTTGCATCGCCGTTAACAGACGCTCCATGCGAACTCCTGCCAGCAGCTCATTATCGACGATCAATACCTTGATCATATTCAACCCTCCATTGGTTTGGCACGACGCAGGTTACCATACCCAAATTACTGACCGAAGCATCAACTTTTCCCTGCTGAGGCCAATGATTGGCTATAATCTACTCGCAATTTAACTACTGGACCCTATCGTCGATGAGCAAGACTGACAAAACTAAATCTGAACAAGTGCAAACCCAAAAGACCAATCAAGCTTGGGGCGGTCGTTTTAATGAGCCAGTGGATGAATTTGTCGCTCGGTTTACTGCATCTGTAAATTTTGATCAGCGCCTCTATCGCCAAGATATTCAGGGTTCAATCGCCCATGCAAAAATGCTTGCACAGGCTGCAGTGATCAGCACTGACGAACGCGACCAAATCATCAATGGCCTGCAAGAGATTGCCGCTGAAATAGAGAATGGCACCTTTGAATGGTCTGTGGCCCTTGAAGATGTGCATATGAATATCGAAGCTGCCCTAACCGCGCGCATCGGCAATGTGGGCAAGAAACTGCATACTGGGCGCTCGAGAAACGATCAGGTGGCAACCGATATCCGCCTTTGGCTTCGCGATCAAATTGATGAGATAAAGCCGCTTTTTACTAAGTTGCAACAGGGAATGATTGAGCTTGCAGCAGCCGAATCCGAGACCATTATGCCCGGCTTTACTCATTTGCAAACCGCCCAACCAGTGACATTTGGCCACCATTTATTGGCCTGGAATGAAATGATTGAGCGTGACTTTGGCCGTCTCTGTGACTGTCGCGCTCGATTAAATCAGAGCCCGCTGGGCGCGGCCGCGCTAGCTGGCACCACCTACCCAATTGATCGCGAGTACACAGCCGCTGAAATGGGCTTTGATAAGCCCACGGAGAATAGTCTGGATTCGGTCAGTGATCGTGACTTCGCGATCGAATTCTGCGCCTTTGCCAGCATGCTTATGACCCATATGTCACGCATGTCGGAAGAGCTCGTACTCTGGACCTCAGCACAGTTCCAATTTGTTAATCTGCCCGATCGCTTCTGCACCGGCTCTTCGATCATGCCACAGAAGAAAAATCCCGATGTGCCAGAACTGGTGCGCGGTAAAACCGGTCGAGTATCCGGCCATTTGATTTCACTACTCACTCTAATGAAGTCTCAACCTCTGGCCTATAACAAAGATAACCAGGAAGACAAAGAGCCATTATTTGATACGGTCGATACAGTGCGTGACTGTCTGCGCGCCTTTGGAGACATGATCCCAGCAATTCAGTCCAATAAGGCTTCTATGTATGAAGCGGCGCGAAGAGGCTTTTCTACCGCCACTGATCTGGCCGACTATCTTGTCGGCAAGGGCATTGCGTTCCGAGACTCCCATGAGATTGTTGGTAAATCAGTTGCCTATGGTGTTGCCGAAAATAAAGATCTGTCGGAGATGAGCCTTGAGGAGTTACAGCAGTTCTCAGATCAAATTGGCGCGGATGTGTTTGATGTTCTCACGCTTGAGGGATCAGTTGCCGCGCGCAATCACGTGGGTGGCACAGCACCAGGTCAGGTTAAAGCTGCGGCCGCACGCGCCTTAGCTGTGCTGGCGACTCGTTAGAAGCCGAAGGTTACCTTCTCTGTTGACTGTGCCAGACAAGCATCAGTAAGCATGGTCGACAACAGTTCACCGCTGACTGTGTTTTTCCACTGTCCCGACTCCAGCTTAAAATGAAATCCGCCCGAGCGCGCTGCCAGCCAAATCTCACCCATTGAGGGCTGGCGCGATAGGATAATCTGCGAGCCATTAATGTCACAGGTTATGGTTAGCATCCCGGCACTGTTTTCATAGTCAATATCAGCGCCACTGTCATCAATGCTCTCTTCAATGGAAAACATTAGCTCATCGGCGATTTGATTAAATTCTGCTTCGTTCATGTTATGCCTTAAAGGTAATTGGATAGTAGGCCATTGGGGCTAGTCAATGGTCACAGGCAGTAGCCGCAAGTTTGTGCCGAGCAGTATAATTGTTTGGGCGTAATCTGCCAGTGCCGCTATACTTACACGTTTTAACAGTGATCTAATATGTTTTCTAAAATTGTTCTCTCGAAAGCCCTGTTTATTGCTGCACTGCTCATCGGTCTTGTAATCAGTCTTGCAGGTTGCGGCAATACTGGCGACTTATATCTTCCTGAGGATGTCCCCATGACTCAGGGCAACATTACTGAAAATACAGAATCCTAAAATGCACAGTACTATTTCCACAAGAAACCAGCGCTTATTTATCGAAGATATTGCGCTAGCCGATATTGCCAATGAATTTGGCACCCCCTGTTATGTCTATAGCAAAGAGGCCATTAGCGCGAGTTTTTGTGCCTATCAGGCTGCCCTTAAAGAGCGTGATCATCTAATTTGCTACGCCGTTAAGTCCAATTCCAATATTGCTGTTTTACAAACGCTGGCGAATCTGGGGGCGGGCTTTGATATTGTTTCGCTGGGTGAACTCGAGCGGGTACTTCTAGCTGGTGGTGACCCCAGCAAAGTTGTTTACTCCGGTGTTGCCAAAACTGCCAATGATATGCGGCGCGCGTTACAGATTGGTATCCACTGCTTTAATGTCGAGTCTGAAGCGGAGCTTGAGTTACTCAATCGCACTGCCGCTGAGCTGAGTGTCAGTGCAGCCGTATCGCTGCGAGTCAATCCGGATGTGGATGCCAAAACACATCCCTATATCTCAACCGGCTTAAAAGAAAACAAATTTGGCATTGATATTAATTTAGCGCCAGCGGTCTACCAGCGTGCGGCCGCCATGGAGAATATTTCCGTGGTCGGTGTGGACTGCCATATTGGCTCACAGCTTACCGAAATCCAGCCATTTGTTGATGCAATGGATAGATTGCTGGTCTTGGTCGATCAGTTATCTGAGTTGGGAATCCACCTGCAGCATATAGATATCGGTGGCGGTCTGGGTGTGCGCTATCAAGATGAGGTTGCACCATCGGCGGCAGAGTATCTGGCGGCACTGTTACCTCAACTTGAAGGGCGCCACGAAACTCTGGTGCTGGAACCGGGCCGCTCAATTACCGCGAATGCCGGTGTCCTGCTAACCCAGGTCGAATATCTAAAGAGCAATGGCGAGAAGAACTTTGCCATTGTCGATGCGGCTATGAACGATATGCTACGCCCAGCGCTCTACCAGGCCTGGATGGATATTCAACCGGTCATTGACAGCGATGCAGAGACCAAGACCTACGATGTGGTTGGACCTGTCTGCGAGACTGGAGATTTTTTGGGCAAAGACAGGCCTCTGGCGATCGCCGAAGGCGACTGCCTATGTGTTTTCTCGGCCGGTGCCTATGGGTTTGTGATGAGTTCAAATTACAATACCCGACCTCGAGCTGCAGAAATTATGGTCGATAGCGGTCAGACACATCTGGTGCGTGCTCGAGAAACCATTGAGGATCTGGTCAGAGGCGAGCAGCTTCTACCCAGTCAGTAACGGCTAAAATAATATGTTGATGAAATTCACCAAAATGCACGGCTTGGGTAACGACTTTGTTGTTATTGATGCCGTGACCCAAAATGTGCGTGTAACTGCGTCGATGGCTCGACGTCTGGGCAGTCGCACCCTGGGCATTGGTTGTGACCAAATTTTGGTAGTGGAACCTCCCTCCAAGCCAAACATTGATTTTAATTACCGAATCTTTAATCAGGATGGCGGTGAGGTTGAACAGTGCGGCAATGGCGCACGCTGTCTGGCCCGCTTTGTAAAAGATCGTCGTCTCACTGGCAAAAGCTCAATTCGGGTAAAAACCATGAATCGAGTTTTGGAGCTGCGAATTAATGCCAACCACTCAGTGTCGGTAGATATGGGTGTGCCCCTATTAGCGCCGGCGGATATTCCCTTTGAGGCTGATCAACCGGCCAATCTCTACAATATTGATATTGCAGCAAATGAGTATCAAATTGCCGCCGTCTCCATGGGTAATCCACATGCGGTTTTGCAGGTTGAGGATGTGCAAACTGCGCCAGTCAGTGAACTGGGCCCTCAGCTGGAATGCCACGAACGATTCCCAAATCGGGTCAATGCGGGCTTTATGCAGATTCTAAATCGCCAGCAGCTCAACCTGCGAGTATTTGAGCGCGGTGCCGGTGAAACTCAGGCCTGCGGCTCTGGCGCCTGCGCCGCAGCAGTGGCAGCTATGCAGCAGGAACTGGTAGACTCATCTGTAACTGTTCACCTGACTGGTGGCGATTTAACTATTGAATGGCAGGGAGAGGGTCAGCCGTTAATCATGACTGGACCTGCCGTTACCGTTTTCCATGGACGTATAAGAATATGAGTGAAGAAAAGCAGATTGATACAACCGAGCAGTTAGTGCGAGATTTCCTGCAGGACAATCCAACCTTTCTTGATAAGAATCCGGATATTCTCGAAAGCCTCACCCTGCCCCACAACGCCGGTAATGCAGTATCTCTGGTTGAACGTCAGGTGGGTGTCATGCGCGATCGCAACAAGGAGATGCGCAACCGTCTCGACAATATGCTTGAGACTGCTCATGACAATGATCTGCTATTCGAAAAAACCAAACGCCTAGTGCTGAACCTGCTGGAGGCGAAGAATCTCGCCGCGCTGGTTGAGACTCTCTATGACAGCCTCGGCAAAGACTTTGCGATTGATTTTTACAGCCTGACATTACTCGGAGATGAAGAGCAGCTTCCAGCTACCATGGCACGAGTGGCCAGTATAGAAAAAGCCAACGAGAAAGTTGGCACACTACTCAGCTCTAACCGCGCTGTGTGCGGCGTATTGCGTGAAGATGAGATGTTGTTCCTTTTTGGTGAGAAAGGCCTGCAGGTCGGTTCGGTTGCGGCCGTGCCGCTGCGCTTTAATAATCTCTATGGAATTCTAGCTGTGGGTAACAGCGACCCCAATTTTTACAAAAGCAGTATGGGCACGTTATTTTTGAGCTACATAGCGGAAGTACTCCACAGAATTCTGCCACAGTATCTTAAATAGCAAATTCGCCGCGACTCAAAACAGGCCCTGTCCGGCCCTGCTGATCTCTAAGATTTAGATCGCGGCTTTTTCTTTTTTCCAGTCCCTTTTTTCGCCATTGCAGTATTGCCCGAGCCCACTCTGGTTTTGCTGAGGCCAGGCTTGCGCTTCTTTGAGCCAGCCTTTTTCTTGCCCGCCGCTGCGGATTTCTTGCTCTGCTTGCCTCGACTCTTACGTTTTCTCTCATGCTCTGCCGCCATCTCTTTAGCAGTGGGAGAGGCCTTAACCTTTCTCGGGCTCTTTGAGGTGCCGCCACCATTGGTCTCAGCTTTACCTGTTTCAACCAATTCAAAATCAATTTTGCGCTCTTCCAAATTAACGCGAACCACTTTCACACTAAGCTTCTGCCCCAAACGAAATATCCGGCCGCTGCGCTCGCCCACCATACGGTGCTGGGAGGCCTCATGGTAGTAATAGTCTTTGGGTAAGCCGGTAACATGGATCAAGCCCTCCACATAGAGGTCATCAAGCATAACGAACAGGCCAAACCCGGTAACCGCACTAACCACACCGGTATACTGCTCGCCCACTCTGTCCATCAAGTATTCACACTTCAACCAATTGACAACATCTCGAGTGGCCTCATCGGCGCGCCGCTCTGTCACCGACAGATGCTCACCAACATTGTTCAAACGCTCAATCTCATAGGGATAGATGGCTTGCGTCGCTAAAGTGCCTGCACCTTCCACGCGCTGAACATGGGATATTTTCTTTTTGCTTCTTATCAGGCTGCGAATCGCCCGATGGACCAGCAAATCGGCATAGCGACGAATGGGGGAGGTAAAGTGTGTGTAGGCATCAAATGCTAAACCGAAATGACCTAGATTTTCCGGCTGATAAACCGCCTGACTCATAGAGCGAAGCATAACGGTCTGAATAACTGTCGCGTCGTCACGACCTTTGATCGAGCGCAGTACTCGCTGGTAGTCCTCAGGCTGAGGATCGTCACCACCACCAAGCCCTATCCCCAACTCCCCAAGAAAATCGCGCACGGATGACAGTCGCTCTTCGCTGGGACCCTCATGAACTCTAAACAATGCGGGGATTTTCACTTTCTCTAAAAACTCTGCCGAACAAACATTGGCACATAGCATGCACTCTTCAATAAGGCGGTGAGCCTCGGTGCGGTCAACGGGAATAATTTGACTGATCTTGCGCTGTCCATCAAACAGGATACGTGTTTCTTTAGTATCAAAATCAATGGCGCCCCGCTTGGCGCGACGACGGTGAAGCACTTTATACATATCGTGCAATGCATCGACCTGAGGCACTATCGAAGCAAATTGTTTGCGCACACCTGAGTCATTACCCTTTTCCTTCTCGGCAATGATATGCGCCACCTGGGTATAGGTCATCCGCGCATGAGAATGCATAACGGCCTCAGAAAACTGGTAGCGAGTAATATCACCTTCTGCGCTGACCTGCATCTCACAGACCATACAGAGTCGGTCTTCGGCGGGATTTAAAGAACATAGCCCATTGGAGAGTTTTTCTGGCAGCATGGGCACTACATGATTGGGAAAGTACACTGAATTGCCGCGCTCAAAGGCTTCTTTATCAAGAGCCGAGCCAACACCAACGTAATGAGACACATCGGCAATAGCGACAGTCAGGGTCCAGCCACCACGAGGCTTGGGATAGCAGTGCACCGCGTCATCGAAGTCTCGAGCATCTTCTCCATCGATCGTAATCAAAGGTGTTTTTCTGAGATCAACGCGAAATCCCGGATCCTGCACCTGATCGGGGATTGCATCAGTTTCAATCACAACTTCCTCATTCCAAATATGGGGAATGCCATAGTTGCGAATGGACATTTCAACTTCTAATCCCGGATCCAAGTGCTCGCCCAACACCTCTGTGATATGCCCTACCGGTAAACTATTGCGTGAAGGTGGCTCAATAATATCCACTACCACTATCTGACCGGTCTTAGCCGCACCCTGCCCATCTGCAGGTATAAGGATATCCTGGCTAATACGAGGATTATCAGCCCGCACAAAGTTAATACCACTCTCGCGGAAATAGCGCCCAACAATCTGCAGCGTATTGCGCTCAACCACATCTACCAGACTCCCTTCGGGACGACCCCGTCGATCCCAACCGGCAATTCGCACTAAGACGATATCCCCGTCGAATACACGGCGCATTTGGGAACTGGAGAGATAAATATCCTGACCATCACCCTCTACTGGATGCACAAACCCATAACCTTCAGGATGACCAATCACTCGACCTTTGACTAAATTAAGCTTGTCCAATGTCCCGTAGCCACCGCGACGATTGCGCGCCACCTGACCATCGCGCTCCATGGCACGCAGGCGTCGGCGCATAGCTTCAATCTGCTCTTCATCAGTTAGATTAAGGGCGACACAAATTTCTTCATGGGTCACAGGACCAGCACTTTCGCGCAGGTAATCGAGAACAAATTCACGACTAGGTACCGGGCGATCGTAGTTGGCCGCTTCTCGGGAGGCAAATGGGTCAAAGTTTTTGCTTTTTTTAGACATAGTTTTTTCTAGGCTGAGCGCCTGATAAATAAAGGCTTATGATCGGTAGTCTATGTCTTATATGACGGCGAGTAAAAGAAATTCGCGCAAAAGGTAACGAGTCCTGCAATCTGTATGGCTAAGAGGCTAAAGTATAGTCAGACAACCATTTAGACGGGCATAAAAAAGCCCCGTAAAAACGAGGCTCAAATAAAACTGGATGGAATAACATTAAAATCTAAAGAGGGATTGACCCGCGCCTTCCATAGCGCACGACATCCTAGTCGTCTGTACTGCACAACTGGTAGCAAACGAAAGTAAAAGTAACTGAGCGAGCATCTGTCCTTTGAAGTCAACTCCCTGTCAACCGAGCTCTATAAACATCCTGTCTATCAGTACCACCTTTCTTACAGCAGTGTAGGTCTGTGTATTTTTACCAGTAAAGTCCCTGTTAAAGCTTCATGCCAAGGAGTCAACGTACATTTAAGATAAGACAGTCAGGCGAGAAAAGAAATTACACTGACGAGTTAATACTAAAGTATTAGTTTTCACACCCGTTTTTAGACTCGTCAGCGCTAACAGGAATCTGGAACCAGATAGCCCTCAACATGTTCACGGATGCGCTGTACTTTCTTGATATTCTCTTCTGTATCCAAGGCGCCATAAGCAGCTCTAAATTCCAGTACCTGCTCTCTCAGCTCAGTCATACCATAGAGCCCACATAGGCCCATAAGATCATGGATAATCTGGCGCTGGCTACTGTTTTCCCCTGATCTCAGCTGCAGATCCAGCTTATCAAGGTTCTCATACAGTGCCTCTTTTAACTCTTCGACCGGTATCACTGAAGCTAGTAGTCCGCCTCCGGAATTTGGGCTGATTTCGTTCATATCATTTAGCGAACTGAGAATACTGTTCACCAGACTCACTTCATCAACTGGCTTAGATTGAACACTGACAGCGCCAGCCGTTAGCATGCGCTGTTGCTCCATAGGCGTTATATCAGCGGTCAAGCCAATAATTGGCGGGCTTTCGCCAGACTGTTGCATAATCGTTTCACAGGCGGTGACACCGTCGACAACCGGCATGTGGATATCCATTAGCACCACATCCACATGGAGATCACCTGCAATCTCAATCGCTTCCAAACCGTTATTAGCCACCAGACAATCAGCGCCATAGCCGCGCAAAAGTTTGACAATTAATTTCTGATTAAAAGGGTTATCTTCCGCCAATAAAATAGACAATCCAGCCAAAACTTGCTCAGCAAGCACCGCTTGATCATCCTCTAACGGCGATAGGGTATTTACTTCAAAAAGTCGGCAGGTAAAACTAACCACCGTACCCTTACCTATCTCGCTCTCAATTTTGACGTCCCCGCCCATAGTCTGCGCTAGGCGCTTGCATATTGACAGGCCTAGACCTGTGCCACCGAAACGACGATTAATCGAGGTATCTTCCTGAGCGAAGGGGTCAAACAATAAAGCTATTTTATCTGCGGCTATGCCTTTGCCAGAATCAGTTACGGCGCAGTCCAGAACCACATGATCACCGTCACTCGTCTGCCGCTTAATGTCGACTGAGACAAATCCGCTATCAGTGAACTTAATCGCATTACTCACCAGATTACTGAAAATCTGCGCCAAACGCACAGGGTCGCCGCTCAACTGCCTAGGCACATCATCGGCAATATTGCATGTTAGCGAGAGATTTTTTTCGTCGGCGCGGGGACGATGAATTGCTACTAAATCAGTAAACCACTGATCCATGTCAAAATTTATTTTTTCTAAAGTAAAGCCACCTAAATGGGCTTTGGAAAATTCCAAAATATCATCAATCATGGTCAGCAGCATAGTGGAAGAACTATCAATAATTCGCAAATGCTCTTGCCGTTTGGCAGGATCCTCTTCTGTAGCAAGTAGCTTCGAAAACCCGATCACCGCCGTTAAAGGGGTGCGCAATTCATGACTCATTCGAGCCAAAAACTGATCCTGAGCTTCCATAGCCTCTTCAAGTTCTATCAATGTGATCTGCAACTGTACCGTGGCACGCGCTATTTCACTTTGCATATGCACATTGGATTCTCTAACGCTGGTCGCAAGCTGATTGATACCATAGGCCAGTTTACGAATCTCCATCGGACCATTTTCTGCGGCCAGCGAATCAAGTCCGCCAGCCTCCATCAGCTCAACAGTCTCAGTTAAGCTCTCTACCGGCCGCGAAATACTGCGACCAATTCGCATCGACAGCCATGCAGCAATTAATAAACTCATGGTGGTCACAATTAAAGCGCCAAAAATTGCTTCTCGCTGCTCTTGCAGCAGTATCTTATCCGTGAGCTCAATGATTACCCAGCCCAAGGATTCAGCCTCAGGCTGCCCGACCTCGTCATAGTCCATAATTGGGATATCGTTGATCGTGATAGGTGCGAAAAAATACCAGTGATGATCAATAAAAAATGGTAGACCTGAATCGAATGATCCAGAAATAAGCTGGGTGGATAATTTCACATCACCAATGCGCACGGTACTTTTATCAAGCTCATTGTGAAAAATAATACCTGATACCGATGGAATATCGAGAACCGAGTAGCCCAGTGTTTCAAGCATAGCCTGATTGCCAGAGAACAAGGCAAACTCTGCATTTGAGGCCATTTGATGAACCGCGACCCGACCCGTATCTTGCAGATTATTGAGCAATACTGTTCGCTGACTGGTAATTATGTACCAACCAAGGACCAGACTTAATAAGGTCAGTGGAATCAATGTTGTAAGTAGCAGTCGAGCATGAATACTTGCTGGTTTTCGATTGTCTCTCATCCTTAATCAGCCTCTAAGACAGCGCGATAAAACTGCTCGCTTTTTAAATCGATATTCAAATTACTGGCCACTGACGAATTGAAGCTTATAGAAAAATAAGCAGCAGTATGAGAACCACCGGTATCTCCTAGAAATTCATTATCAATAAATTCAGCAGTTTGCTGAGCAACATTTTCAACTGAAGAGTAGATAGCAGCAAGTGCACCAGCATCTAGATAGGTTTTTGAATAGGCAATGACTGGAACCTTGTATCTGTAGCTAAGCTGCAAAATCCACTTTGCGGTGGCAATGTTGACCCGTCGATTATCCGGCACCGGTATGAAGACATCACTGCGTTTAATTATCGGCTCCAACAGGTGAATTGGATTATCCTCCAATCCTATATTTATCATCTTGGGAACCATATTGGCATCTGTTACATACTGAGCAAAATCATCTTCCCTTTTCTTCGATGAAGGCCCAGTCATTACCCCGGCAATTTTCGCCTCGGGTAGTATCAATTTTGCCAATCTGATACTTCGCTGGAAGGGCTGATCAAGGCAGATGGCAGATACATTAGCAGCATATGCTTGCATATTAGAGCCATAATATTTTTTGCTCAGCAAATTAAATGCGCTATCAGTGATTAATACAGCGAGCACTGGCTGTTGTGGTTTCGATTTCATCACTGTTTCAGAGGCCATAGCACCAACGGTGACAATAAAGTCTGGCTTAAAGTTGAGATTTCTAGTGACAAAATTCTTTTCTACATCGGTAACAAATTGATAGATAGTCCCTGTCTGGCCATGCAAATTTCGCTGCACTAATGCAGTGAGATCTGTATAAATTTTGGCCTGCTTACTGATAACAAACAGAACGCGGCTTTCCTTGCTAACATTTGATTCAGCAATAACTGTAGGTACTGAGCAAATAAATAGTGCAACCACCAATACCTGAGTTTTAATCACGCATTGCAACTTAGAGAGGGACGCTTTAAACGACATCTCAGACGAATCCCAATCCAGCATTTAAGTCGCTATTGTGGTTCATGACTCAGGGGATACCTATTTCAAAACCAAGAACATATTGAGTTTTAAAGGCATTGATTTCATAGAACTCAAAATAATCAGATCCCACATTTTGTACAGTGAAAGATAGCTCTACATTTGAGTTATTTAAATTGATTTTTTTAGCTGCTTTCAAATCAACACGGGTGTACTTGTCTAACTGAGAACCCTTTGGATGTCTCGTACCAGACTTATAATTAATCATGGTACTCAGACTCAATCTATCGTCGGTTGTATAATTCACTAGCAATCCCGCACTGTGCCCTGGCGAATTGACC
Source organism: Porticoccaceae bacterium (assembly GCA_029242085.1). Lineage (GTDB taxonomy): Bacteria > Pseudomonadota > Gammaproteobacteria > Pseudomonadales > Porticoccaceae > HTCC2207. The sequence continues at coordinate 79,494 of JAQWUP010000029.1, forward strand.
TCTAGATCCCGGTATTCAACGTGTGGGGTACTCCGCCAAAGTCGCTTACCAGTAGATTTCACATAGCTATAGTTAGCATGAACTAGAAAGTTATTATTGGGTCGATACTGAGCCTGCCACTCAGCACCTTGAACGTCGATACTTTCAGTGTTGTCACGTATATTGATTTGTCCATCGATATCCGCATACTGCTCTCGACGCTCACCAATAACACCTCTTAGTTTTTCATTGAAAATACGCAGATCGATGGACAGACTAGCATTTAAAAATGAGCCCATATAACCAATTTCCGAACTCTTTAGCTGTTCAGGGTTAATATGTGGATCAGAAACAATACTGCCGTCTAGAATCATGTCTTCGTTATAGCGAATATAGGTTTTCTGATTACTCTCAAGAAGCGTTGGCGCACGATAACCACGATTAAATGCTAACCTTAACGTTTGGTTATCCGCTAACTGGAAGTTACTCGCACCACGGAAGGAGCTAAATTTTTCTGAATCATCATGTTCACTAATAACCCCTCCATTGAGCACAATGCGATCGCTTGCAGTCCACTGAAAATTGGCATAGGCTCGAATAGAATTTTCGGAAATACCGTCCTGGGAATCAAAAAAATCTTCACTCTTTACACGGTCGAACCTTAACCCAATACCCGACACAGCTCGGAAGTCATCCCATTGAGTAAATAGCGTTCTGAATTCTGCATCCCATCTCTCTGACTCACCGCTGCTCTCACCATCTATAATCAGCTTATCCGGAAGCTGTAAAAGTGCAGTTTTGGTTGGGCTATCAGGCAACCCCGCTAGCGCCTCATGAAAACCGAGTGGTTCCACGTAATCCGTAATCTCTAATAAATTATGATAGACGATAAATTGGTGTTTATTGCCCTTTTCAGTTAAGTGATCCCACTGTAAATGCTGGTATTGATAGTCTAATTTACGCGGAAATGAATCTCTTTTGCCAACACCTATATCACTGTCACTGGCCCCAAATTTTATTTCCAGACTATTGCTGGCAGAGGGAGTCCACAGCCCTTTAAACGACAGCGTAATCGTCTCTGCACCATCATCGAGGATCAAATTGTTAAAATCATCAAATCCTTCATTACTTCGGTAGCTCAGTCTAGTGCGGTAATTTAGTTCGCCCGCTGCTCCAGCGTAACTTAATGAGCCATTGCGGATGCTATTGCTGCCACCCTCACTGCGCAGATTCCAGCCACTATCAATAAGTGGAGAGCGAGTAATAATATTTATTGACGCCAGAAAAGCGTTACTACCATCCGCGGGGGCATTGGCTCCGCGAACGACTTCAATATGATCGATATCAGCGAGATCTACGCCCAATGTAGTCCATTCCACCGATGAGAAAAGCGATTCATAGACCGATCTTCCGTCGACTTTCACCTCCAGTCGTCGGGGATAGCTATTACCCAAGGTATGGTAGGTTACCCCGGGGCGATTGGCATTGACGAAATAGGTCTGTAAACCCGGCACCATACGCAGTAAATCGACCACATCCAGTGCTGGAGAGGCATCTATCATACGCCGATCAATGATGGTCACTGAGGCTGGTGCCTCTGGTAGAGTCTGATCCATATGGGTAACACTATTGACTCGCTGGATATCCACCAACAGATCGCCCTCCGTTACCATAGAATCACCTACGGTAAATTCAGATATCACCAATGCCATTACAAGAAGCATTGGAGCTGTATTTTTTTTTGTTGTTTTGAATATCATCATTTACCTTTTTATAATTTACCAATGAGTCGACATAGCTATCTATTCGATTCAGATGTTTCAGATAAGCCTAATTTTTGGCCCAAAATACCGGCCTGAGTACGGTTACTTAAACCCAGCGCCCTTAACATGGCACTGACATGAACTTTTACTGTGTTCTCAGAAAGATCGAGTTCACGAGCAATTTGTTTATTGGATCGTCCCTGAGTGATACAGAGTAAAATATCCATCTGCCGCTGTGTTACCAGACCGGCAATAATTTCAATATCAGCACCAGAATCAACTTCATCCATAACTCTGGCCACTTCTGGCATTGACTCCACCAGAGATGCCGGAACATACCGCTCGCCCGTCAAGGCCTTGGAAATAGCGTCAAAAAGTGCATCTTTAGGCGCTGATTTAGTTACAAATCCCGCGGCACCAAAGTCGAGACATTTACGAATATGAGCAGGGTTTTCTGTCGCAGACAGGACTATTATCGGCAGTTTTGGGTAGCTCTCACAGAGCATCTCAATAAAGTTAAAACCACCTGCTCCGCCGGGCATAAAAAGATCGACGATGGCAAGATCAATAGTGTTTTGGGCAAGAATGGTTAAGGCGGTATCACCGTGGTCAGTGGTGGTAACTTCAATATTGTCAAACTCTTCGCTCAGTGTCGCTTTAAGACCAAGACAAACGAAAGCATGATCATCTACGATGAGAACGTGCATGTTTCATTCCTTGTGTTCACTTCCATATGGGAGATTCATGCAAGCGCTCCCTGCCCGATGAAATACTAGGTTGCCCTCTTATCTGGCAACACCTTTTAGAATGGCTTCAACCAATTCACCAAGGCATATATTACTCGGGGTTTGAACTATTAGAAAGGCCTATCAGGTAAACCTATTGGGGAGTATTGAGGCAGAACAAGAGAGAGTGCTGGCCTCGGACCAGCACTCTATAGAATATAGCCTGTATTAATTAGAAACTGGCCAATTCCTGAGCAATCAGGTCTTTAGTTATAAAATAGCGCTCGGTTAAAAAGAGCCCCTAGCCATAAAAACAACAGGCAACAAAAAAGGCGATCCATTGGATCGCCTTCTTCGATACTGAGTGAACAACCTGTGGTTGCTTAGCCCAGCTTCTCTTTAATACGTGCAGATCTACCTGAACGCTCACGCAAGTAGTACAGTTTGGCGCGACGAACAGCACCGCGACGCTTAACTTCAATACTGTCAACGAGTGGGCTGTAAGTTTGGAAGGTACGCTCTACGCCAATACCGTTGGATATTTTGCGTACTGTGAATGCAGAGTTGAGCTGACGGTTGCGCTTAGCCAGAACTACACCTTCAAAGGCCTGAAGACGCTCACGAGTGCCCTCTTTTACCTTAACCTGCACAACCACGGTATCACCGGGGCTGAAATCAGGGATTTCTTTACTCATCTGCTCTTTTTCAAGTGCAGCGATAATTGATACTTTGTTAGACATTTCTTGCTCCTCAATTTTCATTGGTTGGTGGCAATGCCACCTGATTTAGAGCTCTGTACAGAGAGGATAAGTTATCCTTGCTTATCATCTGCCAGCGCAGCACTCACTTCCTTGAGTATTGCCTGTTGCTCTTTATTGAGTTCCAGGCGGTCCAGTAAATCTGGTCTTCTCTGCTGGGTTCGCACTAATGACTGCTGCAAACGCCAACGTCTTATTCTTTCATGGTCACCGGAGAGTAAAACCTCTGGCACCTGCTGCCCATCTTGTTGCTCAGGCCGTGTGTAGTGCGGGCAGTCCAACAGACCATTGGCAAATGAATCCTGATCTGCTGAATCCTGATGGCCCAGTGCTCCGGGTATCTGGCGTATCAGCGCATCCATCAGCACCATGGCTGGAAGCTCTCCACCACTGAGTACATAGTCTCCTATGGACCACTCCTCATCGACTTCCAACTCAATCAATCTCTCGTCGATACCTTCGTAGCGACCGGCAATCAGAATCAATGATTGCTGAGATGCAAAACCATTCACTGCTGCCTGATTTAACACCTTGCCCTGGGGGGATAAATACACCACCAACGGGTTTTCGTCTGTCCATTCTCTGGCGGCTGATATCGCCCTGCGCAGAGGTTCGATCATCATCACCATACCGGGGCCTCCCCCGTAGGGTCTGGCATCAACCGTCTGATGACGATCTTCGGTAAAATCTCTTGGGTTATAGCTGGCTATTTCCAGCAACCCTTCTTTTACGGCCCGGCTACTTATGCCGTAGTCGGTTACCGCTGCAAACATTTCCGGAAACAGGGTAATCAGTGCAATCTTCATTCATTCCACCTCTGTTGCCTCAATGTGGCCCGAACTATCGCTTAAAATTCTGGATCCCAAATCACATCGATCGTCTGAGAGGCTATATCAATCTCGGTAACAAACTGATCAACATAGGGGATCAAGCGCTCTTCCCTATCAATACTGTCTGTATCCCCTGCAATCACCAGCACATCATTAGCCCCGGTCTCTAACAGAGATTTCACCACTCCGAGTCGAATCTCTCGCCCTTCAAAGTGGCTAACCACAGCAAGACCTTCCAGTTGATGCCAGTAGAACTCTTCGCGATTTAAGTCGGGAAGCTGGCTTTTGTCGACTGAGATGTCCTGATTACACCAGGCGCGAGCAATATCTCTATCGTCTACACCTTTTATATGCACTATCAGCCCATCGGCGTGGCGCTTCCAGTCATCGACAACAATCTGCTGTCGGCCGGCTGCACTGTCTACCCACCAAGGCTGGTAGTCGAACAATGTTTCTATCTGCTCCGTATACGAGAACACTTTTACCCATCCGCGCACACCAAACACTGTTGTGATCCGGCCTACAACCAGTGTTTCCGAACTGTTTTGAGCGCTACTCACAGGCTGCAGTACCTAATTAGGCTGCTAGCTTGGCAGCCTCTTTCAACAATGCAGAAACTCGATCGCTAATCTGTGCGCCTTGACCCTGCCAGTATGCGGCACGCTCAAGATCTACACGCAGACGCTCTTCAGCACCGCGGGCAACCGGGTTAAAAAAGCCAATACGCTCAATGTAGCGAGCATCACGTGCATTACGCGAATCAGAAACTGTGATGTGGTAAAAGGGACGCTTTTTCGCGCCACCACGAGCCAATCTAATTGTTACCATTTACTAAAATCCTGTGTTCAAGCGGCATTATCGCCAGTCTTGATGCCTATTTAAGTACCTAATCATGTGCCACGCAAAAATAGCGGGGCCCCCACGGAAGGCGCGGTATACTACGTCAAAAGGTGGTGAAAGGAAACTACTTTAAAAGAAAATAAGTCGCTTTTATGCCACTGTAGATATTGTAAAAAAGCCTGTAAGAACAGGCCGTTAGCTTTAGGCTAGCGGCGCGGGAACATGCCGGGTGGCAAACCACCCCCAGAAGGCGCCGCACCACCCAAGCCACGCATCATATTTTGCATGCCTTTGCCCTTCATTTTTTTTATCATCTTGCCCATTTGCTTGTGCTGCTTAAGCAGGCGATTGAGATCCTGAATGCTGGTGCCCGAGCCGACAGTGATGCGTCGTTTGCGCGAACCATTAAGAATATCCGGATTGCGGCGCTCTTTTGGCGTCATGGAGTCAATTATGCACTCCATGCGGGTAAATTGGCTGGTCATATCGGGCTGCTGCGCCATTTGCGCCATATTGCCCATACCCGGCAGCTTGTCCATCATGCCTGCCATGCCACCCATATTTTTCATTTGCTGAAGCTGATCGCGCAGATCTTCCAGATCAAAGCCCTTACCCTTGGCGACCTTCTGAGCCAATTTCTCAGCTTTCTTCTTATCAACTTTGCGTTCAACATCTTCGATAAGACTGAGTACATCACCCATTCCCAGTATGCGCGATGCAATACGCTCGGGATGGAATGGCTCAAGTGCGTCTACTTTTTCACCCACACCGAGGAATTTAATCGGCTTGCCGGTAATATGTCTGACCGACAGGGCGGCACCACCTCGGGCATCACCGTCGACCTTGGTTAATATCACACCAGTCAGCGGCAGGGCTTCATTAAAGGCTTTGGCAGTGTTGACGGCGTCCTGACCAATCATGGCGTCAATCACAAATAGGGTTTCAACCGGATTGGCTGCCTTATGCACGTCTTTGATCTCTGCCATCATTTGATCATCGATCGCTAAGCGGCCTGCAGTATCAACGATCAACACATCGGCAAAACTGGTTTTGGCGGCGGCAATGGCAGATTTAACAATCGCCACTGGCTTTTCACTTGGGTCACTGGGGAAAAATTCAGCGCCAACTTCATTGGCCAGCGTTTTCAGCTGTTCTATGGCGGCTGGACGATAGACATCCGCAGAGACGACCATGACTTTTTTCTTTTCGCGCTCGCTCAGATAGCGAGATAACTTGGCCACAGAGGTGGTTTTACCCGCTCCCTGCAAACCAGCCATCAGAATAATTGCCGGTGGCTGCTGGGCCAGGTTAAGGGATTCGTTTTTCTCCCCCATCACGCTCTCTAACTCGGCCTGAACAATTTTGAGGAATTGCTGGCCCGGATTGAGGCTACTGTTAACCTCTTTGCCCAGAGCGCGCTCTTTTACCAGGGCGACAAAGTCTTTGACTACTGGCAGTGCAACATCGGCCTCAAGAAGCGCCTTGCGCACCTCACGCAATGTCTCTTCGATATTTGTTTCACTAAGACTGGCTTTTCCAGAGATTTTTTTCAGGCTCTGGGAGAGGCGTTCACTTAAATTTTCAAACATGGCCATGCAGATAACTTCCAGCAGTTCATTTTAAGGCGGCATTATAGCAATAATTTTGCCCTGCCCTTCACCCTGTGACCTGAATATGCCACACTCCTTTAAAGTTTCTAGCGAATTTATCTCATGACAGGCTCAATGCTGGGTTTTGCTGCAATTGCCGCTTATGCGTATGGACTGGTTTACCACCTGATCCAGATGCGCAGAGACCCTCAGTTTAATCCAACCTCATTGCGGGTAATCACCGGCACTGCCATCTGTCTGCACGCACTGGCAATTTCGGACCTGCTGCTGGTCGATGGCGGTTTGGATTTAAGTCTGCTTAAGATACTTGCCCTGTTGGCTCTGGTGATCAATGTTTTGGTGTTTGTCAGCGGCCTCAAGAAACCGCTGCACAGCCTTTATCTGATCTTACTGCCAGTGTCTGCCCTGTGCCTGCTGGCCGCTCTAACGAATCCCAGCACTAAGCCACCTGCATTGATGTCTGCGCCGATTCAAGCCCATGTTCTGATCTCTCTGCTCGCGTACAGTCTTCTGGCGATAGCCGCCTTGCAGGCGCTTCTGGCTGGCTATCAAGACTGGCAACTGAAACATAAACACCAGAATATTCTGATGCGCACCCTGCCGCCCGTTCAGACAATGGAAATACTGTTATTTGAGCTAATTTGGGCCGGAGAAATCCTGCTGACGCTCTCTTTAATCAGCGGCTTTCTATTCTTCGATGACCTTTTTGCTCAGCATCTGGTGCACAAGGTAACCTTTAGCCTGGTCGCCTGGTTTGTTTATGCCACCCTACTGTGGGGTCGTCACAGCCGTGGCTGGCGTGGCAATAAAGCGATTCGCTGGACATGGGCGGGCTTTATCGCCATCTTGCTCGGCTATGTTGGCAGCAAGGTCGTGATGGAATTTATCCTCGTCCAGTAACAAAATCCTATTGCCAAAGCAGGCAAACTACTTCAACATAATCTTCCGAAATTTTTGAGGTTCCTATCCTTGGACGGTTCCCACCCTTGGGTGTTGTGGTCAACACTCCTAGCACTATTAGTTGTATCCGCATTTTTCTCTGGCTCCGAAACCGGCATGATGTCTTTAAACCGATATCGGCTTCGACATCAGCGCAAAAAAAGCTCTGGAGCGCGCCGAGCAGCGAAGCTATTGGCTATGCCGGATCGGCTTATTGGTCTGATTTTGATTGGCAACAATGCCGTTAATATACTGGCGGCAATTATTGCCAATATGCTGGCCATTATTTATGTCGGCGAAGCCGCCGCGCCCTGGGTAGCCACTGCCTCTTTGACCATCATGGTGCTGGTGTTCTCGGAAGTCACACCCAAGACCATTGCCGCACAAAATCCCGAGTGGTTTGCCTTCAAGGCCAGCCATATCTTAAAACCCATGCTGCAACTATTGACTCCACTGGTGTGGGCGGTCAATAAACTGACGAATTCACTGATCTCTCTGCTTGGCTTTGACCCCAATAAGGATCGCGACGATGCATTGGATAATGAAGAGCTTAAATCCCTAGTGGATATCTCTGGGCACAAGCTCTCAGAGGGTAAACAGGGCATGCTGCGGGCTATTCTCGATCTGGAGAATGTTACCGTCGAAGATATTATGATTCCCCGAAACGAAGTTAAGGGTCTGGATCTAGAGGACAATATTGATGATCTGATGAATAATATTCTGTCTTCAGAATATACTCGTCAGCCTCTCTATGAAGGTGATATCAATAATATTGTCGGCATTTTCCACGCCCGCAAAGCCAATCATCTGCTGCGTTCTGAGACCGTCACGCACAAGGCGATTAAGCGCTTTGCTGAGGAAGCCTACTTTATTCCCGAAAGCACTACTTTAACCACTCAACTGCTCAACTTTAAGGAAACGCGCAAGCGCTTTGCGGTGGTAGTCGATGAGTACGGTGAGGTTCAGGGTTTGGTGACCTTGGAAGATATTTTGGAAGAGATTGTCGGCGACTTTACCACCAATACGGCCGATGATATTGATGAAGTTATTGCCCGCAAAGATGGCAGCTATGTGATCGATGGCGCGGCTACCGTGCGCGAAATCAATAAGGCGACTGGCTGGGAGTTACCAACAGACGGCCCTAAAACATTAAATGGCCTTGCACTCGAGCAACTCGAGAGCATTCCGGACGGCAATGTTAGCTTTACGGTGGGTGCCTTTAGGTTTGAGACCGAGGAGATCAACGGCACCATGATTAAGAAAGTAGCCGTTATTTGCCTGAAACCGAAAAAGGCCTTGGAGGAATAATCCTTTAAAGCGGTATCTAGTAAAAAGGATTGTTTTTTTGTGCTCTCTCGCCGCAGAGCACTAGAACATCAAGTCGCTGATGGTCGTCCAAAACGCTCCATTCTCGGATCTCGTCCCTGGTTCTAAAGCAACCAATACAGGTGTCTTCATCGTTCAATGAGCAGACAGAATTGCAGGGTGAGGCGATTCGATTATCGGACATCAGCGCTTTATCTCCACCAAATCGGTGGTCATTTTATGTGCTTCGTGAGCATAGTGGGCAGCTGAACCGAGCAAGAACTGCCTGGTCTGCTCATCAGTCTCACGAATCACCTTTCCGGGAGAGCCAACAACCATCGAGCCATCGGGAATCACAGCCCCCGCTTTAACCAGCGCGTTGGCGCCGATAATGCAGTCACTGCCGACTTTTGCTCCGTCGAGAATAACCGCATTAATACCGACTAGAGTGCGATCACCCACTTCTAAACAATGAATCATGGCATTGTGGCCAACAGTGACATCTTCGCCAATTTTGAGTGGCTGACCGGCATCACAGTGCAGCACCGCGCCATCTTGAATATTACTGCGTGCACCGACCTCGATAACATCGCAGTCACCGCGAATCACTGCATTAAACCAGACGCTGGATTGCTCTTTGAGAACAACCTTGCCCATAACATCGGCGCTGGCTGCTACAAATACTGAGTCGTGAATGTCTGGGCTATCATCACCAATTCGGTAAATCATTTTTGTCCTCGCTTGCGTAACTCATCTATGCGGGCGTCGCTTGGGTAAATTAAATCGACCCCAGCGTCTAAGGTGGCGTTCAGCATATCCACCACTACTTTTAAGGTAAACCCCCAAATTTTATGTCCTTTATACGATATAAATGGAAAACTGAGTGCACCGACGGCGTTTTTTATTTCAAAATACTGGTACTGGCTGATATCGGTAAAAATACTGATTGGAGCATCGAATATAGCGGCTATTTCAGAGGGCTCAGCCTGTAATTCAAGCTGGCCATGGGCCAGGCCAACAAAAGGCGTAACGCGCAGGTTGCGGCGTTTAGGTGAAGCCACTGGCAGCATGGCAATTGGCTCTACCAAATGAGGGGGCAAGCCGATCTCTTCATGTGTCTCTCGCAGTGCGGTCTGTAGCAAGTTTTGATCTGTCGCATCCCACATGCCTCCGGGAAATGCGACTTCCCCAGCATGGTTATTAAGATGCATTGCACGCTGTGTCAGCACTATCTGAGGGTCCGCCGGATCACCATGCAACAACAACAGCACCGCCGCGGTTGCGCCAGACTCTTGCGGGCCAGACTGAGACGGATCAAGGGGAAAGTTTTTTAACTGATTTTTAATCGTTTCTAGCATTTGTGCATTATACTCAGCTCTGGCCATTTTCTGAGCTTTTCATGAAATTTTGTTCTAACTGCGGCAATCCAGTCAGCCAAAAAATACCCGAGGACGATAATCGCGAACGCCATGTTTGTGGTCATTGTGGAATGATCCATTATCAGAATCCAAAAGTTATCGCGGGTGTACTGCCAATCTATGGTGATCAGATACTTTTATGTAAACGATCTATCGAACCACGTCATGGATTTTGGACCCTGCCTGCGGGTTTTTTAGAGAATGGCGAATCCTCTTTAGAAGGTGCATTGCGAGAATGTGAGGAAGAAGCCAATGCGTCGGTGATCAACCCGCAACTCTATGCGCTGTTCGATATCCCACAAATTAATCAGGTGTATGTGTTTTATCGTGCCCATCTAGAGAAGCCGGTATTTGGTCCCAGCTCAGAATCCTCTGAAGTTGCACTATTTAATGAGGCCGATATTCCCTGGGCCAATCTGGCCTTCCCTGTGGTCGAGCTGGCGCTGGATTATTTTCTTCAAGATCGTATTACTGGCGAGTTTGGAGTAAAGCATGATGAGATAAAACGACCCTGGAAAAGCCGCCGCGTTATCTCATAATGATCTGCGGCAGTTTAAAAGTGAAGTTGCAGAGCCAAAAAGTAACCCTCGAAGCTGGCATCTGCCTCTAGGTCGTCGAGATCGTCCAATTCCACGAGCATGGAGCGATAACCCAGAATCAAACCAGCATCAACGGCGGGTAGCAGATCAAATTCATAGGTTACCTGTGCCGCCCAATCAATCAGTCTAAATTCATCGACATTAATCCAATTGGCCAGCACATGGGCGGACAGCCCGGTGACAGGTATATCGACACCGACCTGCCCATACAGCAGCGGCCCGACTGCATCCAGCTCAATTGACTCCTGCTGAGTTACGCCCACCAAACTCGCCTCGCCATCGAATGAGCGAGCTGTAATACCAAGATCTAGGTCGATCACATTATCCATAATTTCATAGTACAGCGTGGCATCTGTGTGGGTTAGATCGAGTGACACAGCGACCTGTTCATCCGTCACAAAGGGGTTGCCATTGAGATTGGTGCCAGCGCTGACCAGCGCATTGCCATTCCACTCCATCTCGCTGTGCTGAACGCGAATATTCGGCAGGATTGGTATCGGATGCTCTATGGCAACAAATACAAATTGGTTATTTTGCTAATCCAGGTTCAGGGTAGATTCAAGGTTGATATCAGTGCGTCCAATATCGCCCTCAGGGCTCGCCTGCCATGAGCCACCGCCCACATATAAACCAATAAAATCTGCTGAGGCCGATATTGGTGTGAGAATTAATGCTGCTACCAGCATGCTGCGAAGTGAAATCATAGGTCTTCCTTGGGCTGTTAAATTAGCAGCCATAGTAATAATTAACGCGCCATATTTGTGTGATAGACACACGACACCAACCTCGACAGGTTGGCAAAATAGCGTTTCACAGCCGTTTTTTACAGTAGCCATAAAAAACCCCGCACTCAGAAAGTGCGGGGTCTTAGACGTGCAGACTAACGCTGACTAATTAAAGTGACTCGGCGTGCTCTGCGAGGTATTCAGCAACACCGGCGGTGGTGTCTTTCATACCTGCGTCGCCGCGATTCCAGCCTGCAGGGCAAACTTCACCATGCTCTTCGTGGAAGCTCAGCGCGTCAACCATACGCAGCATTTCATCAACATTGCGGCCCAGCGGCAGATCGTTAACGACCTGATGACGAACCATGCCCTCTTCATCAACTAGGAATGAGGCGCGGAATGCGATGCCAGCTTCAGGATGTTCAACATCATAGGCGTTGCAGATTTCGTGCTTAACATCAGCAACTAATGTGTAGTTTACCTGGCCAATACCGCCGTCATTAATAGCGGTGTTGCGCCATGCGTTATGAGAGAACTGAGAGTCAATTGAAACACCAATTACTTCCACGCCGCGGCTTTGGAATTCTGCATAACGGTGATCAAATGCAATTAATTCTGATGGGCAGACAAAGGTGAAATCTAAAGGGTAAAAGAAGATAACTGCCTTTTTGCCTTTGATGCTTTCTGCCAAGTTAAAATTTTCGACAATTTCGCCGCTTCCAGTAACTGCTGCTGCGGTAAAATCAGGTGCTGATCGGCCAACTAGTACGCCCATGAGAGTGCTCCTCTGTTTCATTGATAAAATGTGATGTTGCTTGTTTATTTTTACGATAGTCACATAGCCAATTGCTATCAGCCAATAAAAACATTTTATCGATCTGATAGGAAGGGGCTGAATATTGCAGTCGAGCTGTCGACCAACCCAGTGCAAGCCTGAGGTTTAGGCCTCAGCGCCCTTATCGTCCGCCGCTTGTTCACCAAGCGCCTCATCGATCATTGGTTTTAACTCGCCCTTCTCGTGCATATCAGTAACGATATCACAGCCGCCTATTAGATCGCCGCCGACCCAAAGCTGAGGGAAGGTGGGCCAGTTACCATAAGCTGGCAGATTGGCACGAATTTCCGGGTTAGATAGAATATCTACGTAGGCAAAACGCTGACCACAACCCATAAGCGCTTGCACCGTGCGCGAAGAAAAACCACATTGCGGCTGATTCGGCGAGCCTTTCATGTAAAGCAGTACCGAGTTATTTTCCACCTGATCGCGGATGGTTTCCATAATGTCCATAATGACTATTCCTCTAAAAAGATGATTTTTGCTGATGGGCGGGATTTTACCTGCTTAGGCCCGTCTAAAACACAACCATAGCAAATTAATTTCAAATATTACCGATCTCTGTGCAGCTTGCGCTAATCTCAAACATTGTTCAGCTGATAATGCGGCGAACTCCGAGCTGTAAGCGCGCCTTTAACCAGTACAGAAAATGGCAGCTTTTAGTGATTCTGCGCAGGCGTGCCGGGAAGTCCAAACTCCAGATCTTCTCTGTTTGAAGCATAGGTTCTAGTGTTAAACCAGCCGTCCCAAATAGATAGCACACTGCCTAGATTCGAAAATCTGTGTCGCTTGCTGTGATGCAGTTGATGTTGTGCTGGACTGATAAAGAAGCGCTCAAATCGGCCGAAAGAAATCCATATGTGCGAGTGCCTTAAATTTGCTGCCAACATATTGAACGCAAAACCAAAGGCGTCGACACCGAGAACCTGAAGGCCTGTGAGCCTGCCTGAGAACAGCCAAATAAATACACCGCTCACCACACCAAACACCAGCAAGCCTCTTACAAAATACAGTATATGTTCAAGCGGATGCACTCTAAATAATGTAAACGGGGTCAGCACTGTCGCGCTGTGATGAGTCTTATGAATATGCCAGAGAAAATCAAAGCGGTGCATACAGTAATGAAGAAGAAAACGACTGAGGTCCTCTACAAGGAAAAATACCGTACTAAAAAGTAGCGCTATAAAGAACCAGCTCATCTCAAGTTGAGGTGCATCGCCAAGGTTATCCTGCAGAGATGAGCCCACCAGAATGGTAAGCGCCAAATGACTGCCAAACAGAGGCAGTAATAACAAAACCCGCATGCCATTATTAAAAAACATCAGAAAGTAATCTAAGAGGCTAGATTTGGCGAACCAGTACCTGCCATCAAAGAGCCTTTTAAGCTGTTCCAGCGGCCGCCATTTACCCACCTGCTTGGCGACTACATAAGAGGCGATCAACAGCGCACTTAACAGATACAGCCAGTACACCCGCTTTGCAGAATCAAATAGAAATTCTACAGGGGCTGTCACTAGGTTGAGCAGCTGCGCTTCCACTAGGGATTAAACCGATACTTCACTTCCGCTAGCACCATTCGCGGAAGGTTTGGCCTCGCGGCATAGGGGCGGTGAGACACTATTGCCGACTCGTCCGTTGCGTTTCTAATCATCAGCTTTACATTAAAATCATTGTTGACAAACCAGGTTGCCGATAGATCAAGAGTCGCGAGACTTTCAGTTTGCTGACCGGGAATAAGATCGCCAACACCTGGCACTTCACGCATCTCGTGCTGATATTTGACCGCTGCATCCACAGCCCAATTACTGCTTTCGATACCCACCTGCCAGCGCCCAACATACTGTGGCACATAAGGCAGCTCATCACCTTTCTTAACCAGCTCCCATTGTGAAAACTGCGACAGGAATGATTTTTGGAATGCGCTCTCTGTGTAGGTGAAGTTTAACTGTGAGTTGAGTAATAGAGACTCTGTGAGTGCTTCTTCAAACTGGCCATTGAATTCAATCCCACCTATTTCAACCTGCCCACCATTGAACTCTTCACCCACGGCGCAGTTGGCATCGGATGCCCTGCAACGGCCCAGTAGATTGTCATAATCACTCAAAAATCCGATTAGCTCGGCTGAGTAAGTGTCGGTCTGATAGCGAACACCGTATTCAAAATTGAGGCTCTCCTCGGCTTCAGCCGCAGATGCGCCAGGTCCAGCGGGCGAAAAGCCCACATAGACACCCGCCAAAAGGCCAATGTTCTCGCTTAACTGGTAGTGTAATCCCGCGCCTGGCGCCAAAATAGACTGAGTGTTAGACGACTGGGAACCTGTTAAATGGTTGTCGACACTGCCTTGAATATCCTCATATCTGAGACCCAAGCTAAGGGTTAAATCGCCTTTGCTAAGCTCATCTTGGAGATAGACTGCAATGGCATCTGTCTCGGCATAATTAACCACCTTCGAGGGCCTGGCAATACCGTCTGAAACCAATTGGGTGGCTGTCATTAAATAGCTGCGCTGCTGATGATCACGTTCAACATCGTCATGGTGATAACGAACACCGACATCAAGCTTGTGATCAAAACCGGCGAAGCTAAATTGTTTCGCCAAATCAAGCTGGATACCGTCAGAGCTATAGGCACGATCGTTATCTGTAACATCAATAGTCAATCCCGCTGCAGCACTGTCTTGGACACCAGCTAACACCTCATAGGCAGACACATATTGACTTGGCGAACTCAGTACCAGCTTGGCATTGGGCCCATCAAGAAAGCCATCGAACTTATTCCAAGACCGGTTGAACTTGTTAAAGTAAACCTTACTGGTTAGCTGCAAGCTATCTTGAAACTCAATCTTATGGCTGATATGAAGCTGCTTGTGGTCAGACACAAAGTGATCTAACTCTGATGCGGGATAACGAAGGGTCGGATCACGATCAAAATCGCTGTCGGTCAGCCCTAAATAGGTTTCATTAGAATCTTCATCGGCATAACCGACTTTAACCACAAGCGTCTGATTCAGTTCTGTTTCCGGCTGCCAATGTACCTTGACGTTGAAGTCATTCCGCTCAAACCCAGTATCACCCCCGTCTGCTAGTGTTTTAAAACCATCACTTGAATAATGCATGGCATCAAACATGTAGCTGACATTGCCAGCGACAAATTCACTGCTTGCTGACAGCTTCTGAAATTGATCTGTACCAGTCGTGACATTTAATTCAGCAAAGCTCTGCCAAGAAGCGGGTCTGGTAACCAGGTTAACCGCTCCACCCACAGTATGTGGACCAAACTGAATGGACGCGGGCCCCTTGAGTACCTCCAGCGCATGTAATCTGGCGGCATTAGTGATGTAGTATGCCGCTGGAGCCGAATAGGGCGCAGGTGCGATCAGCACACCATCTTCCATGATAGTAATTTTTTGACTGCGCTCGGCAGTTGCACCACGGATGCCAATATTTGGACGCAAACCATAGCCGTCCTCCTCTCTGACATAGACACCAGGCGCCATACTGATAAGTTGATTAAGATCAGTGTATGACTGCTTTTCAATCAACTCCTGCCCAATCTGAACACCAGAACCTGCCAGCTTAGCCCGGTCCTCTTTGCTGCCAATAATAAGAACCTCTTCTAACTTAGGTGGCTCAATATCCACAGCAAAAGCGCCGCATGACATTAGCGTCGTAAGGCTCAAACAAGTTGTACGATTAAATTTAGTCATTGTCTGATTGCACCCTTCCTGGAATTGCGACACCAACAATGGTCACAAACTCGATCTTTAAATCATCAGTTACAAGCTTTAATAGTCCAGCAAGACTGCAGGCGCCTATGCTGCTTTCCCCGCCAGGATTGGCAAAGGCATTAAGACAGGCTGGGTCACTCTCATCGGCTTCCACCAGAGCTAACTGGTCTTTCAACGAACCCGATATCTGTGCAAATCTGTTGTCGACATCAGTCAGTTGATTCTGGAATCGCAAAGTGATGTCAGTAAAGCCCTCTTGATTGATCAAATCATCAAATCCAAGACCTGACCCACCATTAAATATTCTAAGGAACTCAGCTGCATTGGTTTGAACGTTGCGCAATGTAGTTTCACTGTAAGGTGACTCGACAAGGCCCGGGCAGGTCACTGAGCTGCATTTGTCATCGAGGCCCAGCGGAATGGTTAGCTTTTGAGACTTGGTAAAAGTTTCTAAGTAAAAAATTCCATCCGTTATCAATTGGAAGTTTTCGCCCTGACTATCTTCGTTTAAGAATTCCGTCCTGAACGGGCTGTCGCCCTCGGTCCACTGGCTGTGTATTGCATTGGATGCCACGGCGACGTCTGCAGCCAATTTCTCAGCGAGACCACAGCGCTGTGTCTTTCGCTCAGATGCCGCCAAGTCATTCCAGGAAGCGGTTGCCGCAATCTGACTAGAGCAAGAGTGATTGAGGTTGCTGTTAAATAATAGATACTCAAGTGCGCTCATGCCACGCTGATTAAAGGCGCGGCTGGACACCTCAAAATCTGCATCGGAAGCGTCGATAACGGCCTGATCAAGCGCGCATGTTGCCAAGCTACCGGCCGCGTAGGAATGCACCCGATTGTGTAATGCCTCATCGTTACGCAACGCGGGACCAATAACATGCATCTCTGTTTTTTGCACTGAGTCCATCAACACCAACCAATCGGTTTGAGCCGTTGCAAGGCTTGTCGCCTCATCGGCAGACCCTATTGCATCACAATAAGTTGCAAGAGAACCCGAGTCTGCAGAGAATGAATCAGCCAATGTCGCAGTGGCTTGATAATTGGGGATGAAAATAGAGTCGACCAGATTAGTCATCAGGGCGGTGCGGTCAAATTCCTGCGCCGAACCATCATCAGCCGCTGGCGTGTCGTTGTTGCTACCATCTCCATTAGCCGCTGCAGGCGAGGCGACATCTCGAGACTTGTCTACGCACCCAGTTAGAAACAGCACTACAAGGGCCATAGAACTACAAAAGCGAACCATATTTTCTTTCTCCAATAAGTAGGGGCTAGCCGAAGCTAGCCCCCATAGATTTTAAACCATTTCGCCCTGGTGTTCAGGGGTTTTAAAAGATTACCAGCTGGCAACATTGTCTGCATCGAAGCCATAGGCCGTCTGCAATGTCTGTCTAGCCGAGGCGAGCTTAGAAGTATACGCGGCAATGGCAGTATCTGTATCACCGGCCGCAACGCCACCTTGACTACCATCGGCTAACATAGGTGCGTCACCTAAATCTGCCAGTAGTGTTTTCAGAGTATCGAGGTCAACTGAAGTCACTGCGTCATCACGGAAAGGTGAGAATGGGCTGAACTGCAGACCTAATGCAAATCCCTTCATCTCTGACCAGTGCTTGGCGACGTCGATGAAATTATCGACATCGGCAAAACTACCTGCAGAATAATTACCCATATCAGTAGTGACATCATTTATGTAATGAATCACGGTAGCTGCAATACATTTTTCCCAAGCCAGTGCTGCCGCTTTTATGTGCGCAGCAAGAGCCGCCTCTTCGCTTGCCGACATGGTACCTGCATTTGCAGTATTGCTCAGAATCTGACGCCCTGCGAGAAATGCATCCATAGCTTCATTCGAGAGATCGGTAGGACTGGCATTGTCTGCTGAGCCAACATCACGTTTCGCACAGTTTTGAGAGTTTCCGAAATTAAACTCACTGCGTGGATTGATCAGGCCATTGCCATCTGTATCGTAATAACCATTTTTCCAATCGTCGCGACCACTTTTGGCGCGAGCTTCCAGATCGGTGTAGGCTTTGTTATCCCGTGCTGCGCCATAGTAGCCAAAGGCCTCGTCATAATTGTGCTCAGCAGCTGAATAATTTTTAGTTCCTTCCTGCTCGGTAATCTGCGTGGCAAAATCCGCCTGGAAGTAATCGTTGGTACCCTGTGAGAAGGTCACAGCACCCAGTAAGAATTTCTGTAGCAACTGGCGCTGATTACGACCATAGGCATCGTATTGAACACTACTGACATTAGCATCACCATCAACAGTTGAGATCGTAACTGAGGTACCGTCCGATGCCTGAGTTGCCAGCTGGTCAATCCAGAGGTCTACCAGATTAATCGGCAGAGAACCCAGCGATAGTCCATCAGACCAACCAAAGAACTCACCATCAATCAACTTCGAGGTCTCACCGCCACCTTCGCCGTTACCACCGGCAATCTTGCCATCTAGATTCTTGCCAGAAGATACTGCGCCATAAGTTGCTGCACTATCTACGTCGCTGCCATCAGACGCACCGTTTTTAACGGTAAAACCAGTCGATGCCCCGTCGGCTCCATCGCCATTCATAAAGAAATCAAGATCAGTGACGTATTCCGCCTTAGTTTTTCCGGATTCAGTCATCGCTGACATATAGTCAACCATGCCAGAGATAAGCAGATGTCTCGCAGTCTGCCCTGTATAGCTTACTGAGTCGCTATCCGCTGTGTATATTGAGTTGGTATAGGCGTATGCCTCAGGCATTGCATCGCAAGCATCACCCTGCCCATTAGCATCAGAATCTTGCTGTGCTTCGTTGGCAGCATCTGGACAATTATCTGCATTGTCACCAACATTATCTGAGTCGGCATCCGCAGACTCAGAGGCATCATTTGGGAAAGCATCAGCTGTATCAGCAACACCGTCCCCATCAGTATCTGTCACTGCAGGTGCAGCAGAACTTCCTCCACCACCACAGGCAACCAGAAGCGAGAGGGATAGCACAATAAGCATTTTAGACAGCAGTAACTTCAAATTCATGTTGATTCCTTGATCGTTCAATTTAACCGATTGACCGTTCATCGCTAATCAGTAACCGGGTTTGAGTGCGTTTGCAGAGCAGCCTAAAAACCTTAAGCATCAGTAGCTACTGCAATCTCTGGTATATCGTTTTATTTACAAGTACAAATGATAATGATTCGCATTACCAAAGTCAACAAGTTATTTAACCGTAGATATAAAGTGCTCTTAACCCCGTATTAATGCAGGTGGTCAGTAGGTTGCTTGAACAAGGCTACCCAGCGAAGCTCAAACCTCGCGCATGATGTGATTTGCAAATGTTCATCATTTAATATCAGTTTATCGTAATGATAATTATTTGCATTTGGGTGTCGATCTGTATAATGTCGGCATCAGTAAATCAACTAAACAGCCTAGATCCCTCCGCTTAAACTCAAGTACCACAATGACAGGATGCGATACCCACTATGAATGAATTTATTATTATGTTCCGCGAGAGCATGGAAGCAGCACTGATCGTTGGAATCATTTATACCTTATTAGAAAAGCAGGGCTTAAAGAGCCAAATCAAACAGCTATGGCTGGGTGTCGGCTGTGCAATTATTGCCAGTGTGCTCGCTGGGCTATTGCTTGTGCGAGTAAAAGCGTCCATTGGCAATGCCTCTATGGAGGCACTCTTTGAAGCCGTGGCTATGTTTATCACTGCAGGTCTGATCTGGTACGTTATTTTCTGGCTGTCCAAGCAGGTCGGGCAAACGGCAGAACTGGCGGCCGATACCAAGACTGCAATTGCCAATGCCGGTTGGGGTGTTTTTCTGATTGTATTTTTCGCCATCTTGCGCGAGGGCTTTGAAACGGTAATCTTCCTGATGGGCAGTTTCTCTATGATGGAGTCTTTTTCTTATCTGGGATTCTTCTCTGGCCTAATCATCGCAATCATTATTGGATATGCTGTGGTGATACAGGGAAAGAAGGCCAACCTGCGCTCGTACTTCAGAATTACCAGTTTACTGCTGGTTATCTTTGCCTCCGGCATGATGACTTACGGCACCCATGAGGTGGAAGAGTTTATGGTCAAGGGTGGTCACCTTAACCTTGTAGGGCTCGAGTCAAAAAGTGATATCGCTCGGCCCTATAGCATTCTCGAGCCAGTCGCAGAGTTGCAGCCATCTGACAACCCTGCATTTTATAGCTATGACCTTAATGGCAAGCAGCGCTACACCCATCTACTGCACGACAAAGGTCATATCGGCGTATTTTTGAAGGGCTTTTTCGGTTACAACAGCAACCCAAATTGGATAGAACTGATGGTATGGATCCTGTCTCTGTGGTTTGGTTTGCGTCTGTGGCGACAATTTTACTTCAGCAAATAATGCATCGATTTATCTCCGGCCAAAGCAGACATGAGCATGTTGCCCATTTATTGAAAAAACGCTTATAAATTCATATACTGATACTTAGGAAGGGCAGCAAAGCTGCCCTTTTTTGATTCCAAAATGAAAAGGGATATTTACATGGCGACCAGCGCGTTAATGAATACCTACGGAGCCAAGGCGGCAACCATGGCTAAAGGCAATGGTGTCTGGCTGTGGGACAGTGAAGGTAACAAGTATCTTGATGCTCTCTCCGGGATCGCTGTATGTGGCTTGGGCCACTCTCATCCAGCGGTGGCTGCTGCGGTTGCAGAACAGGCTGAGGCGCTAACTCACTGCTCCAACTTTTTTGATATTCCCAATCAGATTGAACTCGCCGACAAGCTTCGTGAAGTCTCGGGCATGAGTAATGTTTTTTTTGGGAACTCCGGCGCTGAAGCCAACGAAGCGGCCATAAAATTGGCCCGACTATACGGCCATAGTAAAGGCATCGAGCTACCTACTATTTTGGTGATGGACAACGCATTTCATGGCCGCACCCTGGCCACCCTAACCGCCTCTGGCAGCCGCAAAGTCCAAGCCGGTTTTGAACCTCTGGTCCGCGGCTTTGCACGCGGCCCATTCAATGATATTGCCGCACTGGAAACGATTGGTAACAATAATGCCAATATATGCGCGGTTATGGTTGAACCTATTCAGGGTGAAGGGGGTATTAGAGTTGCCGATCAAGATTATTTACAAAAACTCAGGGCCCTTTGCGATCAGCGAGGCTGGCTTTTAATACTCGACGAGGTGCAAACAGGCAATGGGCGTACCGGCAAATATTTCTGCTACCAGCACAGTGGGATTATTCCTGATGTCGTTACAACATCGAAAGGACTCGGTAATGGCGTGCCAATTGGCGCCTGTCTGGCATCGGGTGATGCAGCGCTGTTAATGCAGCCCGGCAATCATGGTTCGACCTTTGGTGGAAACCCCCTGTCCTGTGCCGCGGGTTTAGCTGTGGTTAAAGAAATCGTCGACAGCGGTCTTGATAAACGCGCTGCTGAACTCGGCGATAGAATTATGACGGGACTGAGGAGAGAACTGGCAACCACCAATCATGTAAAAGAAGTACGTGGTCTTGGCTGTATGATTGGTATAGAACTGAAGAAACCCTGTCAGCCACTATTTATGGCGGCTATGGAGAAGGGTTTAATTCTCAATGTAACGGCAGACACGGTGATTAGATTATTGCCGCCGTTAATTATGACTGATGATGAAGCCGATCAGGTGGTCGCTATTTTAGCACCGCTGATTAAAGCGCTTAATAAGGACTAATTTATGGCTATTAGGCATTTTCTCACGCTTCGTGATCTCACTACTGACGAGTTCAATCACATTATCAAGCTGGCTATTGAGATGAAAGCAGCGCACCGCGAAGGCCGTCAGGAGCCAATTTTTAATGGCAAGGTATTGGCGATGATTTTTGAAAAATCATCCACCCGAACTCGTGTTTCCTTTGAAGCTGGTATGGCGCAGCTTGGCGGCGACGCACTGTTTTTGTCACCCAATGATTCGCAGCTGGGACGTGGCGAGCCGATTGAAGATTCCGCCCGTGTGATTTCACGCATGGTTGATATTGTGATGATTAGAACCTTTGGCCATGACATTATCGAACGCTTTGCCCAACACTCCAAAGTGCCGGTTATCAATGCGCTTACCGATCAATACCACCCCTGCCAGTTACTTGCCGATGTGCAGACCTTCACTGAGCATCGCGGTTCGATTCAAGGTAAAACTGTGGCCTGGATTGGCGATGGCAACAATATGTGCCACTCGTGGATTAATGCGGCCATATTGCTCGATTTTTAATTGAATATTGCCTGCCCAGAAGGCTATGAACCGGATGCCCAACTCGTTACCGAGGCGGGTGACCGAGTAACCATTAGCCAAAACCCAGTAGAGGCCGTGAATGGTGCAGATCTGGTGACTACTGATGTCTATGCCTCGATGGGGCAGGAATCTGAGCAGCAGGTTAGGCTAGAGAAATTTGCCCAGTTTCAGGTCAATCATGAACTGATGGCCCATGCGGCAGACAGGGCAATTTTTATGCATTGCCTACCTGCTCATCGAGAAGAAGAGGTGTCTGCGGCGCTGCTGGAAGATAACAGTATTTCGGTGGTATGGGATGAGGCCGAGAATCGACTGCACGCTCAAAAAGCGCTGATGGTATTTTTACTTTCCGCCAGTACTTAAAGCGCGAGACCTATTTGTAAACCACATCGTCGATTTCATATTCGACATCACCGCTGGGCGCTTTAACTACCGCAACATCACCGATTTCTTTGCTGATTAATGCGCGAGCGATCGGTGACTGATAAGAAATTTTACCCTGTTTTACATCCGCCTCGTCATCACCAACAATCCGATAAGTCACGGTTTCTTCGGTGTCCAAATTGATAATGGTCACCAGCGAACCAAAGATCACGCGATCACCCTGAGGGATCTTGGCGATATCGATAACCTGAGAATTGGATAATTTGCCTTCGATATCCTGAATGCGGCCTTCGGCGAAACTCTGTTGTTCGCGGGCAGCATGGTATTCAGCATTTTCTTTAAGGTCACCATGTTCACGCGCAGTGGCGATAGACTCAACAATTCCCGGGCGCACTACTTTGATCAGATGGTCTAATTCTTTGCGGAGGGCAGCTTCACCCTCAACTGTCATAGCATATTTTTGCATTAGCTAATTTCCCTGTGCAGCGACTGTATGCTGCGCACTTTAATGGCACCTTCAACGCCGCGGGTAAACCCTAGCGCCTCGCAAACTGCACTGCCACCCGCCATGGTGGTGGTGTAATACACTCGGTGCTGCTCGGCACTGGAGCGGATGGTCGAGGAGTCAGAGATAGCCTGACGCCCTTCTGTGGTATTGATAATCAGGTCGATCTTATCACTCTTTATCATATCGACAATATGCGGCCGGCCCTCTTTGACCTTATTAACCAACTGCACTGCGCAACCAGACTGTTCAATAATGTCTGCCGAGCCCTTGGTTGCAACTAGCTTAAAACCAAGATCATGGAATTTTCTGGCCAACACTGGAAGCTGCTGTTTATCCCGCTCACGCACACTGATAAAGACCGTGCCCTTAGCTGGGATCTCATCGCTAGCACCCAACTCTGCTTTACCATAGGCCTCGGCAAAGGTTTCGCCAACACCCATCACTTCACCGGTAGATTTCATCTCTGGCCCAAGAATCGGATCGATACCGGGGAATTTATTAAACGGGAACACCGCCTCTTTAACGCTGAAGTACGGCGGAATAATTTCTTTGGTAAAGTTCTGCGACTCAAGTGTCTGACCAACCATGCAACGGGCCGCTACCTTGGCCAGCGAAGTGCCAATACATTTGGATACAAAGGGCACGGTGCGCGAGGCGCGAGGGTTAACTTCAATAACGTAGATTTTGCCATCCTGAAGTGCCAACTGCACATTCATCAGGCCGCGCACACCAAGTTCAACCGCCATCTTGCGGCACACTTCACGCATATCATTTTGAATATCATCACTGAGGCTGTATGGCGGCAGTGAACAAGCTGAGTCTCCTGAGTGAATACCGGCCTGTTCAATATGCTGCATAATTGCGCCGATTACGACCTGCTCGCCATCACTCACTGCATCCACATCCATTTCAATGGCATTGGGCAGGAAGAAGTCGAGGAGTACAGGACTGTCATCAGAAACCTGTACAGCGGTTTTCATATAGTGGCGCAGCTCATCTTCTTTGTAGACAATTTCCATCGCGCGACCACCAAGTACATATGACGGGCGCACAACCAATGGGTAGCCAATTTCTTTGGCCAGCTCAACCGCCTGATTGGCACTGCGAGCTGTGGCGTTGCGTGGCTGCAGCAGATCGAGTTTTTCAATCATCTGCTGGAAGCGTTCACGAT
The DNA here is from genome assembly GCA_029242085.1 of Porticoccaceae bacterium. Taxonomy (GTDB): domain Bacteria; phylum Pseudomonadota; class Gammaproteobacteria; order Pseudomonadales; family Porticoccaceae; genus HTCC2207. Next base: position 103,862 of record JAQWUP010000029.1, read on the forward strand.
CTTCGGCGCGGTCAATAGCATCGGGCGTGGTACCAACGATCGGCACACCCGCAGCTTCAAGAGCACGAGCCAACTTCAATGGAGTCTGACCGCCAAACTGGACAATCACACCTTTGGGCTTTTCTACGCGCACAATTTCAAGTACATCTTCCAATGTGACTGGCTCGAAAAACAGCCGGTCCGATGTATCGTAGTCTGTGGAAACGGTCTCTGGGTTACAGTTGACCATAATGGTTTCATAACCATCTTCGCGCATTGCCAGCGCTGCATGCACACAGCAGTAATCAAATTCAATACCCTGACCAATCCTGTTGGGGCCGCCACCGAGCACCAAAATTTTATCTTTATCACTGGGGCGCGCCTCGCACTCTTCTTCATAGGTTGAGTACATATAGGCGGTATCGGTGGCAAACTCTGCAGCACAGGTATCAACGCGCTTATACACGGGATGAATATCAAAGCCGTGGCGTGCTTCGCGCATCTGAGTTTCACTGCAACCCAAAATATCGGCCAGACGACGGTCGGCAAAGCCCTTGCGCTTGAGGCGATAGAGAGCCTGCTTACTGAGGTCAGCCAGAGCTGTACCCTGTAAGCTAAGCTCATCTTTAATAATGTCTTCGATCTGCACCAGAAACCAACGATCGACCTTGGTAATGGCAAAGATTTCTTCTACGCTCATGCCCTGGCGGAAACCATCGGCGAGATACCAGATACGATCTGGACCCGCTTCAGCGAGTTGATTGGTCAATATAGCCGTGGCATTTTCATCATTGGAGTCCAGCACCGGGTCAAAGCCAGCAACGCCAACCTCAAGGCCACGCAATGCTTTCTGCATGGATTCTTGGAAGGTTCGGCCAATCGCCATCACCTCACCCACAGATTTCATCTGTGTGGTTAGGCTCTGATCCGCCTGATCAAATTTCTCAAAGGCAAATCGTGGAATCTTGGTAACTACATAATCGATGCTCGGCTCAAATGAAGCCGGGGTAGCACCGCCGGTGATTTCATTTTGCAATTCATCGAGGGTGTAGCCTACGGCCAGCTTTGCGGCGACTCGCGCAATCGGGAAGCCGGTCGCTTTTGAAGCCAGTGCCGATGAACGGGATACTCTGGGATTCATCTCAATAACAATCAGTCGACCATCATCTGGGTTGACCGCAAACTGTACGTTGGAACCGCCGGTTTCTACACCGATCTCACGCAGTACCTTAATCGAGGCATTGCGCATAATTTGGTATTCTTTATCGGTCAGTGTCTGCGCTGGGGCCACCGTGATCGAGTCACCGGTGTGAATACCCATAGGATCGAGATTTTCAATGGCGCAGACAATAATGCAATTGTCCTTGCGATCGCGAACCACTTCCATTTCAAACTCTTTCCAGCCAATCAGCGACTCATCAATCAACAGCTCATTGGTGGGTGAAAGATCTAATCCGCGACGACAGATCTCTTCAAATTCCTCGCGGTTGTAGGCAATACCACCGCCGGAGCCACCCATGGTAAATGAGGGGCGAATAATGCAGGGGAAACCAAAGCGATCTGAAACCTGAACCGCTTCTTCCATGCTGTGGGCAATACCGGAATTAGGAGTATCCAAATCAATCGCTTTCATGGCTTTATCAAAGCGCTCGCGATCTTCAGCCTTATCGATAGCATCGGCATTGGCACCGATCATCTCGACACCAAACTCATCTAGAACACCATGCTTGGCAAGGTCGAGGGCACAGTTCAACGCAGTCTGACCACCCATGGTGGGCAGCAAGGCATCTGGGCGCTCCTGCTCAATAATACGCGCCACAGTGCGCCATTCGACTGGCTCAATGTAGGTGGCATCAGCCATCGCTGGGTCAGTCATAATGGTGGCTGGATTTGAGTTGACCAGAATTACCCGAAAGCCTTCTTCACGAAGCGCTTTACAGGCCTGGGCACCGGAGTAGTCAAACTCACAGGCCTGACCAATAATAATTGGGCCAGCGCCAAGAATGAGGATGCTTTTTATGTCAGTTCTTTTTGGCATGTCGTCTCCGCAGGCGCCTAGCGTTTAGCTTCCATTAATTCGATAAAGTGATCAAACAGTACTGCTGCTTCATGGGGGCCAGGGCTAGCTTCAGGGTGTCCCTGAAAACTAAAGGCTGGTTTGTCCGTGCGATGAATACCCTGCAGCGATCCATCAAATAATGAACGATGGGTGGCAATCAGATTGGCAGGTAAACTGCCCTCATCAACGGCAAAACCATGGTTTTGACTAGTAATCATTACCAGGTTGTTTTCAATATCTTCCACTGGGTGATTGGCGCCATGGTGACCAAATTTCATCTTGGTGGTTTTAGCACCGGAGGCCAGCGCCAATAGCTGATGACCCAGGCAGATACCAAACATTGGGATATCAGTTCCTAGAATTTCGCCTATGGCCTCAATTGCATAGTCACAGGGCTCTGGATCGCCAGGACCATTGGATAGGAATATTCCGTCCGGATTCATGGCCAGTACATCCGCCGCTGGTGTCTGAGCTGGCACTACAATCAATTCACAACCACGGTCGACGAGCATGCGCAGGATATTGCGCTTTACACCATAATCGTAGGCCACAACTTTAAATTTGGTAGTGCTTGGGTCCTGGCTTTTGTGACCGACACCCAATTCCCAGCTGTGCTCAGACCACTGGTAGGTACTGTCTGTTGTCACTTCTTTGGCCAGATCCATGCCTTTTAGTCCAGCAAACTCTCGAGCGGCGGCCAGTGCCTGCTCATCGCTTACATCACCCGCCATAATACAGCCGCTCTGTGCGCCTGATTCGCGCAATATGCGGGTTAGCTTGCGGGTGTCTATATCTGCGATGCCGAGAATACCTTTCTCTTTCAGGTAGTCATCAAGATTTTGTTCGCTGCGGAAGTTTGAAGCCAGTAGGGGCAAGTCACGTATAACCAGCCCTGCTGCCCAGATCTGATCGGATTCTTCATCTTCCCTATTCACACCGACATTGCCGATATGGGGGTAAGTAAGAGTAACGATCTGTCGGGCATATGAGGGGTCAGTGAGTATTTCCTGATACCCTGAGAGGGCTGTGTTAAAAACTATTTCACCAACAGAGGATCCATCTGCACCAATGGCAGTTCCTCTGAAAATTGTTCCGTCTGCTAGCGCAAGTACGGCTTCCCGGTAAGTCTGGGAATTCACACAACCTCCTACATAGTTAAAACATCACTCGAATAAGAGTGGCATCTAGACATCGATAAATCCGAATATAACAGCAGTCAGTTACTTATATTTGCAAAAAAGCGAGATGAAACTGATCGTCTCATCTCGCTTAAATAGAATATTCTGCTGTGGACTAACCTCTCGGAACGAGACCGCTTGTTAGTAGCGGTGTTAGGAGTGCATTGTATGGAAGACGACTTATTTTGTCTATCACTGTCGATTTTATTTTTGTGCTTTTACTTGAGCCCCAGAACATCCTGCATATCAAAGAGACCAGGCTCTTTATCTGCCAACCACTTAGCTGCACGCACTGCACCGCGCGCAAAGGCGGTGCGGCTAGACGCTTTGTGAGTAATCTCTACGCGTTCACCCTCAGCGGCAAACAGCACTGTGTGGTCGCCGACAATATCGCCCGCTCGCACCGTAGCAAAGCCAATAGTTTGTCGATCTCGCGCGCCAGTTTGGCCCTCGCGACCATACACCGCCACCTGTTTTAGGTCGCGACCTAGGGCACCGGCGACTGACTCACCCAGTGATAGTGCTGTCCCTGAGGGAGCATCAATTTTATGACGGTGATGGGCTTCGCTAATTTCAATATCGACATCATCGCCCAACACCGATGCTGCCAAGCCGGCGAGTTTAAACACCAGATTTACGCCTGTGGCATAGTTTGAGGCCATGCATATGGCATTGTTGGAGCCAGCATTGTGCACCTGTTGCAACTGCTCCTCGTTGAGGCCCGTGGTACCAATCACCATTTTTTTGCCGTGCTCTGCGCAGAACTTGGCGTTGGCTGCAGTCACTGCGGGAATACTAAAGTCGATAAGCACATCGAAGGGATCTGCGGCTTCAAGCGAGGCCACTACCGCGACATTATTGCGACCAATACCCGCCAGCTCGCCGGCATCAACGCCAATTAATGAACTGTCAGGTCGTTCGAGCGCCGCAGTTAGCTGCACCCCTTCAGTCACCGAAATGACTTCGATCAGGGCTTTCCCCATGCGGCCACCAGCGCCAATTATTGCGATGTTACTCATGGTGATACTCCTGTTCTTGCCGTGACTAGAAACGATACTCTACTATCAACGAGTTAGATTATCGAAGAATTTCTTTACCCCATCAAACCAGTTATTGGTGCGTGGAGAATGCTTGCTTTTGCCGGCCAGACTCTTATCAAACTGCTGGAGAAAATCCTTTTGCTCGGTGTTCAAATTAACTGGCGTCTCGAGAATTACACGGCACAGCAAATCGCCTGTGGCACCACCACGCACTGGATTGACCCCTTTACCGCGCAGGCGGAATAATTTGCCACTCTGTGTCTCGGCAGGAATCTTTAATTTCACCTTGCCAGACAGGGTCGGCACCTCTAGCTCGCCACCCAGCGCTGCCTGAGCGAAGCTAATCGGCACTTCACAGTGCAGATTGGCGCCATCGCGGACAAAGATTGCATGATCGCGCACATGCATCTGCACATACAGATCACCGGTTGGACCTCCCTGAGCCCCAGCCTCACCTTTTCCTGCAAGACGGATACGGTCGCCTGTGTCCACTCCTGCTGGAATCTTAACGGATAATGTTTTTCGCTCTTCTATAACGCCCTGACCATGGCAGTCACCACAGGGGTCAGGAATGATCTGACCGCGACCATGACATTTGGGACAGGTTTGCTGTACCGAAAAGAAACCCTGCGACATACGCACCTGACCGACACCGCCGCAGGTATCACAGGTGATCGGTGACGTACCTTTGCGCGCTCCAGTACCATCGCAGGTTGTACAGGTACTCATGGTGGGCACATCAATTTGAACTGTCTTGCCCTTGACCGCGTCTTCTAAATCCAGCTGCAGGTCATAACGCAAATCCGAGCCTCGAGCCGGCCCGTTACGACCGCCGCGACCACCACCGCCACCGAAGATATCGCCGAAAACATCGCCAAACACATCGCCAAAACCGGCGCCGCCACCGCCGTATCCACCACCGGCATTACCATCAACACCGGCATGACCAAAGCGATCGTAGGCTGACTTTTTGTCGTCATCACCGAGAATTTCATAGGCTTCTTGCGCCTCTTTAAATTTCTCTTCAGCACCTTTGTCATCTGGATTGCGATCGGGGTGATATTTCATCGCTATGCGACGAAATGCCTTTTTAATCTCAGCTTCGGTGGCGCTGTTATCAACACCCAGCACTTCGTAATAATCGCGTTTGGCCATAACCTGGTTCTTTATTCCTAACTGTCGCTAATATGACTAGGCGCGGGACATAGCCCGCGCCTAATGGTAGTAGAGAAAAACCTGAAGACTTACTTGCTGTCTTCTTTCTCGTCTTCTGTTTCTCTGACTTCTTCAAACTCGGCATCCATCGCATCGTCGCCTGCAGGCTGTTCGCCGCCTTCGGCTTGGCCCGCTTCGGCCTGCTCTGCATACATTTTCTGAGCTAGTCCAGATGAGGCTTCGGAAAGTACCTTGGCAGCTTCGTCAATGGCTTCTTTATCGTCGCTCTGCACCGCTTCTTCTACCTGCTTGATACCAGCTTCAATTGCAGCCTTCTCTTCATCACTGGCTTTGTCGCCCGCTTCTTCAAGAGTCTTTTTAGCCGCGTGAGCCAGACCATCGGCCGTATTGCGCGCCTGCACCAGCTCGGCAAACTTCTCATCTTCCGCAGCATTGGCTTCAGCATCTTTGACCATTGAATCGATCTCATCATCCGACAGACCAGAGGAGGCTTTAATAATGATCGACTGCTCTTTTCCAGTCGCCTTATCTTTCGCACTTACATTCAAAATACCGTTGGCATCAATATCAAAGGTTACTTCAATCTGAGGCATACCACGCGGTGCTGGTGGAATATCGGCCAGATCGAAACGACCCAGTGATTTATTACCTGTGGCCTGCTTGCGCTCGCCCTGGACCACGTGAATAGTTACTGCCGTTTGATTGTCGTCAGCAGTGGAGAAAATCTGTGATTTCTTAGTAGGAATCGTAGTGTTTTTCTCAATCACTGGCGTGGCTACACCACCCATGGTCTCAATACCCAAGCTCAGCGGAGTTACGTCGAGTAGCAGTACATCGGTTACATCACCGGCCAATACAGCACCCTGCAGACCGGCACCAACAGCAACGGCTTCATCTGGATTCACATCTTTGCGCGGCTCTTTGCCAAAGAATGCAGTGACCTGCTCCTGTACAAGTGGCATACGAGTCTGACCACCTACCAAGATAATCTCGTCGATCTCTGAGGTAGACTTGCCGGCATCTTTCAGGGCAACTTTTAATGGTGCCAGTGAACGCTCAACCAGATCTTCAACCAGTGATTCCAGCTTGGCACGAGTCAACTTGACCACCAGATGCTTGGGACCAGTCGCGTCTGCAGTAATGTACGGCAGGTTAACTTCGGTCTGTGAACTGGAAGACAGCTCGATCTTGGCTTTTTCTGCAGCTTCTTTAAGACGCTGCATGGCCAGTGGATCACCGTGAATATCAATACCACTGTCGGTTTTAAATTCCGCTGACAAATACTCGATCAATCGCATATCGAAGTCTTCACCACCGAGGAATGTATCACCGTTGGTAGCCAGTACTTCAAACTGTTTTTCGCCATCGACATCGGCAATCTCAATGATTGAGATATCGAAGGTACCACCACCGAGGTCGTATACAGCAACCACGCTGTCACCGGCAGTTTTGTCGATACCATAGGCCAGTGCCGCAGCAGTGGGCTCATTGATAATGCGCTTTACATCCAGACCGGCAATGCGGCCGGCATCTTTGGTCGCCTGACGCTGGGAGTCATTAAAGTAAGCAGGAACGGTAATAACGGCCTCTGATACTGTCTCACCAAGATAGTCTTCGGCGGTTTTCTTCATTTTCTTTAGAACTTCAGCAGAAATCTGAGGCGCCGCTTTGCTATCGCCCTTAATCTCAACCCAGGCATCACCATTGTCTGCCTTAACAATTTGGTAGGGCACCATTTTGATGTCTTTTTGCACAACATCATCTTCAAAACGACGACCGATTAAGCGCTTAACCGCATAAACCGTGTTGTGTGGGTTGGTTACTGCCTGACGTTTGGCTGACTGGCCAACTAAAATTTCACCTTCATCGGTGTAAGCCACGACAGAAGGTGTCGTGCGTGCGCCCTCTGCATTTTCAATGACTTTGGGCTTATCGCCTTCGAGTACGGCAACACATGAGTTGGTCGTGCCCAAATCTATTCCGATAATCTTTCCCATTATTTGTTTCTCCGTTACTTATCTGTCGATGTTTACTTGCTTGTTTTGTATGTGGGTGCGAATTCGAGTAATTCAAGGGTCGCACCCGTTAATTCAATGTTTTTATCCCTGAGCTACCACAACCATTGCTGGTCGCACCAGACGGCCATTCAAGGTGTAGCCTTTCTGGAATACGTCCATCACTGTGTTTGGCTCCAGATCCGGATTGGGCACCATGCTCACCGCTTGATGCAACTCGGCATCAAAGGGCTGACCGGCGGGGTCAATCACCTCGATTTTGTAGCGCGCCAGAACGTCCATAAAGGATTTCAGGGTCAGCTCAAGGCCTTCGGCAACCGCTTTTTGCCCTTCGTCTGCACTGTCGATTGCCGCGAGCGCTCGCTCTAGGTTGTCGACTATGGGCACTAGGTCCGCAGCAAATTTATCCAGAGCGAATTTGTGGGCACTCTCGACATCCCGCTCAGCGCGACGACGTACGTTCTGCATCTCTGCCTGTACACGCAAAACCTGATCATTGGCTTTGGCTACCTGCTCAAGCAGCTGCTCAGAAACGGGCGGCTGGGCTTCTTTATCCGCCTCTGCATCTATCTCATCGAGCAGTTCTGCTTCAATCTCCGCATTGAGCTCTTCTTGATCCTGCTCTTTGCTTTGTTCTTGGCTCTGATCAGCACCACCCTGCTGTTCATCACTGACTTTTTCTTCATTGTTGGTTTCTTCGGACACGCCAACTCCTTACTGTTTAATCATTGGATTGACCCGCTGGATTGATCCATTGCGCCGGTGTAATTTCTCAGTTTCTAGATATGGGGCCAAACTTATAAGTTTCAAGCGATTGCGTAACAGCAATCTGTTCTGTATAAACCTAAGATAAATAACGAGTGACTAAAACATTGCTTCTATCCATCAATATTAATAATTACACCTTGGTAGAAACTCTGGAAATCGAATTTTCCGGTGGCACTACTGCGATCACCGGGGAAACTGGTGCGGGTAAATCGCTGGTGCTGGATGCTCTGGGTATGGCACTGGGTGATCGCGCTGACACAGGCACTATTCGCCACGGTAAAGATCGCGCTGAAATCACCGCAACATTTGATATTCATGGCCTTGCTGAAGCCAACACCTGGCTGGAGGAGCATGATTTTAGCGCTGACGATCAATGTATTCTGCGCCGTATCTATACGACTGAGGGCCGCTCTCGGGGCTATATCAATGGCCAGAGCTGCACTATGCAACAACTGCAACAGTTGGGTGAAATGCTTACTGATATTCACAGTCAGCACGAACATCAATCTCTTTTACGTCGCGAAACTCACCGCAAACTATTGGATGATTATGCCAATGCCACAGATTTAGCTGTGCAGGTGGGTGCTGACTATCGTCAATGGCATGCAGCCCACAAAAAACTGACTAGCTTGATGGAGCGCTCGGATGAGTTGGTTGCTCGCAAAGACCTGCTCAGTTTTCAGGTAAATGAGCTGCAACAGGTGGATCTTGATCCGGCGGCGCTGGCTAAGCTTGAAGTAGAGCAACAGACGCTGGCTAATGCCGAACAAATTCTTCAAGACAGCCATAGTTTGCTTGCTATCTGTGATCAGACTGAGGGCTTTAATATTCGCGATGGTCTAAACCGCGCGCTGTCGACCCTGGCGGGCCTCAAGCATAAGCCTGAGGCTTTGAGCACTGCGGAGGAGTTATTGCAGGGAGGGCTGATTCAGGTGGAGGAAGCCACTCGCGAAATTGAAAATCATATTGATCGATTTGAAGCGGATCCCCAGCGGTTACAGCTGGTTGAGGAGCAGTTGGCGGTTATCTTCCAGCTGGCTCGCAAGCATCGTGTTAATGCAGACCAGCTGTCTGAGACACTCTCTGTGCTGGAGCTCGAGTTACATAGTCTGCAAGATGGCGGTGAGAGTATTGATACTCTGCAGCAGCAGTTGGCAGATTTGGCAGGCAACTATGAGGTGTCGGCGCAAAAACTCAGCACTGTCCGCCGGCAGGGGTCTGAGACTATGGGTGCTGAAATTAACCAGCAGTTGCAAAAATTATCGATGGAGGGTGCTGAGCTTGTGGTTCAGTTGGCACCTCTCGGCAGCGGCGAGTACCGCGCCAGCGGTTTTGAGGAGGTGGAGTTTGTGATTGCGACCAACCCGGGCCAGCCTCATAAGCCTTTAGCTAAGATCGCCTCTGGCGGTGAGCTTTCGCGGGTGAGTCTGGCGATTCAAGTGGTGGCTGCAGCCCATTCTAAGATTCCTACGCTGGTGTTTGATGAAGTGGATGTGGGGATTGGTGGCAGTACCGCGGATATTGTTGGGCAGTTGCTGAAGACACTGGGTGATCGCGGCCAGGTGATCAGTGTGACTCACCAGCCTCAGGTGGCGGCTCACGCCCATCATCATTATCAGGCCAGTAAGATCGTGGATACCCAAAGTGCCGCATCTCTTATGACACCGCTTAATCAGCAGCAGCGTGTTGAAGAACTGGCACGTATGCTAGGTGGTGCGACAGTGACTGAGCAGACGCTTTCCCATGCTTCTGAGTTGCTTAATTTGGCTTCTGCTTAGTTGGGTTATGGGGGCTGGGAGGGTGATAGACCCTGCATAGGCCCTTGGGATCGGTCCCATGGCTGCGACCATTTTCAGCGTTCGCACAACTCGCTTCGCTCAAACAGGGTGCTCTCTTTTTCTGAAAATGATCACAACCATAAACGGGCCCTGATTGATCCCAAGGGCCTATGCAGGATCTATTTTAATTCTCGCGGTACATCCATCTAGAAGAAATATAGTTTGAACGTTTTGTTTTGGTCTTCTCATCAATAACTAGCCTATCAATCTACCTCGATAATTCAGATAGCCTCTGGGTATACCCAGAGGCTATTAAACTCCGCAGGCAAAAAAAATCCCCAGCCAAGGCCAGGGATTTTTTACTGCTGACTGAAAATTAAGCTTCTGGCGCTTGCTCTTCAGTTGACTCTGCGGCGGCAGGTGCTTCGGGCACTGTGCCCTCTTCGATCTGCGCTTCTTTGATAGACAGCTTAACGCGGCCACGGTTGTCGATCTCTGTGACCTTAACGCGAACGTCTTGGCCTTCTGACAGGTAATCGGTTACCTTGGCAACACGTTCCTGAGCGATCTGAGAGATATGAACCAGACCATCAGTACCGGGCATAAAGTTAACAAATGCACCGAAGTCTACGATACGTACAACCTTACCGTCGTAGATAGTGCCTGGCTCTGGATCGGCTACGATTGCTTTAATCGCGTCCATTGCAGAGTTGAGACCCTCTGTGTCTTCTGAGTAGATTTTAACCGCGCCATCATCAGTGATATCGATAGTCGAGTTATGCTCTTCACAAAGACCACGGATAGTTGCGCCGCCCTTACCAATAACATCGCGAATCTTATCGGAATCAATTTGCATCATGCCCATACGAGGTGCTGTCTCAGCCACTTCGTCACGACCTGAAGCGATGACCGTGTTCATTTCATCAAGGATATGCAGACGAGCTTCCATGGCTTGCTCTAGAGCAATTTCCATAATCTCTTCGGTGATACCTTCGATTTTGATATCCATCTGCAAGGCAGTGATACCTGCAGCTGTACCAGCCACTTTAAAGTCCATATCACCGAGGTGATCTTCGTCACCGAGGATGTCGGTCAATACTGCGTAGCCTTCGGCCTCTTTAACCAGACCCATGGCGATACCAGCAACTGGAGCTTTTAGAGGTACACCAGCGTCCATCAGTGCCAGGCTTGAGCCACAAACTGAAGCCATTGAGCTTGAACCGTTAGATTCTGTGATCTCTGATACCACACGCATGGCATATGGGAAATCTTCCTGTGAAGGCAGTACGGCATTGATACCGCGACGGGCTAAACGACCATGTCCTACTTCACGACGGCTAGTGAAGCCGATACGGCCACATTCGCCTACTGAGTAGGGAGGGAAGTTGTAGTGCAGCATAAATGGATCGTCTCTTTTGCCTTCGAGGGCGTCGATCATCTGTGCATCACGGGTTGATCCCAGTGTGGCGGCAACGATGGCCTGTGTCTCACCACGGGTGAACAATGATGAACCATGAACCTTGTCGAGAATACCTACTTCTACGTTAATGGCGCGAACTTTCTTGGTGTCACGACCATCGATACGTGGCTCACCACGGATGATGCGACCACGCACAATGCTCTTCTCGAGCTTTTTGAAGGCGTCTTTGATGTCTTCTGCAGAATGGCCATCTTCGCTAGCCAATTCTTCAGTGGCACGGTCGCGAAGACCATTGACTGAAACAACACGAGCTTGCTTATCAACTACTTGGTAAGCAGCATCCAGATCAGAGCCTACCAGGCCTGTCAGTGCAGCTTTAAGCTCGGTGTTCTCTTCTTCTGCCTGCCAATCCCAACGTGGCTTGCCAGCTTCAGCGGCCAGCTCTTCGATTACGCTGATAACAGTTTGCATTTCCTGGTGAGCGAACAGAACGCCGCCCAGCATGGTGTCTTCTGACAGTTCGCTGGCTTCTGATTCAACCATCAATACTGCGTCTTTGGTACCAGCAACAACCATATCTAATGAGGATTCAGCGAGTTCGCTGTAGGTTGGATTCAGCAGGTAGCCCTGCTCTTCGGTGTAACCTACACGAGCGCCGCCAACTGGGCCATTAAAAGGGATACCTGAGATAGACAGTGC
>JAQWUP010000054.1 GCA_029242085.1 Porticoccaceae bacterium
ATTGGTATGACCAGATATTTATGCAACCCAGTGCATCGCACCAACGCGATCATGGCTAAAGCACTAATTATGAGTCGCTGTAAGATGATAGAAGGTAAGCTGGGAGAAGTCGTCCGGAAGTCCACCATCATCATCATTGTTTTGGTTGTATGCTCCAGCCTTGAAATACATAAATTCATCGGCAGTGCTGTAACCACTCTGAGTCATATCTATCTCTGCAATACCCAGAATTTCACCACTGAGATCCCCACGTCGAATGGTCACTGTTAAAAAATTGCCGACCGCAAGAATCTCATAAGACCAAACCTCATTTAAGGCAATGCCATCCTCAGGATCATCTGCATAACTAGATCTACTACCAACAATCTCATAATAAGTGTCATCTCCACCATTAATTTCATGTGCGGCATAGATTGACCCACGTTGGTTTCCTGGCAGCTTTCGGTAATATAAACGAATAGGCTCATCATCCTTTGCATGAATCTGACCCACTACCAGCCGACCAATACGATATGTTGCACCGGTTGTAGTAACAGCGTTCATTGCCAATGTGGCCTTGAGTTCACCATCGACTCCACCGGCCAGTGACTGGGTTGATGCAGGTGCACTGGAAAATACCCAGTTGTTGAGGGACGGGTCATTGCCTGAGCCGCGAGTGCTAATGCCAGACTGTCCGCGTCTTAGCATCTCACGTAACTCGGAACGCGGGTACATCGCGCCTGAAGAGGTTCTGCCGCCCGCATTGGTCACACGGAAAACCATACCGCCGTCATCTGCGGTCCAAAAGTACTCTGGATGAGTATAGCCATTAGACAATGTTACCTCATCGATTTTAGTGCCCAGACCAGGTGGGCTCTCCTCTGGCGTATCTAACTTCCAGCCAAGTAAATCGAAATTTTGTCCCGGAGGTACATTGGGATCTAAGCCAACAAAAGCAGTAACAGCGCCTATAGAATCGGATAGCGGCGACTCAACAAACTGTTCATCATCGGTAAAGCTGGCACTCGCCGTAATCTCAGCGCCTATCTCGGCCGCAGTCACATTGTAGGTATCGGTATTCGCGCCGCTAACGGCAGTGCCATCGATCAGCCACTGATAAGTAATGCTGCCGCTTATCCCATTTAGGTCGGTGACAACCGCCGTTAATGTCTGGCCGACCTGGGGGCTGCCGATAACAGAAACTGATGCGGCATCATTGACGATAGGCTCAGGAACAACGACCGGAGTAACGATTGGAGTAACAGCGAGAGTAGCGGTCGACTCAAGGCTTTCCGCAAAACCCTCGTTATCGGTATAGGCAACCGCCACAGTGATTACTGCACCCACTTGAGTGCTACTCAGCTCAAACTGGCGCTCTGATGCCCCTGCAACTGGCTCACCGTCGGCCATCCATATATAGCTGAGCGCTGACTCGGCGAATCCATCAGCGTCTTGAACCGAGGCACTGAGTACCTGACCAGTCTGCGCCTCACCTTCAATCGTAACGGCGCCCAACGAGTTGGTGTCAGCACTTCCAATCGAACTGCTTGTGCCCTTACCCTCGCTAACTGGGCTAACTGAACTAGCGGTGCTACCTGAGCCACCGCCACAACCGGTTAGCGCCCCTGTCAAAACAAGACAGGCGGTCAAAAAACGCATTTGCTAAACCCTCTAAAAACTTACTCAGCAACCCAGCTGGTATTCGGGCCCACATTGTCTTCTGCAACAAAGGTTAACGCATCCACATCCGCACCTATGCCAGCATCTGCACCCGCACCTTCAACAAGCAGATTGGCGTCAGGAGCGGTAAGCGTTGCGCCATCTTGGGTGCCATCAGCACCGATATTGCCATCAACATGAAATGCTCTAACGGCAGGCCCCGAGTCTTTATAGATGGAAATGTGCTATTGGCTTATCAGTAAACAAATAATCCTTTAGCTCTATATCCATCCTCGGGTCTTTACGCCGAATCCACTCCAATACCATCGCAGCATGCTCCTTCTCTTCCGCAAATACAGTGGCTCGAGCATGTTGAAGATTTATTTGTTGGTTTGACTCACCAAAGAGTACTTTACCCGAGCCAAGTAATATGGGTACCTGTGTGATAGTCATTTCATTGATGAGTTTATGATTTAGAAATGAAGTAATAGTAGCCCCGCCGTCGATATAAGCATGCTTGAAACCCTTATTCTCAAGACGTGAAATAAGAGTTGGTATATCACCAGAATAGAGCTCAACTCTGGATCTTAGACTCTGGGGAACTACTTTAATACTGCGGCTAAGGGCAATAATTCGAATGCCCCCATAAGGCCAGGTCTCGGGGGTAAAATTAAAACTGGCCAATTTCTCCATACAGCCACGACCCATGATCATGCAGTCAACCGAGTCGATAAAACTATTGAAACCCATATCGGACTGCTCACCTAAATCAACGTTGGTTTCAAGCCATTCAACACCGCCATCAATAGTTGCAATATAACCGTCGGCGCTTGTTGCAATAAATACTGAAGACTTCATAGAGGCGCCTTATAAAAACTCAATTAGCAAGACGCCCCTTCATTTTTTATCTGGGGCGTCTTTTTATTCTATAAATAAGATTAGACAAGAATTTGAGGATTGCCAAAAATAATAGGGGCACACTCTAGCTCTCTTACGAAGCACAAGACACACTGAGCGGAGCGAAGTAGCAAGAGATATTTCGCCTTGCTCAATATGACGAAACGGAATGAGGATGAATGGCTATACTTGCTTAGCGTCCTGCATAACAAGCAGATTCTGAACCGCAATCTGCGCGATAGGCGAAAGACCAAGATCAGCATCTGATGGCTGTTCGGTAATAAGGTTTTTCATCGGCGGCGACCAAAACTTCTCCAGATGCTGAGCAACCTGATCAGCAACCATTTGGTCATCCCCATTAGCACTCATATTCAGTGCTATCTGATTAATCATGCTAACAAGGCGTTCAATTTTGGATTCAGACATTTTGTTCTCTTCTACTTTTAAGCTTCTGTAAGCCGGTGGCCATTGGTATAAATCACATGCCGGCCTGTTCTTGAAAATCCAACCAGTGTTAAACTCGACTGTTCTGCCAACTCTATGGCCAAGGATGTGGGCGCCGACACTGCCGCCAATAATGGAATATTGGCACTGGCAGTTTTAGCTACCATTTCATAGCTGGCTCTGCTGGTCACCAGCACAAAGCCCGCTTCTTGTTCTTGCTTGCTAATCCCACCCAGCAATTTATCCAAGGCATTATGGCGGCCTACATCTTCGCGTAGCACCTGTATCTCGCCCTGAGCATTGCACCAGGCCGCGCCATGCACGGCACCGGTCTGTTGCTGCAACTGTTGCTCGCCACCTAAAGCGGCTATGGCTCGCTGCAAGGCTTTGTGGCTAATAGTTAACTCTGCAGTAATACTGTTTGGGGCGGTGATGGCTTGCTCTAAAGACTCTGCACCACAGAGACCACAGCCGGTGCGCCCTACCAAATTGCGGCGGCGTTCTTTTAATGCAGCAAAAGGCTCGGCGGTGATGGTTAATGTCAGCTCTATGCCTTTGTCGGTTGTCACCTCTTCATAATCTAGCAACTGTTTCGGGGAGCTTAAAATCCCTTCGCTGAGGCTAAACCCCAGCGCAAAATCTTCTAAATCGTCTGGTGTTGCCATCATTACCACATGGGAGATGCCGTTATAGACCATAGCCACGGCTGTCTCTGTGGCCACATGGTCGGACCCCTCGCTGATATCTCCGGCATTCCAGACTGTGCGTGATACTTTAGCTGAACTGCCGTTACTCACCCTAACTCCGCGCATCCTGCAACAAACCTTGCTGTAACAAGCCTTGCTGCTGCTTATCAAAGGATTTTTGTCGCGCCTGCCAGTTGGAGGGTTCGGTTACTTTGCTCAGTTGCACCGCGGTCACCTTGTACTCTGGGCAGTTGGTGGCCCAGTCGCTATTGTCGGTGGTAATGACATTGGCGCCGGATACCGGATGGTGGAAGGTGGTGTACACAACTCCGGGCTTTACTCGCTCGGTGACATCGGCACGCAGAACCGTGTCCCCTACTCGGCTGTTGATGCCGACCCAATCGCCATGGTTAATACCGCGCTCTTCGGCATCATGTGGATGGATTTCCAGCAGGTCTTCGCCGTGCCATTCGCTATTGTCGGTGCGTCTGGTTTGGGCGCCTACATTATATTGAGACAGGATACGGCCAGTGGTGAGCAGCAGTGGGAATTTGCGATTGGCGCGCTCGGTGGTAGGCACATATTCGGTCATGGCAAAGAAGCCTTTGCCGCGCACAAATTCATCGATATGCATAATCGGTGTGCCCTCTGGAGTGTTGTCATTACAGGGCCACTGGATACTGCCCAGTTGTTCTAATTTGTCGTATGACACACCGTTAAAAGTTGGGGTTAGGCGCGCAATCTCATCCATAATTTCTGAGGGGTGGCTGTAGTTCATCTCGCAGCCCAGGGCATTAGCCAGAGCCATGGTGCCTTCCCAGTCGGCTTTGCCGCTTAGGGGTGGCATGGCTTTGCGCACTCTGGAGATACGACGCTCGGCATTGGTAAAGGTGCCATCTTTTTCTAAGAAAGAGGCGCCGGGCAAAAATACATGGGCAAATTTGGCGGTTTCATTAAGGAAGATATCCTGCACGACCAAGCATTCGATTGAGCGCAGAGCGGCCTCTACATGCTGGGTGTTGGGGTCGGACTGGGCGATATCTTCGCCTTGGCAGTAAAGGCCTTTAAAGTCGCCATCCAGCGCCGCATCAAACATATTGGGGATGCGCAGGCCGGGCTCGGAGTCTAGAGACACGCCCCACTCTCCTTCAAATAACTCACGGGTCGCACTATCAGAGATATGGCGGTAGCCTGGCAGCTCATGGGGGAATGAACCCATATCACATGAGCCCTGCACATTGTTTTGACCGCGCAATGGGTTTACACCCACACCATCGCGACCAATATTGCCAGTCAGCATGGCAAGGTTGGCAATGCCCATCACGGCAGTTGAGCCCTGGCTGTGCTCGGTGACACCTAGGCCATAGAAGATGGCTCCATTGCCGCCAGTGGCGTACAAGCGTGCCGCCGCGCGCAGATCAGCGGCAGGCACTCCGGTAATACTTTCGGTGTTTTCTGGTGAGTGGCGTTGGTCACCGATAAAGGCCAGCCATTTTTCAAACTCGGGAACGTCGCAACGCTCTTCAATATAGTCTCGCGCTTCCAACCCTTCGTTTACAACAACATGCGCTAAGGCATTCAAAATGGTGACATTGGTGCCTGGGCGAACGGGCAAATGATAGTCGGCGGTAATATGGGGCGAACTTACCAGCTCAATTTTGCGCGGGTCGATCACAATTAGTTTGGCGCCTTCACGAAGGCGACGCTTAAGTCGCGAACCAAATACCGGATGGGCTTCGGTGGGGTTAGCGCCCATCACCACAACTACATCGGCATCGGCCACGGAGGCAAAGGTTTGGGTACCAGCAGATTCACCCAAGGTGGTTTTTAACCCAAAACCTGTGGGTGAATGGCAAACTCGAGCACAGGTGTCGATATTATTATTGCCAAAGCCTGCACGCACCATTTTTTGCACCAGGTACACTTCTTCATTGGTGCATCTTGAAGATGAGATGGCACCAATGCTGGTGCGGCCATACTGACTTTGAATATCTTTAAAACGCTTGGCAGTGTAGGTCACGGCCTCTTCCCAAGACACTTCTTTCCATGGGTCGTCAATAGAATCGCGAATCATGGGCACGGTAATACGGTCTTTATGGGTGGCATAACCAAAGGCAAAGCGGCCCTTCACGCAGGCATGGCCTTCATTGGCCTTGCCATCTTTGTAAGGGGTCATGCGCACCATCTGATTGCCTTTCATCTCGGCTTTAAACGAGCAGCCCACGCCGCAGTAGGCGCAGGTGGTAGTGACGGAATGCTCGGGCTTGCCCACTTCAATAATGCTTTTTTCGGTGAGCGTTGCGGTGGGGCAGGCATTGACACAGGCGCCACAGGACACACACTCGGAGTCCATAAAGTCTTCCGCCTGACTGGCGCTAACTTTGGATTCAAAACCACGACCATCAATGGTCAGGGCAAAGGTGCCCTGTACCTCTTCACAGGCGCGCACGCAGCGTGAGCAGACAATGCATTTGGAGGGGTCGAAGGTGAAATAGGGATTGGATTCATCTTTCTCAGCCACCAGATGGTTCTCGCCCTCAAAACCGTAGCGCACCGAGCGCAGGCCCAGTTCACCGGCGGTATCTTGCAGTTCGCAGTCGCCATTAGTTGGGCAGGTCAGGCAGTCCAGCGGGTGATCGGAGATATACAGCTCCATCACATTGCGGCGCAGCTTGCCAATTTCATCGGACTGGGTTTTGACTTCCATACCCGCTTCTACGGTGGTGGTACAGGAGGCGGGGAAACCACGGCGGCCTTCAATTTCAACTAAGCATACGCGGCAAGAACCAAAAGATTTAAGCTGATCTGTGGCGCATAAGCGGGGGATTTTTACTCCGCTTTCGGCAGCGGCGCGCATCACTGAGGTGCCTTCTGGCACTGTCACTTCAACACCATCAATGCTCAGGGTTACCAGCTCAGTGCTAGTGCTTTCCGGGGTACCGTAATCTGCTTGGGGTTCGTAGAATTCCAACATATTAGTTATCTCCTTTACCTTCGCCGGTAAAGTCATTCATAAAATGTGTAAGTGCGCTGCGCACGGGAAATGGCGTCATTCCACCCATCGCGCAAAGGGACCCAAGCTCCATGGTATCGCACAGGTCGTGCAACAGAATTAAATTATTATCGCGATCTTTATTAGCGACAATACGGTCAATAACTTCAACGCCGCGCACCGAGCCAATCCGGCAAGGTGTGCATTTACCACAGGATTCCACCGCACAGAACTCCATGGCAAATCGGGCCTGAGCGGCCATATCGGCGGTGTCATCAAATACCACAATACCGCCATGGCCAATCATGGCTTTAATCGCCGCAAAGGCTTCGTAATCCATGGGCATATCCCATTGGGACTCGGGCAAAAATGCCCCCAGGGGCCCGCCCACCTGAATAGCACGAATGGCGCGACCGCTGTAAGTGCCCTGCCCATAGTCTTCAACCACTTCACGTAAAGTGACACCAAAGGCCAGTTCAATCAGTCCACCGCGTTTAATATTGCCGGCCAGCTGAATGGCCAGAGTTCCGCGAGAGCGGCCCATACCAAAGTTTTGATAGGTCTCGGCGCCCTGCTCCAAAATAGTTGAGATTGCAGCCAGCGTCAGCACATTGTTAACTACCGTGGGTTGGCCAAACAGGCCTTCGATCGCAGGCAATGGGGGCTTGGCGCGAACCATGCCACGCTTGCCCTCAAGGCTGTCCAGCAATGAGGTCTCTTCACCACAGATATAGGCGCCGGCACCTAAACGCACTTCCAGATGGAAAGTTTTGCCGCAACCCTGAATATTATCGCCGAGGAAGTTGGCTTCTACGGCTCTTTCGATAGCGATATTGAGCAGTTTATGGGCCATCGGATATTCTGAGCGCAGATAGATATAACCCTGAGTGGCACCCACAGCCAAACCGGCAATGCACATGCCCTCAATAAGCTGGTAGGGGTCTGACTCCATCACTAGACGATCAGCAAAGGTGCCGGAGTCGCCCTCATCGGCATTGCAGACAATATATTTTTGCGCTGAGTCGCAGTCTAAAACCGTCTGCCATTTAATCCCGGCAGGAAATGCTGCACCCCCACGACCGCGCAGGCCAGAGTCTTTTACCTGATCAACAATTTGCTGGCTAGTCATGGTCAGGGCATTTTTAAGCCCTGTAAAACCATTTAATTTTCGATAGTTATCTAGACAGATCGGGTCACCCAAGCCCGCGCGCGCATAGGTTAAACGCTGCTGGCTGGCGAGATAAGGAATTTGCTCGACATCGCCAAGGTAAAGGCTATGAGCACTGGGATCTGCGTCCAGCGCATCGAGAATGCTGGGAATATCTTTACTGGAAACCGGACCAAAGGCGATACGACTCTGGTCTGTTTGTACTTCTAACAATGGCTCTAACCAGAACATACCGCGGGAACCATTGCGCACAGGCTCTACGCCTGCGGCTTGCAATGCGCGGGCGACTGATTCGGCACCCATTGCCAAGGCACTGGTATCCTGCGGAATATAGAAAGTCATTTCCTCACCTCTGCGCCACGGATATCGGCAATCAGCTCATCAAAACGATTTTGATCAACTCGGGCAAACACATCGTCATTAATGCGCACTGAGGGCGAACAGGCACAGTTACCCAGACAGTAGACCGCTTCCAAGCTGATACTGCCGTCGGCAGTAGTCTCATGATAATCAATACCCAAGGTTTCTTTGGCATGTGCTTCCAGCAAGCGCGAACCCATTGATTGGCAGGCCTCGGCGCGACAGATTTGTACGGTATTGCGGCCCACTGGTTGAGTTTTAAAGTCATGATAAAAGCTGATCACGCCATGTACTTCAGCGCGAGAGAGATTGAGACCACTGGCAATATGGGCAACCGCAGAGTCTGGCACATAACCAACCTCATTCTGAATAGCATGAAGTAGAGGCAATAATGCCCCCGGCAGATCTTTGTGTTGATCTACCAAATCACTAATGGACTGCCGCTCATTTTGGCTGATACCCAACTCAACTACTCCTATATTATTTTTGCCGCTCTGTGCTGTCACAAGCCCGCCATCGCCGGCAGTCTAGCACTATCCCTGCTCTATTCTGCCTTTCCTAAGCGACTCTTATTTATCTAATAAGGACTGCTTCTAGAGTCTGATTTTTATGCCAGTGCATGGGCGTGAAAATCAATATGCTCCCCTATAAACGTAGCAATAAAAAAGTAACTGTGATCATACTCGGGCTGCAGCCTAATTTGCATTGGAAATTCAGCCGCTTGCGCCGCATTTATCAATAACTCAGTTTTAAGTTGCTCAGCTAAAAAATTATCCCCCGCGCCCTGATCCACCAATACCGGCAATTGCGCCTTAGATTGCTTAACCAGCTCAACCGTATCGTATTGCCCCCAACTCTCTCTGCTGTCTCCCAAATAATTGCTCAGGGTTTTATGGCCCCATGGACAGTTTAATGGCGAACAGATAGGCGCAAATGCCGACACCGATTTAAAGCGACCTGGATTCTTAAGTGCAACGGTGAGTGCCCCATGGCCACCCATAGAATGCCCTGAAATGGATGCCCGCTGACCATCGACGGGAAACTCAGCAGCAATCAATGCAGGCAGCTCATCGACCACATAGGAATACATCTGGTAATGCTCTGCCCAAGGTTGTTGCGTTGCATTTACATAAAACCCGGCGCCCAAGCCCATATCATAGGCTCCGTCTGGGTCATCAGCCACAGCCTCGCCTCTGGGGCTGGTATCCGGGCAGACTATGGCAATGCCATGCTCGGCGGCATGCTGTTGGGCACCGGCCTTTTGGACAAAGTTTTCATCGGTACAGGTCAGCCCTGATAGCCAATAGAGCACTGGCACTGGGTTATCATTGGCCTGAGGTGGCAAATAGATACTAAAGGTCATCTCGCAGTTAAGTGTCGCTGACTGATGTTTGTACCTTAGTTGCTGACCACCAAAACTAGGATTGGCGCCAATTTGCTCTGATAACATTGTGATACCGCCCTAAAACTCAACAACTGAACGAATACTTTCGCCCGCATGCATCAAATCAAAGGCCTTATTAATATCTTCCAGCGGCATCTTATGGGTAATCAGATCATCGATATTTATCTTGCCATCCATATACCAGTCAACAATTTTCGGCACATCGGTGCGACCGCGAGCGCCGCCAAAGGCAGTACCACGCCATGAGCGACCGGTGACCAGCTGGAAAGGTCTGGTTGAAATTTCCTTGCCTGCACCTGCGACACCCACAATACAGCTCTCACCCCAGCCTTTATGGCAACACTCCAACGCCTGACGCATTACATCCACATTGCCAATACATTCAAAGCTGTAATCCACACCGCCACCGGTCATTTGAATAATATGGTCCACCACATTTTCCACTTCCCGAGGGTTAATAAAGTCAGTCATACCAAACTGCTTGCCCAGTGCCGCGCGAGCGGGGTTTAAATCAATACCAATAATCCGCGTGGCACCGACCATCTTGGCGCCCTGAATCACATTGAGGCCAATACCTCCCAGACCAAACACAGCCACGGTGGAGCCTGCTTCCACCTTCATAGTGAAGGCAACGGCGCCAATACCGGTGGTTACACCACAGCCGATATAGCAAATCTTGTCAAAAGGCGCATCCTCACGCACCTTGGCCAGAGAGATTTCTGGTAGCACCGTGTAGTTAGAGAAAGTCGAGCAACCCATATAGTGAAGAATCGGCTTGCCCTCAAAAGAGAAACGGCTGGTGCCATCAGGCATTACGCCCTGGCCCTGGGTCGCGCGCACCGCCTGACAGAGATTGGTTTTGGGGTTTAGACAGAAATCACATTCACGGCATTCGGCAGTGTAGAGCGGGATCACATGGTCACCGGGCCTAAGGTTTTTCACCCCGGGGCCCACATCGACCACAACACCAGCACCCTCATGGCCCAAAATGGCAGGGAACGCACCCTCAGGGTCATCGCCAGATAAAGTAAATGCATCGGTATGGCAGACACCGGTGGCTTTGATCTCAACTAAGACTTCTCCAGCTCTTGGGCCATCGAGATCAACCTCTACGACTTCCAACGGCTTACCCGCTCCAAATGCAACGGCTGCTTTGGTCTTCATGGAGTCACTCCTCTATTTGTCAGGCTTTTAATATAGCCTTATTTTTATTATTTGCCATACTAGGCTAAGTTGGTCTATTTTGGCTATCAGAAAGCGACGTCATAATAATAACTAGTCCATTCGGTGCGCCCTATGAGAATAATAATAAAACTCGCCATTTTATGTCTCTTACTTAGCCCCACAAGCTGGAGCGCCGAGGGCTCGGATGTACCAAAGGCCATTGATGATCTGGTGGTCTACACCGCCAAAAAGATTATTACCATGGAACCCGCACTTCCCGAAGCCACGGCAGTGGCAGTCGCTGAGGGGAAAATTGTCGCTGTAGGTAGCCTCAACTCTCTGGATAGCTGGATAAAACGGACCAATAGCCGCATTGACCGGCGCTTCGAGGGCAAGGTCATTATGCCCGGGTTTATTGACCCCCATGTCCACCCCAGCCTGCCCGCCGTGCTCACTCAGTTCGCCTTTATCGCCCCAGATGACTGGTCGTTGCCCACCGGAGAATTTCCGGGCGCCAAAACTCATACCGCCTATATCAAACGACTTAAACAGCTGGCCGCTGAGCACAAAGATAAAAAGATTCCCTTTATCGCCTGGGGCTATCACCCCCTTTGGCATGGCATATTGTTTCGCAAAGAGTTAACCGAACTCTTCCCTGACCAGCCGGTAATTCTTTGGCATCGATCCTTCCATGAGATAATCGCTAATGATGCCGCCCTTGCACTACTGGACGTTACTGAAGCTGACCTGGTGGGCCATCCGCTGACAAGCTGGTCCAGAGGCCATTTCTATGAAAATGGCATGTACGCACTAATACCCAAAATGGCGTTTATTTTTGACCCGGCGCGCTTTGGCAAGGGCATGCAAAACTTTATCCAGATGGTTCATCAAGGTGGTGTCACCACAGCGCTGGATATGGGCACTGGCGTATTCGGCAATCCGGATGCTGAAATCGGCCTTATTCGCCATACAGTCGAAAGCAGTCAGGCTCCTGCGAGAATTATTTTAACCCCGATTATCACCGACTTTATCGGTCGTAAGCAGACCATCGAACAGGCACTACAGCAGGTCGATAAGTGGCGCGACGAGAGCAGTCATCGAGTCAAGTTTGATCGGCGTTTTAAGCTAATGATCGATGGCGCGATATACAGCGGGCTGGCACAGTTTAAGTTTCCCGGCTATATCGATGGCCATGAGGGCGTATGGATGGTCTCTAAGGAGGTCACCCAGCAGTGGGCCCAGACATTTTGGGATGCGGGTTATCAACTGCATGCCCATACCAATGGCGATGGCAGTGCAGAAGTACTAATCGATTTACTCAAGACCTTGCAGAAAAATACTCCTACAGTGGATCATCGTCTAGCGCTGGAACATTTTGCCTACACCACAGAAGACCAAAACCGGCAGTTAAAAGAGCTTGGGGCTGTGGTATCCGCCAATCCCTATTATCATTTTATTCTTAGCGACATATACAGCGAGCAATGGCTCGGTGCCGACCGCGGCAATCAAATGGTGCGACTGGGTTCACTGGAGCGTTTAGGCGTGCCTTTCGCCTTCCATTCAGATAGCCCTATGGCACCCTTAGAACCGCTGACGCTGGTATCTGCAGCGGTCAACCGCATTACTATTAATGGCAATCTAACGGGCAGTCTTGAGCGGGTTAGCCTGGATGCGGCGCTGCGCGCCATCACCATTAATGCGGCCTGGATCATGGGCTATGAGGACGAAATTGGCTCAATCAGGGCAGGTAAAAAAGCCGATTTCACCATTCTTGAGGCGGACCCCTATAAGGTAAACCCCAAGCGCATAAAAGATATTGAGATTTGGGGCACGGTGTTTGAAGGTACACCGGCGCCCATAGTGCGTGATGATTGATTGCGATTAACTGCGCCTAATACAGCCCGGCAGGCTACAGAGCATCTCAAAAATCAGATTGGCGGCAAGTAATGAGGTGTTGCCCGTCGTATCATAAGGTGGCGACACTTCCATAAGGTCGCAGCCGACTAGATTCAAACCATAGCAGCCCCGAATAATTTCTAGCCCTTGAGATGCGCTCAGCCCACCGGGCTCTGGCGTCCCTGTACCAGGTGCGACTGAGGGATCGAGTCCATCGATATCAAAGGTCAGGTAGGCTGGCGTATCTGGACCAATAGTCTCTCGTATCTGACCCATCATGGGTGCCAGAGACTTGTACCAGCATTCCTCTGCGCTAATAACGGTGGCCCCCTGCTGTCGCGACCAATCAAAATCATCTGCCGCATAGCCAGTGGCTCTAAGACCAATCTGAAACATCTTGCTGGTATCCACTAGGCCCTCTTCGATGGCGCGTCTAAATACGGTGCCATGGGCAATTTTTTCACCGAACATCTCGTCATTAATGTCGCCGTGGGCATCGACATGAACCAGTGCCATAGGACCATGAGCTTTGGCTAATGATCTCAGGATAGGCAGGGTACAGGTATGATCGCCACCGACTGAGACAGGCTTCGCCCCCGCCGCGACAACCTTATCAACGGCCAATTCAATTGCATCAACGGTTTTTAACAGGTTATAGGGGTTAACCGCCACATCACCAATATCTGCCACTTGAAAGGAATCAAATGGTGCGGCCTGAGTGGCCATACCATAGGGGCGCACCAGCACTGACTCCGTGCGAATTTCACGCGGGCCAAGTCGTGCGCCACTGCGATTGCTGGTCCCTATATCGACGGGCATACCTATAAGCGCCACATCTAACCCCTGGGCATTGGGCTGAACAGGCAGCCGGAAGAAACTGGCCTGACCCGCAAATCTTGGCAATTCGTTGCCACCTATGGGCTGGTTATAATTTCCTGAAGAGGCATCCGCCATACTGAGCTTCTCTGTTCCTGGATTAAGGTGGCAAGTCTAGCATTGCATAGAGCATGTGAATCATACGCCAAAAGGGTAATGGAGCGACAACTGCGCCCTCAGGCTATCAAGTGAGAATAATTTAACCTATATTAGGCTTGGCCTATGAATCAACATAAAACTACTACAATAAAGGAACTCAAGCATGCCCACTTCAATGTCCGCCGTTATTATCGCCGCCCTCGCTCTGGCGCTTGTCCAAATTTGGCTGCTGCCAATGGTTATGAATTTAAAAAATGCCGCCTACCTCCTTTCCAGTCGTGAAGAAGAGGTAGAGACCTCAGCACTGTATCGCCGAGTAGATCGAGCAAAGTTAAACCTGCAGGAGAGCTTGCCAGCTTTTCTAGCCCTGTGTTTACTGTCGATTCAGATGGATGTTGACAATCTTGGCTTGGCAACTGCTTGGCTGGCTCTGCGTATCGTTTATGTTCCCCTGTATATGTCGGGTGGCTCCTATATTCGATCCCTGGCTTGGCTCGCATCTATGATCTGCATGGTTATGATGGCAATGCAGCTGCTCTAAATTAGGTTATCCCGAAAGCCTCCATAGTGCGGGGGCTTTTTTATGGGCGCAATAAAGCATCTAGATTTTATATAGATGCGTATTTTTTTGCAGGATATTTAGTTTTACTCGAAAAAATAACAGCTGCAGGTAATAACAATGGCAATGCCACTGGACAAACTTAAGAAATATTTCGTTATCGATAAGCTGATTTATCACTCTGTTGATTTAAGCCTTTATATGGTCTCGGCAATCATTGATGGCGAAGAGCATTATATTGCTGACAGCAAAGGACAGTTTGTCAAAGCTCGCAATCTGGTCGAACTGCAAAAGCTGCTGCAAGGCGTCAAGGCAAATGAGACAGTGCTCAGACATACCAGCCCCTATGATGAAATGATCGGCGGTCCTGAAAAAGGTACAACCAATGCATTGGAGGTTCCGCTTGTCGATAACCAGCTCTACTGAGCTATATCCTCAGAGGCTAAGAGTTAAACTCAGCTGGTCATAAATTGGCAATCAATGGCATCGAGTGCCATATGAATACTCAAGCCCAGCCCCACTAGCCTTGTTTTAGGCACAAAACATAAGACCAGGTAGAGAATAATCAACCCCGGCTGATGCAATGGATGAAAACCAATGCTGCATCTTGTTGGACTGTAAATAGGCGTCGCTAATAGATGATCAAGGTCGACCAGCATTGTTGACATCATTATTACGTAAGCGACTTTCCAATTTTTAGTAAAGCACAGGTACGCGACTAACAGCGGAACTAAAAAGTGCAAAAAGAGATGAAACATAGAGTCTTGGCCAGAGCAACAATCGATGTCTAGCATACTATCTCAAAGCCATCAGAATAACCTTGCTTGATTGAATTGCGCGCCGCGCATTAACCTTAGTGCAGTTGCCCAATCCGATCAGATGCATTGATCTGGGCATGAGGTTCCTTTGCATTGGGGTCATTTAGAACAATACAGACTTTTAACTGCTCATATAGTTGACTTAGATGTCGGCCCACCCAAACTGCCTGACTGGGATCCTGTGACAACTGCTGTTCCAAGCGATTGATGGCCATCCAGATAACGTCTTCGGCCTCAGCTGTATAGTTGGTTCCATTAAAGCTGGTCGCCAGTAACAGCGCAGAGGCGGTCAGCCATTGGCAGGACACCTCAGTATCCACTGAATTCTGAGTAAGTAATATTTCTGCCGCTTCAAAGGCACAGCCTAAATGTGGAATCGCATCGGCCCACTGCAATCGATCAGTATAAAACTGCCCTGTATCAAAGCCGGTCTGCCAAAACTTAATCGCTCGGCTTACATTGTGCTCCAGATCACTGCGATGGTTCGCACATAGAAAACGTAATTTCATCATTTTTATAGCCTTCAACAATATCTTGATTGTGAACAGTCATTGGTACTCGACAGAGCACCAAAATTACCAATTCGACAATTCTAGTTGACCTAAGCCTTAATGTAAATGATAATCATTCGCATTAAAGAAAAAGCAGACACATAAGATTTCATCACAGAGGATATTGACATCATGATCAGCATAGAGAAAAAACAGCTTTTTGAATTGGGACTTAGAATAGGTTTCGGGGTCATTCTATTTGTGCTGGTGACAGCGATGTATCTCTACAGTTGGATTCTGATTTATCCTTAGGCACAGAGGGGAGGACTGTGATCATCCTCTGACCACAGTCCACAGTCCACAGATAATAATGTCTCTATCGCAAGCCTAAGCTGAGGCCAACAATGGCTGTTTAGCCATTGATCCAGTTTGGTTTGCGCTTTTGGGCAAAGGCCGTCACCCCTTCTATCGCATCTTTGGTCTGCAGCAAACTGACAATTTCGGCCTTACTTAAAGCCAGAGCCGCATCCCAATCATTCAGTGCATCAACACCAGTAATTACTCGCTTTGAGGCGCGCACTGAGGTTGGGGAATTTGTAGCGATGGTCTGTGCAAGAGCTCTTGCCGCATCCATCACTGAGCCCTTTTCACTGATAGAATTGATCAGGCCCAGCCCTTGGGCCTCGGTTGCATCAACTTTGCGGCCGGTCAATATAAGCTCCATCGCTTTCTTTTCACCAACCTGACGGAGCAAACGCTGGATACCACCAGCGGCAGCAAATAGGCCAACCTTCACTTCTGGCAAGGCGAAGGTTGCACTGGGCTCGGCTACGGCAAGGTCACATGACAAGACGATTTCAAGACCACCACCCATGGCCACACCATTAACAGCAGCAATAACAGGCTTCTCTCTATTAGTCCGCGAGCAAAGACCCGCAAACCCAGAGTCTGGCACCGACATATCACCACCACTGGCTGTCACCTTGAGGTCATTGCCACTACAAAAAGCCTTTTCTCCGGCGCCGGTAATAATGGCAACCCAGAGCTCCTGATCCTGCTCAAACGCATCAAAAACCTCTGCCAACTCAAAATGTGCCGCACTAAACAGCGCATTGTATGAGTCTGGACGATTAAGGGTAATCTCAAGAATATGGCCATCTCTCTTAAGCTCAATATAGTTATAGGTGCGGCTGAGAAAATCGTCTGACATGGGAACTCCTAACTGATGGGGATTAACGAGATAATTTTTACCATCTCGATGAGTTATTTTAACGGTTCGACCCACAGGGCTTTCAGCCTCATGCAGGGCTTGCATGGTAAGGCGGTGATCAGGCTCCACTGAGGCCATTACTCGACCCTCAGCATTGCGGGCAAATAAATATCCGTGATTGCAGCCGTGGCGATTGTGCCGCACGGTATAGGCCTCGATCTCGGCCTCGCAATCTTGCGCCAAGAGCGGGAATTCCTCTTGAGCCTGAATTTGATCTTGCAAACTGTCCTTTGCATGATCTGTCCAATCTTGTGCTGCTATAGCCGAGTAAACCCCAGCGGCCTGCTTGCTAATAAAGCCGCCGTTAGCAATAACCAAACCATAGGCCTCTCTGTCATCACGCAGTTTTTCGACCAGACTGGCGATCCCATGGGTGGAGTAGTTATTACCGGCTCCACCAAAAAAAGGCAGACCGCCGGTCACCGTCATCTCGTCATGGGTCGGGTCTAACCCCAAAATCTCGGCCGCCAAATGGACAACAATGGGAAAGCAACTGTAGATATCTCTATAAGCGATATCCTGCGCTGAAAGTCCTGCCCGTTCGATCGCACTGGTCACAGCCAGTTCAAGAGCCAGAGATCTCGACAGATCGGGACGTTCAGAGACCAGCCTATCCTTCACCTCAGAATAACCGTGAAGATAAATCCATTTGTCCTCGGCAATGCCCAGTTCTTGCGCATGCTCAACAGAGGTTAAGATAAGTGCCGAGCCTTGATTCACTGCGTCCTGCGCCACATGCCATTTCAGGTAAGGATCGCTGATGGGATAATTTTTCGTCGATGGTTGTGCCAAAAATTCTCTGGTCATTATCTGAGGGTACTGAGCGAAAGGATTTTGCGCCGCGGTTTTTGACATAGCCGAGCAAATTCCCGCCATATAATCCAGGTACTCAGATTTTGTCATGCCGAGTCTTGCCCGTAGCGCCTCTTCCATTGCTGCATATGTTGAGGGAGGCAATCCGATACCATTGGCAATTTCATAGGCGGAGATAAAGTCTATTTTTGGCCCACGGTCCTCAATATCTGCACTGACCTCAGAGGCCCAATTTAAAGTTACACCGCGCTTTAACGCGTTTTTTAGTGCCGCATTGGCTTCACTGCCGACAATCATTGCCGTGCGGATACAACCATTTGCAATATCTCTGCACAGCTCATTGACCAAAGACTGGGGTTGCTCGCCCCCAGCTGAGGAATAAATAATCTGCTTTGGTGGTGCTATCTCAGCCCCTTGCGCTATGGCAGCAGGAAAATTCACCGCCTTGCCAAAGGGGTCAAAAGGTGTGCGCAAAGAGTCGGTAAATGCCCTTATAACGGCTAAGGTATCCACAGCCCTGTGCAGATCGCTACTACCTGTATCGGCCAATGCCCGCGCAATAGACTCGGTCGCCAAACCCAATGGGCTTGGGGCTTCAGCGGGATCCGCGCCATTCCAGTGGTCAACAACCTGCCCCACGCCAACGACTATCGGAATATTCTTGTTTTTACTCATGATGCACTTGCTAGCTCCGCTCAGAATCCAGCCCCGTTACTCGCCAGAGTACCTAGCAAAATAATTGAGATGAGAACTTGATAATAATTTATACATACCCTGCGTTTGGTGATTTTAGTTATGCTGCGAATGTAACATAAAATAGTCTGCCGCGAATTAATCTTACAACAGTCAGTTAGCGTATTTCTGTGTATGATAGCGCCCTGATTATTGGAGTACATTTTGGATATTATTGTCTCAGCGGTAACCTTTTTGACCATCACCACCTTTGTTTATTTTAAAATCGGCTTTGCCAATATTGCCGGTAGCTATCGACTTTGGTTTCAGGAGGGTTATTGGGTCAATTACAACGTAGTAGAAGCAGGCGCCTGGATCGCTAAAGCGGCTGTTATTTTGCCCGGGCTTGTCTGGCAAAAAGAAATTTGGCAGCTACATATAGTGACTCTGTTTACCTCCGCTCTGCTGATTTGGGTGTCTGAGCGAAAATTACTACCGACGATGGTCGCCTTTAATACACTTTGGATTGGTTTGTCGTCGGTAGTTATCGTGCGTAATATTTTTTAACACGGCGACCTCCTAAAATATAGCGTTTGAACGATTGGACTTTGACTAGAAGCCCATCCCCTTCACACTCAGCTGGACGCGGAGTAGGTACATATCTGAGGTTATATAGAGCGTTGCACCCTCATCACCAAATGTGCAATTTGAGGTACGTTGCGTGGTATTTAGTGAACCCAGATGCTCACCGTCTGGACTCAGGATCATAACGCCATTGTCTGGCCCTGCTACATATAGACGCCCCTGCTGATCGACCGCAAGACCGTCACCCCATGAATTAAAGAAGATCTTACCATTTCCAAGTTCGCCGTTTGGCGCAACGGGATAGACCATAATAACCGGTTGCTTCTCATCAGAGTTTGCGACATAAAGAAGTTGCTGGTCTGGCGAAAATGCAATGCCGTTTGGTCGGGTCAAGTCATCGATAAGCTGTGTCACCCTGCCGTCAGTCTCAAGCCGATAGACTCCCTGAACAGCTAACTCCTTCGCTGGATCCTCTACTCCATAAACCAATCCATAGGGTGGATCTGTAAAATAAATATCACCATTAGCCCGCATAGCAAGGTCATTGGGTGAGTTGAAGCGTTTTGCATCTACCTTTTCAACAACTGTTTCAAATTCGGCTTTTGGGGCGTCCAATGAACTGGTCAGGCGAGCAAGGCGGCGGTCTCCATGTTGGGCCAGAAGCAGACGCCCTTCCCTGTCAAGCAGCAGTCCGTTTGAGCCGAGTTCGCCAGCTCGCTTGGTCTCACCCGTATAACCGGCAGGCTTTAACCACAGAGAGGCGCCCCTGTTCTTACTCCAGCGGTAAATGGCATTGTTCGGAATATCAGAATATAAAACAGCCTCAAGCGCTGGCACCCACACTGGGCCCTCAGTCCACTCGTGTCCATCTGCAAGAATTTCCAATTTGGCGCCTTGGGGAACGATGTCATCAAGTCGTGAATCAACTCGAACTATGCTGCCGATCACAGGCAGTGATTCCAAATATCTGTTCTGATCTGTTTTCTCTGTCTCACTGCAGGAGAACAGTCCAAATGTCAAAATAATAGTTATTAGCAGTTTTTTCATCTTTTCAATCCTTGCCACTTTCCAACATTAGCGATCCAATGACCGTATCCTGACATTGATTTACTCCGCCAAAATAACTCCGATTAATTGAGCAGCAACTATATAGTACAGGCATGATTGTGCAACAGTGAATAGGTAATACAAATGGTGCACAACAGGTATAAAAAGTCCCCCACACCGCAGTTGCGAGGGATTTTTTTGACAGAGAAAAGTCTTCCAAACTATGTTCCGCAACCGACCTATAGTTCGCTGAAATCCTCAAAATATGGCTTTGATAATGAGTTTAATTGGAGCTCTTTCTAGCTCAACTGCACTAGCGGGCAAGCGTAAATTCGCGCATAACATCGGCAACCGAGTCCACTGACTGTATGTTGCCGAGTCCTTTACCTGCCTGCCAAAATTTAACATCATCGCTAAATGCTGTTTTGCTGTAGTTACGAATACCTTTGCTCATCAACCACATCCTGGCATACTTTTTCAGGTTGGGTTTTCTCAGCATAAAATTAATAACTGGCCCAGTTCGCAAACCACCTTTCATAATATCCTCAGTCTTGATGACCGAAGAATTATTGCCGGCTATTTTGTTGGTCCAGACAATATCCTCTTCCGATGAATCAACAATGGCCTGTTTATAGGCGTCGGTAATAATGCATTCATTGGTAGCCAGAAATCTTGTGCCCAGCTGTACACCGGCATAGCCTAATTCAAGTGCCTGTTTAAAATCCTCGGCATTGCCAACTCCACCAGCGCAGATCAGTGGAATATTAATATCATGCAGCTCTTCCATGAACTGCTCTGCCGCCTGGATACCCGTCTGCCCGCCGCCGCGCCAGTTAATGCAATTAAGCCCATCGACACCAGAGTCGCGCATGGCCAGAGCCACTTTTTTATTCGGCACATCGTGGTAGACCACAATGCCATGTTCCTTAGCGGTTTTAACCACAGCATCTGGCTTCCCCAATGAGGTAAGGAAGAATTTAACGCCCTCCTCTATGGATATTTGCATCCAGTCTTGCATCTGCTCATGGTACTTTTTGTTGGCACCACCAAAGATAGTGAAATTTACCCCAAAGGGTCGATCCGTAAGCTGCTTTATCAGCTGCAAGCCCTCGCGAAAATCATGACCATATAATGAGGTTAGGGCGACAGGCTGAACTACGCCGAGGCCACCAGCCTCAGATACAGCAGCCACTAATTCTGGGTTTGAGCCAGGATACATAGGGCCACAGACAACTGGCGTGTTAGCGCCGGTATCGGTGAGAAATTGTTTTACATTCGGGCTCATGAAGTAATCCTTTTTTGATCTTATTGAGTTGTGGGGCCATACCAGAGCAGAGGCTTAGCCTATATAATTTGGCATATATTATGTCAATTATTATGTGTTTTCAATCTCGGGGGCCATCCATATAATCAGCGCCATAAAACAGTAAGAGTATTAGCATCATGCATATAGATAAGTTTTACATTGCCGGTCAGTGGGTAGAACCACAGAGCGGAGAAAGCTTTCCACTGATTAACCCAGCCAGCGAACAGCTAGTAGCTCATATCCCCATGGCTAGTGAAGCGGATGTCAACACAGCTGTAGCTGCCGCCAAAACTGCTTTCCCCAGTTACTCTCAAACTACAGTAAGCCAACGCATACATTGGTTTAAGCGCCTGCTCAGTATCTATCGCGCCAATACCGATGCCATAACTGATGCCATGATCACCGAAATGGGTTGCCCTCGCAGCTTTACCCAAGAGGTTCAAACCCCCTGCGGTGACGGTCATATAGAAGTGATGATTGAGGTGTTGGAGTCTTTCCAGTTTCAACATCCGAGTCCTCGGGGCGGCTCTACTATTGTCCACGAGCCTGTAGGTGTCTGCGCCTTGATTACCCCCTGGAACTGGCCTATTAACCAGGTAGTAGCCAAGGTTTTGCCCAGCCTTGCCTCTGGCTGTACCTGCATATTAAAACCCAGTGAAGAGTCGGCCCTATCCGCTATCTTATTCGCCCAGATGGTGGATGAAGCTGGGTTTCCGGCCGGGGCTTTTAATCTGATTAATGGCAATGGCGAGATCGCGGGCAATGCCATGAGCGCCCATCCCGATATTGATCTGGTGTCCTTCACCGGCTCCACGCGCGCCGGTAAACTGGTACAAGCTAATGGAGTCGATACGGTAAAAAGGGTGGTTTTGGAATTGGGTGGCAAGTCGGCGAATATGCTATTTGCCGATGCCGATATTGATGCCGCAGTGGCCTTTAGTACGGAGGCCTGTTTTTCCAACGCGGGACAAACCTGCGATGCCCCGACCCGCTTACTGATTGAACGCCCAGTCTTTGAGCAGGTAAAGGCGAAACTTATTGCTGCCACACAGGCAACCATGGTCAATGACCCTGAGTTGGAGGGTGACCATATAGGGCCCGTCGTCAATCGACGGCAATTCGAACTTATCCAACAAAAGATACAAGCCGGCATCGATGAAGGCGCTAGCCTGTTAGCTGGGGGCGTAGGTCGTCCGCAAGGGCTGGAAACTGGCTTTTATATTCAACCTACGTTGTTTGAGGTAGAGCATAAGATGCGAGTAAACCAGGAGGAAATATTTGGCCCCGTGCTGTGCATTATGCCCTTTGAAACGGAAGAAGAAGCTATAACGCTGGCCAATGATTCGGTCTATGGTTTAGGTGCCTATGTGCAAACTCTGGACATTGACAAGGCTCGGCGTGTGGCGAAACAGTTACGCGCTGGCAATGTGTCCATCAATGGTGCGGGCTATGACTATGATGTCCCCTTTGGCGGTACAAAACAGTCTGGCAATGGACGTGAAAATGGCGTTTATGGATTGCATGACTTTTTAGATATTAAGGCTATAGCGCTTTAGATTTAGCCGATTTCCGAGATAAACAGAATGTATCCAGCAAGGCGCTGATAAGCAGTAACAGTAAGCCGAGTAGCAACCGAGCCTCGCCCAGCGAAAACTCGTTTCGGTAGAAGTAGCCAGGGTCTTGCTCAAGGCTGCGATCTTGAAGAGGGATTGATGATTAATAGCCTGTAGGCTATAAACCAGTCCTGCGGACCGCCTTTAGCGTCCAAAACGCTGTGCGTTTTGTCGAACCCAGCGAGGCAGCACTAGGCTATGTCTTAGGTTTTTTCGCTGGCAACGCTATTCATCTCACGCGCCCAAGCCTTTGCCTCGACGCTTGA
>JAQWUP010000056.1 GCA_029242085.1 Porticoccaceae bacterium
GAATGGGAATACATTTTTATTTGGCGGAGAAAGAGGGATTCGAACCCTCGATACGCTATTAACGTATACGCCCTTAGCAGGGGCGCGCCTTCAGCCACTCGGCCATTTCTCCATAAACTTGTTGTCCGGTATTTACTTGCTAGCTGGCAGTCGCGCCCCGGTCGCGCCTTGCTGCGAAGCTTCCGCTTCTTGTCTCTTCGAGAC
Organism: Porticoccaceae bacterium; assembly: GCA_029242085.1. Lineage (GTDB taxonomy): Bacteria > Pseudomonadota > Gammaproteobacteria > Pseudomonadales > Porticoccaceae > HTCC2207. The sequence goes on from JAQWUP010000056.1 coordinate 205, forward strand.
CGCCCTGCGTGCGTCCAAAATGCCGTGCATTTGGTCAGCCACTCGGCCATTTCTCCAGAAACTATCAATTCAGTGGATCTTAATCTGTCTTGCACCCACTTAAAACCTGAGGATTTAGAAACAACTATGCCGCCCTAAATCAGCGGCGGCATAATAGCACATCAGAGATAAAATCAAAGGCCGATTTACTCGGAATCACCACTAACAGGTGCACTTTCTCCACCTTTTTCCATTTGAATTCTCTGATAGATTTCTTCTCGGTGCACAGCGACTTCTTTCGGCGCATTGACACCCAAACGGACCTGATTACCTCGAACACCTAAAACGGTAACTGTCACGTCATCGCCTATCACTAGGGTTTCACCAACTCTTCTTGTAAGTATTAACATAGCATGCTCCTACACTGCTGCCCATTATTCATTAATGGGTGTTTTTATCCATAATCCGCCTACACAAAAAGACGGCCTCTCCTGCTTCTAACCCTTGAGTACTCAGCCATGAATACTAAAACGATGTCGAAAGTTATCAGCTTTCCAAAGCATTGTCCAAGAATTACACTTCTTCTGTGCCCTCACCCTCAAGACCGAAGCCAGAATGCAAGGCACGCACGGCTAATTCAAGGTAACGCTCTTCGATAACAACTGTGATTTTAATCTCAGATGTAGTGATTAGCTGAATATTAATACCCTCTTTCGACAGTGCTTCAAACATCTGTGCAGCAACACCAGCATGAGAGCGCATACCGACACCGACAATAGACACCTTGGCAATTTGACTGTCTGAATCAACTTCCTGGGCACCCAGATCGGCGGCAATCTCTTTGAGCAATGTCTCAGCTCTAACCAGTTCATTGCGATGCACGGTAAAGGTAATGGTCGCTGAGTTATCTTTCGCCACATTCTGGACGATAACATCAATTTCGATATTGGCGGCACTGATAGCCCCCAGCACCTTATAAGCTACGCCGGGCTGATCCGGTATACCTCGGATGGTAAGTTTTGCTTCGTCACGGTTAAAGGCGATGCCTGAAACTACTGGTTTTTCCATCTGATCGTCATCCTCAAGAGTAATCAACGTGCCTGGGCCCTCTTCAAAGCTCGACATCACACGCAGTGGTACATTGTATTTTCCGGCAAATTCTACTGAGCGAATCTGCAGTATCTTTGAACCCTGGCTGGCCATTTCCAGCATTTCTTCAAAGGTAATTTTTTCGAGCCGACGCGCCTGCGGCACAACTCTTGGGTCGGTGGTATAAACACCATCGACATCGGTATAAATCTGGCACTCATCGGCTTTTAAGGCGGCTGCCAATGCCACTGCGGTAGTGTCTGATCCGCCGCGGCCAAGGGTAGTAATATTGCCGTCTTCGTCAGATCCTTGAAACCCTGCGACGACAACGACACAGCCGGCATTTAAATCAGCTTCAATACGGTGCCCATCAATCTCTCTAATGCGCGCCTTACCATGAGAGTTATCGGTGAGGATACGCACCTGACCACCGGTGTAGGAACGCGCCTCAATACCAAGCTTTTGCAGCGCCATGCACAGCAGTGCAATGGTAACCTGCTCACCGGTGCTGACTAACACATCCATTTCCCGCAGATTTGGCTGCTCGTCTATCGCGTTGGCCAAGCCAATTAAGCGATTTGTCTCGCCGCTCATCGCAGACACGGCTACCACTAGCTGGTCGCCGCTACCATGGCTTGCAGCCACTTTCTCAGCCACCGCTTGAATGCGCTCTATGGTACCTACTGAGGTACCACCATATTTTTGAACTATTAAACTCATTGCTCTCTTTATCGCTTTTATCGCTGTTTGCTGCAGTATCCAGTCATCGGGATGACCCCGATGAAAAAGGGCGCAAATTAAACCGTAATTGGCGCTTAAAGTTAAGTGCTTTCTCTACTGAGGTTTTCCTCTACCCAGCTATAGACGGACTCAAGTGCCTCGGGAAGTGCTGTCACATCACTCGCGGCACCCTGGGCCATATCAGCCCGACCGCCACCTTTACCGCCGACCTGCGCGGTAACAAACTTCAGTAGATCGCCTGCTTTAACCCTGTCAGTCAGATCATTGGTCACTCCGACCACTAATGCGGCTCTGTCACCCTCTACGGCGGCAAGCAGAAATACGCCGGACTGCAATTTTGCCCGCACCTGATCGGCAACACCACGCAGACTTTTGGCATCGGCACCTTCAACCACGGTTGCCAGCACGCCAACACCATTGATTTGTTGCAGGCCAGCCATCAGGTCTGTACCCGAAGCATTGGCAAGCTTGCTTTTTAGCGCTTCGATTTCTTTTTGCAGGCGACGATTATCGTCCAACACCTGGCGTACCTTATCCGCGACATTAGTACCCGAGGCTCTGACCACCGCAGCCACATCGGCAATGGTATCCTGCAGTTCATTGCAATGATCAATGGCTTTGGTGCCGGTGACGGCCTCGATGCGGCGCACACCTGATGCAACACTGGTCTCACCAGTGATGCGCACCAGTCCGATATCTCCGGTACGCGAGGCGTGAGTACCACCACAGAGCTCTACGGAGAAGTCACCGCCCATGCTCAACACTCTTACCTGATCGCCGTACTTCTCTCCAAAGAGTGCCATTGCCCCTTTGTCCACGGCGTCATCCATGCTCATAACTTCTGTGATAACAGGGCTGTTGTGCAGAATTTCATGGTTAACAATATGTTCGATCTGACGAATTTGCGCTGCGCTAACCGCCTCATTATTAGAGAAGTCAAAGCGCAGTCGCTCGCTATTGACCAATGAGCCCTTCTGCTGCACATGCGCTCCCACCACCTGTTGCAGGGCGGCATGGAGAAGATGGGTTGCAGAGTGATTTAAGGCAGTAGCCTGACGCACACTGGCATCGACTGAAGTTGATACCTGCTCGCCTACCCTAAGCTCTCCAGCGATCACACGACCAATATGCATATGGTGATCGCCCGCTTTGCGGCAGTCACTTATCTCAATTTTGCCACTGTCGGTATGCAGGTATCCGCTATCACCTACCTGACCACCAGATTCTGCATAAAACGGTGTATTATTCAAAATAACCACCACTTCAGCGTCCTCACTTGCGGCCTCAACCGTATCGCCGGCTGAGTAGAGTGCAACCACTGTAGCCTGATTTTCAAGGTGGTCGTATCCACAAAATTCAGTGCTGCCCTCAACACGGATACTATCGCTGTAATCCACACCAAACTGGCTGGCAGAGCGAGCCCGTTTACGCTGCTCTTCCATGCAGGCCTCATAGCCGTCCATATCCAAGCTGTAACCTTTTTCACGGGCGACATCATTGGTCAGATCGGTGGGGAACCCAAAGGTATCGTAAAGCTGGAAGATCAGTTCACCCGGCAGAACATCACCAGTGACATTCTCCAGAGCGGCTTCAAGTACAGCCATGCCCTTGTCCAGAGTGCGCGCAAATTGCTCTTCTTCTTTTTTAATCGTGTCTCTGATGTCCCGCTGCATACTGATCAGCTCTGGGTAGGCTGCGCCCATTACTTCACCCAATGGGACGACGAGCTGATAAAAGAAACTGCCGGTTGCACCCAAATTATGCCCATGGCGCAGGGCACGACGGATAATACGGCGCAGGACATAGCCGCGCCCCTCATTGGAGGGCTTAACGCCATCGACCACTAAAAAGGCACAGGAACGAATATGGTCTGCGACAACTTTAAGTGAGTTCTCTGCCAAATCTGTCACGCCGATAATCTTCGCCGCAGCTTTAATAAGATGCTGGAATAAATCGATATCGTAGTTGTTATGTACGCCCTGCATAACGGCGGCAACCCGCTCAAGGCCCATCCCTGTATCGATGGAGGGCTTTGGCAGAGGCGTCATCTTGCCACTGCTATCGCGCTCGAACTGCATAAATACCAGATTCCAGATTTCGATATAACGGTCAAGATCATCGTCTTTGCTACCTGGAGGGCCGCCGGGAATATCTTCGCCATGATCCCAAAATATCTCTGTGCTGGGTCCACAGGGGCCGGTATCGCCCATCTGCCAAAAGTTATCTTCATCCAGACGTGATAGCCGCTTGGGATCTATACCAATTTCATTGACCCATATATCGGCAGCTTCGTCATCGCTAATATGCACGGTGATCCAAAGACGTTCTTTTGGCAGCTTTAAGACAACGGTCAGAAATTCCCAGGCAAAGGCAATGGCGTCATGCTTAAAGTAATCACCGAAACTAAAGTTGCCCAGCATCTCGAAAAAGGTGTGATGCCTGGCGGTATAGCCAACGTTTTCTAGGTCATTGTGTTTGCCGCCCGCACGCACACAGCGCTGCGAGGATACCGCACGGTTATAATCACGTTTGTCATCCCCTAAAAAGACATCTTTAAACTGAACCATACCGGCATTGGTAAATAACAGCGTTGGATCATTGCCCGGCACCAGACTACTGCTCGGCACTATTTTGTGCTGCTTGCTGGCGAAATGGTGCAGGAAGGCGTCACGAATATCGGCGCTTTTCATATTTTATTTATTCCAAGTATAGGTAGCAGTCGGCCTGACTGATACCTCTATAATTGTGCTTCGGTAAACTGCTGCGAGCCATCTTTACTAGCAAGAACATGAAGGTGTAAATGAAAAACTGTCTGCCCTGCACCGGCGCCATTGTTGACTACTAATCTAAAAGCCTCATCGACCCCAGCTGTGCGCGCGACCTCGCCAGCAACCCACATTAGATGACCCAGCAGGGCTTTATCCTCGGCAGTTGCATCGACCAGACGTGGAATCGGCTTGCGTGGAATCACCAGCATATGCACAGGTGCCTGGGGCGCTATATCATTAATCACGATACATTGATCGTCCTCATAGAGGATATCGGCCGGAATTTCGCGATTGATAATGCGCGTAAATAAAGTCGCTGTACTGTCGGTCATGATGTCGAGCCTCTTAGCTTTTCATCTGTGTCGAGTTGCCGAGCCCGAGCCTCCAGCATCACTGGAATTCCCTCGTCAATGGGGTACGCCAAGCCGCTGGCTCGGCAGATTAGTTCCTGATTGGCTTCGACATACTCCAAAGGGGCTTTGCTGACGGGGCAAACCAAGATACTTAATAGCTTTTTATCCACTGTATTCGTCCATTAAAAAACCGCGTAATTGTACGTAAAAACCAGCCAAACCACCATATCTGCGATGGCAAACGCTGGTTAATATCAGTCTTGTGGAAGTTTTGTCACAGAATCGGTGGCTTTAGCGGGCAGGAAGAGCCTGCAATACCAGAACTGGATCAATGCGCACCTGACGCCAGTTCATACGCCAATCTAGGTGTGGGCCAGTTGCTCGACCCGTCGCACCCACCTTAGCGATGGGCTTGCCTCGCTCAACACGCATGCCCTCCTCAACAAGAATATCACTGAGGTGCAGGAAGGTAGAGCTGAGGCCATGGCCATGATCAACAATCAATGTGCCACCTGAATAAAATAGATCGCGATGGGCCAGGCGCACCACACCTGTGGCTGGCGCCATTACCAATGTCCCCGTGGGCGCGGCATAGTCGATACCGTAATGAGGGCTTTTGGGCACGCCATTATAAAACCGCTGGCTACCGTAGACGCCTGTCACCCGCCCCTCTAGAGGATGTTGAAAACCACCGAGAAAATCGAGGCTCTCGGTAATATCTGTGCGCGCGCGTTTCACCAGTACTGAATCACTGCGAATACGCGCTAAGTCTTCAGCTCTAGGGTTTACTGTTTTCTGCGGCACCCCTTCGATCCGCTGAATATTGTAGTGGCGCTTCCGCACTGGGAACTTCGTCTTGGTTTCAACACCTTGAGGGTTAGTCAGGGTCAACTCTATGCTGGAAGCAGCGTCTCGGCCCAAGCCAAGTAAAAACTGACCTTCAGCAGTAACCTGAAGGGGCTGCTGGTTATAACTGGCCCTGTAGCCAGCTGGGATTTCGCCCATCAGCAGAGCGCCCTGCTCCAAGCTACCCTGCCAGCGCAATGTCTCTGCTTGCAATGCCAATGCACAAAAACCAAACAACAGTCCAAAACAGGCTGATAGCCTCAGTTTAAAACGGTGCTTTAGGTGTATTTTCGCCATGATCATGTCTCGTCTGACTCGACATCTTCAATATCGATATAGGGTGTGATGGACTCGACTGTGCAGTTTATTGACCTGCCAATCACTTTGAAGCGCGCAAATTTCGCACATATCTGACCCTGACGTAATTCATACTCAAAGCCTTCGCGCTTTATACCATTGCATTCTTTGCGCAGGCGCAGCAGTGCTTTAGTACCTCGACCCATATCGATAACTGCTGACTGATCGTCTTTGAAGCGAATATGTCTAATTCTGTGATGGGCGATGCAACCCCGGCGAATTCCGTGCTTAGCGGCACCTGGAGCATCAATTTGATTAATTTTGTCTATGATATTTTTGGCACTGTCATTCCCTGCATTGCCATCGGTGACAGCCGGGTCAGTATCGCGGCTCTGTTCCTCTAAACCCCAACCGGAATCATCTTCTATCGCTTGACCATAAGCCAGGTTATTAAGAGCAGGCAAAAACGCCAGCCATAAGACCAACCTAAGTAACTTCATTATCCTTCCCCGAGCACCATTGCCAAATTAAGGGCTATAGAATGCCAAAAGCCGCTAAAATTTCAAGGGCGGGGTCGATTGATGCTACACGACAGCTAAAGCTACCACCCAGCACATTGAAACGATCGAACTTTCTACACAGCCGGGCGCTGTCCTTTACCCTGGAAAATCCGCTGCATTTTATACCGGGACAGGCTGTCTCCAAACGCATTATTGCCTTTTTCTTGCCACGAAGACTGAGCATCGCGGTCTGGTCATCGAGAAATCTAATTTTCTTTACGCGACTAGAGTTAATACAGCCATTGCGGATACCCCATTTTTTAGGATCAATGCCTTGGATAGATCTAACACGCTCAATAATAGACAGGCTCGCGGTACCATTCTTTGCCTGATCTGAGCTATCTAGCATGGCTAAATTTTCATCAGCCAGATCCCTGTTTGCTGGTTTTTCTGCGCTCCAACCGGGCATTGAGAACGACAGCAAAATAACTACAACTAACCCTGTTAACATCTGTATCTTAATCATCCTGATTTCCTTGATACTTTTATTCCGCAGACCAATCTGGTCTGCCCTCATTGAGGAGGAAGCCTCTAAGTCTAAAAGGCTTGGTCTTAAGGTTCGACCACCGTTATCATGAGCGGTTCGAGATGTTATAAAAATAATTTAATAACGCAACCATCCTTATATATGACTGTAAAACAGCGTTTTACCCCACCTTATTTTTTGAGAAATCCGCATATTCAAAGCATTCTCAATAGCGTTGGACCACGAAAATTTCGTGCCAAACGCCTGGCTAGCAAGTTGGACAGCCAGATGTTGATATTAAAGACCGCTGAGGCTGTGCAGCTGGCAGCGGAATTTGATCGTGCCAGTAACAGCGCCAAGTCCAAAAATGCACTAGTTGTGCTGCTTCACGGCTGGGAGGGTTCGAGTAAATCCGCCTATTCAGTCACCACGGCTAAAACGCTACTCGACGCAGGATTTGATGTATTGCGTCTCAACCTTCGAGATCATGGCGATACACAGCATCTCAACCGCGAGATATTTAATTCGACCATGACTGGTGAAGTGGCCGATGCGATCGCCCTATTTCTGCAAGACCATAGGTATCCCGCTGTTTTTCTCGCGGGCTTTTCCCTCGGTGCCAGTTTCACCTTGCGCATAGCCACAGATAGAGGACCCGAACTCGGCCTAACCGCTGCGGTCGCAATCTGTCCTCCCGTGGACCCAACCGGTGCCATGGATGCGATGGGTAAAACTCTGGTTATTTACGAAAAATACTTCTTCTATAGATGGACTACCTCATTGCGCAAGAAGCTTGCGCATTTCCCCGAGCATGATTTTGGTGCTGAACTCAATCAGGCCAAGACGCTGGATGATTTAAACCTCACCTTTATTCCCAAATTTACACCCTATCCCGACGCTGAAAGCTACTTTTCGTCCTATACCCTGACCGGTGATCGGTTGAAGGCTCTGAGTATACCCGCGCATCTGATCGCCACATTGGACGATCCAATTATTCCAGCCGCAGATTTAGACAAAATTAATTGCCCTGAAAAACTGAGTATTGAGGTACAGCAGTACGGCGGCCACTGCGGGTTTATTCAAAGTTTTGCTGCACACAGCTGGATAGAATCAAAACTGGTGCAGTTGTTTGAGGGGCATCTTGCCAAGTAGAACTCACCCTGGGCATCAGAATCAATCGGTATATTCGTCGAAGCCTTTTTCTTGCAAGGCATATTTAATCTGATCAAAGTTAAAGCCTCGATACTGCAAAAAACGCATACGCTTGGCTTTTTCTTTCTGATCGCTCGCAGCACGATCACCAAATTTGCGCTGAGCCACTTCGCGGGCCAGCTCAAACCAGTTTATCTCGGCCTTTTCTATCGCGGACTCAAATAAATCATCAGCTATACCCTTTTGACGGATATCCAGACGAATTCTCGCCATACCATGGCCTCGATACAGTCTAGAGCGCACGAAGGCTTCCGCAAAGCGCTGATCGCATTGCAACCCCTCTTCTTGCAGCTGGTCCAGCACCCCCTTGATGGCGCTGTCTTTATCAAAACGCTTACCCAACTTTTTAGCGAGCTCCGAACGCGAGAACTCGCGGCCTGTCAGCAGATCCATCGCTGCGAAGCGGATTTTGGCAGGCGTAATAACCAGATCTTTTTCTTTCATCGCACCAGTGTCAGCAATTTAGTTAGGAAACATTTCAAACCTTTGGGGCTGCATCAAAAAAAGCGCCACAGGGGCGCTTTTTTAAAGGGTAATACAGTCATCTGATTACTCTTCAGCGAGATTTTCGTCAGGTGCTGCCGCTGCATCAGCTTCTGGAGCAGCTCCACCTAATTCTTTTTCGCGGATAAAGCCTTCAATTTCCGCGGCTATCTGCGGGTTCTCCGTTAAGAAAATACCCACATTGGCTTTACCCTGACCAATCTTATTGCCCTGATAGGCGTACCAGGCGCCAGACTTATCAATCAGACCATGCTTAACACCCAGATCGACCAATTCACCGTTGCGGTTGATACCCTTGCCATAAAGGATCTGAAACTCAGTCTGCTTAAAGGGTGGTGCAACTTTGTTTTTAACCACCTTGACCCGAGTTTCGTTACCGACAATTTCATCGCCGTCTTTTACTGCACCAATACGACGGATATCCAATCTTACTGATGAGTAGAACTTCAAGGCATTACCACCTGTAGTGGTTTCTGGGTTACCGAACATAACGCCAATTTTCATACGAATCTGGTTGATAAAAATTACCAGACAGTTGGCATTTTTAATATTACCTGTCAGCTTGCGCAGCGCCTGAGACATCAAGCGAGCCTGCAGACCAACATGGTGATCTCCCATCTCGCCCTCAATTTCAGCTCTTGGTGTCAGGGCCGCTACCGAGTCCACAACTAGTACATCGCAGGCTCCGGACCGCACCAGCATATCGGTTACCTCGAGAGCTTGCTCGCCGGTATCTGGCTGCGAGACGATCAGGTCGTCCACCACAACACCAAGCTTTTCGGCATAGACGGGATCGAGCGCGTGCTCAGCATCGACAAAGGCGCAGGTGCCGCCGGCCTTTTGCGCTTCGGCAATCACTTGTAAGGTTAAGGTAGTTTTACCCGAGGACTCCGGGCCATAGATTTCAACAACACGACCCTTGGGAAGACCGCCTATGCCCAGCGCGATGTCCAGGCCCAGTGAACCTGTCGAGATAGCCGGCACCGCCTGACGACCATTTTCGCCCATGCGCATCACTGTGCCCTTACCAAACTGTCGCTCAATTTGACCCAGTGCTGCCTCTAGTGCTTTTGCTTTATTGGCGTCCATTATTCTGTCCTCGATATAATTTGTGTTTAAGGCTGACTACTGTTTACTTAATCAGTTGCTGTATGGGTGTACAGTATTACATCCAGTAACCATATGCAACAGTTCCTGAAGAGAAATTTTAACCGCCTGTTCTCGAACTGCGCTGCGGTCGCCATTGAGACTGTGCACCTGACTACTAATACCCTGCGGACTCAGCCAGGCGAACCATACGGTTCCCACTGGCTTGTCCTCTGTGCCTCCCCCGGGCCCAGCAATACCACTGATTGCCACAGCATAGTTAGCTCCAGCAGCCTGCGCAGCGCCCTGCACCATGGCGCGCACCACCGCTTCGCTCACCGCTCCCTCTGAACTGAGCACCGCTTCGGGCACATTGAGTAGCTCATGTTTGGCCTGATTGGCGTAGGTAATAAAGCCGCGATCGAACCACTTGGAGCTGCCGGCAACCTCGGTGATGGCACTGGCGACCCCGCCACCAGTGCAAGACTCTGCAGTGGTGACAGTGGCCTTTTGTTGCAACAGGGCTTGGCCCAACTGCTGAGAAAGGTTAAAGATTTGCTTGTTCATCACCGAAGTGTAGCTGGCTTTGACAATAGCCGATAGGGCTTTCATCAACTATCTACTAACCGGAGAATTGAGCCTCAAAGCGGGCACATCTCAGCGTTAGAAAACTTATATCAGGGCGCCTCGGGGCTGCCCGGATTGAGCAGCCCAGTCAGGCACTGACCACTAAGCTGAGGGCGTAACTAGATCTAACTCAATACAGTGATCAAGTAATTCAAGCAGCCCTTTGCGCGACTTATTCTTGGTGCCATTAAAGGCAGTCATATTGAGCTGAGAAAACATTTCGGCGGCCATCGATGTAGCCTGATCCAGAGATTCTAGCGGCGCGATACGATCATAAAAACCGGCCGGCATTGCGTCTTCAGGAGACCATATCTCGGCATTGATCACACAGCGATTGAAGTAGGTTAACGGCAGTCGATAGCGGGCAAGTTCGATACCGAAGTTGTGCATCGTCATACCAATAATAGTTTCATTGAGGCCTACCTTAAACTCCCCAGCCGCGCCAATCCTGTAATCGCAGGCCAGCATTAAAAAAGCGCCCATGGCTATACAGTGGCCAGTGGACACACCAATAACCGGAGTCGGAAAGGACAGTATACGACGCGCCATTTTCGACCCGCGAGAGGTAAGAACCAGCGCATTTTCCGGCCCCTTACCCATTTCTTTAAGATCAAAACCACCGGAAAAAATCCCGGCCCGCCCCTTTAAAACAACAATCGCCTCGGCCTGTTCTGCCTGATCAAAAGCCGCCTCTAACTCGTCCCACATCCCATGGGAGAGCACATTGGCTTTACCGTCGTCCATGGCGATGGTGGCGACGCCGTTGTCGATTGTGACTGATACTAAACTGCTCATCTTTTCCCCTTCCTTATTAACTATCTTTATCTCGATTAATTATTGTCAGCTGAGACTTATTTTTACCCCAGACATCAAAGATTACCTGAGCCTGACCTTAATAATATTTATTTCACCCACTAAGTGCGCAACCAACTACACAGTTCGGCGAGAGAGGCTGGTTACTCAGCGTTTATGATGCAAACAGCATTCAACTGATGCCTTAATAGCTCCAATAGATTAGCCAAATATACTGACTGTGGCTACTGCCATTAGTTGTTTTACGTTAAGATTATGGGCAAGCGCCAAAGGGATTACGGCTGCGACACAACAATGGACGAAGGTTATTTTAAGGCACCTATGGCATCTACCCCCACACAGCACACTCCCATGATGCAGCAGTATCTGCGCATTAAAGCCGAACACCCCAATGATATTGTTTTTTATCGTATGGGCGACTTTTACGAGCTGTTTTTCGACGATGCCAAACGCGCCAGTCAAATACTCGATATCACACTGACCGCCAGAGGTAAGGCCAACGGCAATCCAATTCCTATGTGTGGTGTGCCCTATCATGCGGCCGAGAACTACCTGGCCAAGTTAGTTAAGCAGGGTGTATCTGTTGCGATCTGCGAGCAGATTGGTGACCCAGAAACCAGCAAAGGGCCGGTTGAGCGCGCGGTAATGCGCGTGCTGACGCCAGGCACTCTGACCGATGAAGCACTGCTTGATGATCGCAGCGATAGCCTGCTCGCGGCTGTTGATCATCGCGATAACCAATTTGGTGTGGCTACCTTGGATATGAGCAGCGGCCGCTTTCAACTGCTGCAGCTCAACAGTATTGAAGAGCTCGACAATGAGCTTCAGCGTCTAAATCCGGTCGAGGTGCTAGCCTCAGAAGATCTGGTCAATATCGAGATTCTTGACCAGCACTCAGGCGTCCGTCGACGCCCACCTTGGGAATTTGAGATAGATAGCGCCCAGCGCCTGCTCAACCAGCAGTTTGGCACTCGCGACCTCAGTGGCTTTGGCTGTGACCATCTGCCTGTTGGCATAAGTGCCGCAGGCTGTCTGCTGCAATATGCCAAGGATACCCAACGCAATGCTCTACCCCATATTCGCAGCATCAGCGCGGAAAACCGTGAGGACAGTGTTGCCCTAGATGCCGCTAGCCGCCGCAATCTTGAACTGGACACCAACCTTACCGGTGGCCAGGAAAACACCTTATTTGATGTGCTGGACAACACTGCAACCAGCATGGCCAGTCGTTTACTGCGCCGCTGGCTCAATCGTCCTCTCCAGCATCTGGCCACATTGGAGGCACGCCAACAAACTATTGCCGCACTGCAACACAACTACCTCTACGAATCACTTAATGGCCACCTAAAACAGGTCGGTGATATGGAGCGTATTCTGACCCGAGTGGCTCTGCGCTCTGCGCGGCCCCGCGATCTAACCCGACTATTGGATAGTCTGGCCGTACTACCGCAGATCACCAGTGCCTTAGATGGCTGTGCAGTCGAACATCTGTCAGAGCTAGCCATAGGCGCCAAGCCTCTGCCCCATTTGGTTGAGTTGCTGGCTAGCGCAATCAAAGAAAACCCTCCAGTGATTATTCGTGATGGTGGCGTAATCGCCGATGGCTATGATCAAGAGCTCGATGAATTGCGCGCCCTGAATACCAACGCCGGTGAATTTTTGCTGGTCATGGAAGAGCGCGAGAAAGCCAGCACTGGCATTTCCACACTCAAGGTCGGCTACAACCGCGTGCATGGTTACTATATCGAGATATCTCGAGGCCAGAGCGACAAGGCGCCGGTGGAATATATTCGCCGTCAAACACTTAAAAATGCCGAGCGCTTTGTTACTCCCGAACTAAAAGAATTTGAAGACAAGGCTCTGAGCGCCAAGAGCCGATCTCTGAGTCGCGAAAAGCATCTCTATGAACAGCTGCTCGAAACCCTCAATCAAGATTTACAGCAGTTACAACTCTGTGCCGGTGCCATTGCCGAATTAGATGTGCTGGCTACACTGGCCGAGCGCGCCCACAGCTTGGATTTCTGTAAGCCACAGCTGCAGCAGCAACCCGGCATAGATATCCGCGGTGGTCGCCACCCAGTGGTTGAACAGGTCACCAGCGACCCCTTCGTCGCCAATGATCTAGTGATGAACACCCAACGCAAAATGCTGGTCATCACCGGTCCCAATATGGGCGGTAAATCTACCTATATGCGTCAGGCGGCGCTGATTGTTCTGCTGGCACAGATTGGCAGCTATGTGCCAGCCACATCGGCACAGATCGGTTTGGTAGACCGCATCTTTACTCGCATTGGTTCGTCGGACGATCTGGCCGGTGGTCGCTCGACCTTTATGGTTGAAATGACCGAGACTGCCAATATACTGCACAACGCCAGTGACCGCAGTCTGGTGTTGATGGACGAAGTCGGCCGTGGCACCAGTACCTTCGACGGCCTTTCACTGGCCTGGGCCTGCGCCTTTCATCTGGCCGAAAAGGTTAGAGCATTTACTCTATTTGCCACCCATTACTTTGAACTGACCGCACTGCCAGACAAGGTTGAGGGTGCAGTGAACGTGCATTTAGACGCCACAGAATATAACGACAGCATCGTGTTCTTACACAGCGTGCAAGATGGCCCGGCCAGTCAAAGCTATGGTATTCAGGTGGCAAAACTTGCCGGCATACCCGCAGATGTTATTCAGCTCGCACGCCAGGAACTCGCATTGCTGGAAACCGGCGGCAATGGTGTTATCAGCCCCGAAGTAAAGGCACAGCCCAGCCAGACAGAACTGTTTCTGCCGCCAGTCAACCCTGAACTGCAAAAACGTCTGGATAATCTGCGTCCAGATGAATTGTCACCAAAGCAGGCTCTGGATCTTATTTATGAGCTCAAGACCCTCCTATAAGCGCGGATAAAACTTAGCGGCAAATAACCTCAACAAGGCATTCACAGGGCAAATCTTCCTGTTATAATGCCGCGCTCGATCGAAGCCGTATTACCCACAAGAGACACAGATATGACCTTTATTGTTGGCGACAACTGCATCAAATGTAAGCATACAGACTGCGTGGAAGTTTGCCCTGTAGACTGTTTTTATGAGGGTCCAAATTTCTTGGTCATTCATCCCGATGAATGTATTGATTGCGCCCTGTGTGAACCGGAGTGCCCGGTAGATGCGATTTTCGCCGAAGATGAAATCCCAGCGGGTCAGGAAGTATTCCTCGAACTCAACGCAGAGCTGGCTGATGTTTGGCCAAATATTACCGCTCAAAAAGAAGCGCCGGCAGATGCAGAAGAATGGGATGGTGTAGAAAACAAATTGCAGTATTTAGAGCGCTAAGCCTTCACCAACTAGCGAGTGCTTTAGCAAGTAATCAGTGACAACCGCGTTAGATAACGCACCCGTAGCTCAGCTGGATAGAGTAGGTGGCTTCGAACCACTTGGTCGGGGGTTCGAATCCCTCCGGGTGCACCAAATAACAAACCCTCGGTCTTAGGCTGGGGGTTTTTTATTTGGCCTGTCCCAGAGCATTGGTTCGATCCCTGATAGAGCTCGCTCTGTTACCTCGGCTTTACTGTGCGTTCAGAAGAAAAGATGTATAACAATACGCGTGATACCCTGACGGTCCATCGGTATGCGCTATTACTGATCGCCCTTGCGAATTAAGTCCATCCAAGTTTTGCGCACCTGAACTTGACGAATAACGAGACTTTTTAGCTATAAATAAGTCCTCCAAGCGGCCAAGTAACCCCTCACTTTTAGATTCCCCTTTTTGAAAACAGAAGATGTGATGCCCCTAAGAAATTGGCATGTCATTTTGATATAACTAATATAAAAAAACTGCATACAAGGTATACATCCAGCTTGTCTGGAAAGTAGTAAAAAGAATTCATTGAAATAAGGAGTACAACATTGGATTTTACAACAACGATGATAGTTCTTTCTGGTCTAATTATGATTGCCATAGCAACAGATGACCTTAGGAAAAGTCAAACAGTGGTGACTATTCGTAACGATAAAGCAGATTGATTTTCTGACTTAATCGCTTACCAAAGTAAAGAACCTAGGTACTTCTCAGGTTTAATTGATCAAAAGGGGCTTGCATGAGAGAGATATTTGCTAAGGCAATGACTAAATTCTTTAGATTGATTGCTGACACTTTTTTCGCCAAAAGATATGGCCACAGAGCCGTTGTGCTTGAGACTGTAGCTGGCGTTCCGGGAATGGTAGCTGGCATGGTGCTTCACTTTACCAGCCTTCGAAAAATGAAGACAGGGTACGGTGTTGATATTAGAGAATTATTGGCCGAAGCGGAAAATGAGAGAATGCACCTGATGTTTTTTATAGAGATTGCCAAACCTAATTTTCTTGAGCGTTGTTTAGTCCTTATCGCACAGATTGTGTTTAGTATTTTTTATCTTACCCTGTATCTACTCGACAAACGAACAGCTCACAAAATGATAGCCTATTTCGAGGAAGAAGCGGTGAACAGCTACACTGAATATCTGAGCCTGGTTGAGAGTGGAGCCTTGGAAAATGTTCCCGCGCCGCTCCTAGCTATAGAGTATTACGGCATGTCGCCTGATGCTAAACTCGTCGATTTAATAGAGCATGTGCGCGCAGATGAACAGCATCACAGCGAAGTCAATCACAGCTATGCAGCTAGTAGCTGAATCAATCTGCATCGACAATAGCAGCCGCCCCACTCAATATAAAAGCGTCTGCATTAAGCTAAATATTTAAAAAGGCTTTTGAGATTCCTAGCTCGTTATAGCCACGCTAGCTTAGCCTCAATAGCCTGCCCCGCCCTCTATAGAAGAGCCCCCTGCACCATCCTTGCCTACTTAACTTTGAACACCGACCCATGATTACAAGACGGTAGACCGCAGACTGGTGTCGGCCAATGATGATGCTGTGTACGAAAGTATAGGATCTGCGGTAATCAAGTAGGACAGGGGTGCACCCGGAGCATTAGCTCGGCCCGTAATTTAGCTCGCACTGAGACAAGAAACTATTTGATCATGCAGTATTAATTATCCATTGGCCTTATAGTTGCTTGAACTTTAAAACCTTAAAGGCTTTGATAACGTATGCTGTAGAAGCTTTGTAGGCAAATAAGGCAGCGGCAGCGATATCTCACAAATAGCCTGAGCCGTCACGCTGATAAGCAACTAGGAAGACTACTGCCAAATAATAATGGGAGAGCAATAAAAAATGACCCTGATCAACGTAAATGGGACTCAACACAAATTACAGGTAGACCCTTCCACCCCACTGCTGTGGGTATTGCGCGAGCAGCTCAACCTTACCGGTACTAAATTTGGCTGCGGTATCTCTCAGTGCGGCGCATGCACTGTTCATGTTAATGGCGTCGCCACACTCTCTTGCATAACACCTCTCTCAGCGGTGGATGGACAGTCTATTTCAACTATTGAAGGGCTAGCGCCGAGTCCCGATCAACTTCACCCGCTGCAGCAATCTTGGATCGATGAACAGGTGCCCCAATGCGGCTACTGTCAGTCTGGGCAACTTATGCGTGCGGCCAATCTATTGGCGCACAATCCATCACCCTCTGATGCTGATATCGATGTGGCCATGGCCGGCAATATTTGTCGCTGCGGCATGTATAACCGTATTCGAAAAGCGATTAAATCCGCTGCCGGCGTGCAGCAATTTGATCCCAGCCAGCCCACCGAGGGTTTAGCTAATGGGTAAGTGGAGCAGAAGAGGTTTTATCAGCGCAGGCGTTATCGCAGCGGGCGGCTTGCTTGTCGGTGTAGCTATTCGTCCCGGAAATCGCGCTGCTAAGTTGTCCGACTCCGGGGCGGCGAATGGAGAAAAATTACTTCATATCTGGCTAAAGCTCGATCGCAACAATATTGTTACAGCGATCGTTCCTCATTCAGAAATGGGCCAGGGCGTGGGCACGGCGCTAGCGCAGATGTTGGCGGATGAGCTGGATGCCGACTGGAATCTGGTTAAATTTGAGGAGGCTCCTGCGACCGGCGAATTCGCCAACTACAGCATTTTAAAAGCAATGCTTCCAAGCGGGGGAAGCGACTTACCTGGTTTTGTCCTGCCATCCATAAATGGCGCTCTGATAACAACGGCTCAGGCACTCGACCTTCAGATTACCGGCGGCAGTATCAGTGTCCGCTCTACCGGTGCCTTTGGTATGCGTATCGCCGGTGCTGCCGTTAAGGAAATGCTGAGGAACGCAGCAGCCGAGGCTTGGCGGGTACCAGTCAATGAGGTTATCGCAAGGGATAGCCAGTTAGTTCACCAGAGCAGTGGCCGAGTCGAGCCCTTTGCAACCTTTATTGACGCCGCCGCAGAGATGACACCGCCCGCATCACCGCAGCTAAAGCAATCCAGTGAGTTTAAGATTATGGGACATCATGTCGAGCGACATGATATTCCGAGCAAAGTCGATGGCACAGCAACCTTTGCGCTGGATGTGCGGTTACCCGATATGCTCTACGCCACCGTTCGGCGCGCGCCAACATTTGGCGGTGGCATCAAAACTCTCGATGACAGCCAGGCTCGTGCAATAAAGGGTGTTGTGGATATTATTCAACTCCCATCGGCTGACGTCAGCAGGACGCTCGGCAGTTTCTCAACGGCGGATTCCATTGCCGTGGTTGCCGAGGGCTACTGGCCGGCAAAGCAGGGTCTGGACAACCTCAAGATCGATTGGCACGAAACCGAGAATGATTCGGTGTCGAGTGACAGTATCTTTCAACAGTTTGATCGCGATATTAGTGCCAACGTTGATCGCGAATCCGATATTTCTGAGGGAAACCTCGACGCTGCAATGGCAGGTGCTAAGCAGATCATAGAAGCCGACTACCGAGTGCCCTACTTAGCTCATATGTGTATGGAGCCTCTCAATGCAACAGCTGAAGTGAAAAATGGCCGCTGCGAAATCTGGGTAGGCTGTCAAAACCCCTTGGGCTTCCGGCAAGCCGTCGCCGATGCTCTTGGCTTTGATATTGATAATGTGACAGTACACAACTGTCTTATGGGCGGTGGCTTTGGGCGCAAATCCCTGGCCGACTATGCCATTCAGGCGGCACTGCTTGCGGCGCAAGTAGGGCGACCTGTGCAGTTGATCTGGACACGCGAAGAAGAGGTGCGGCAAGACTTCTATCGGCCGGCAGTGCAGAGTCGCTTCCGCGCAGCACTTGACGAAGAAGGTCATCTCACCGCTTGGGAGAATACCTATGTCGACAAACATGAACCGGTCGAAGCGCCGCTGATTCCCTATGCTGTCGCTGCTCGAGATATTGGTCATGTCAGCAGTCCCACGCATATTCCCTTTGGCGCATGGCGCAGTGTTGCCCATTCACAACACTGTTTTTTCACCGAGTCCTTTATCGATGAAGTGGCCGCTGCCGCTGGGCAGGATCCTTACGAATACCGTGCCGCGCGACTCGCACACCGGCCGCGACAGCTGGCTGTTTTGCAAAAGGTCGCCGAGGCCGCTGATTGGGGGCGCCCACTGGCCGCAGGGAGAGGACGAGGTATTTCTCTACAACAGGGCTTTGGCTCGATTGTCGCGCAGGTTGTCGAGGTCAGTATCACTGGCGGCGAGGTGCAGGTTGATCGGGTTGTGGCTGCTGTCGACGCAGGGTTTGCAGTGTCACCCGATGGTCTGACCGCACAAATAGAATCGGGGATCGTCTACGGACTTACGGCGGCACTGTATGGCGAGATAACTATTGAAAACGGTGCAGTCAAAGAGAGTAACTTTAATGACTATCAGATGCTGCGTATGTCTGCGATGCCCAAGATTGAGACCCATATTATCAATAGTGGCAATCCAATGGGAGGCGCCGGTGAACCTGGCACCCCCCCTATCGCGCCCGCACTGACAAATGCTATTTTTAATGCAACGGGGCAGCGTATACGCCAGCTACCGATTAAGAACATTGATTTGCAGGGATTGTCTTAGCCGATTCAGAGCGTTTTTTTTGATTTGACCCCATAGTCCCTCAGCCTCGGCTGGGGGCATTGGTTTTTCGACTCCGCAAAGCAAGCTGATGCTTAGCAATGGTGAAAATTGCCTGAGGAACCGCGGAAATCTTCGCCGTACCCGAGATAACAATCTATACTCTGCGCCTGAATTTACCCATCACAGGCCCTCGCCATGAACCCCGAATCCTCTGTCGAACTTGAAGCTGCCGCTTTCCGCCGCCTGCTCAAGCATCTCGATGATAATAAAGATGTGCAAAATATTGATCTGATGATCCTAGCTGACTTTTGTCGCAACTGCCTCAGCAAGTGGTATCTGGCTGCCGCTGAAGAACGCGATATTGAAATGGATTACGATCAGGCCCGCGAGGCCGTCTATGGTATGCCCTACAGCCAGTGGAAGGAAAATCACCAACCACCGGCCACGGCAGCTCAGCTAGAGGCTTTTGCCGCCAAGCAAAAATAGTAATTTACTCGTCGATCAGATGGAAGCCCGGCGTAGAGGTCGACAGCGCTATCTCCTCACTATTCATGGCTTCACCCACGCCCTCAAACAGCGGTGAGGATAAATAGCGCTCACCAGTATCTGGCAACATACAGAGAATCACCGTACCTGGGGCGGCGGTTGCGGCAATTTTTTGCGCCACAGCAAAGGTGCAACCTCCAGAGATACCTGTGAAGATACCCTCTTGGCGAGCCAATAATTTGGATGCCTCTATACCCTCTTGGGCATCGATGGGCGCCAGTTCATCAAACCGCTTTTGATCAATGGATTCCTGCAGTACCGCAGGGATAAAATCTGGTGTCCAGCCCTGAATTAGATGTGGCTCAAATGCCGGGTGACTACTCGCGGGAGCTCCGCCCTCACCGCGCTCCTGTGCCTCGCCACTATCTATAAGCTGAGCATTGATCGGTTCGCTAAGAATAATTTTGGTCTCTGGTCGCTCTTGCCTAAGTACTTTGGCCACACCGGAGAATGTGCCACCAGTGCCGTAGCCGGTAACCCAATAGTCGAGGCTATCACCTGCAAAGTCGGCCAGAATTTCCCTCGCCGTGGTATTTTCATGAACCAGCGCATTGGCATCAGTTTCAAACTGACGCGCCAAAAACCAGCCATTGGCCTCTGCCAGCTCTACCGCTTTTAGATAGCAACCCATTGCTTTATTTGCTTTTGGCGTAAGAATGACACTGGCACCCAGGAAGCGCATGAGCTTGCGCCGCTCAACCGACACACTGGTCGGCATTGTGGCCACAAAAGGATAGCCTTTGGCCGCACAGACCATCGCCAGCCCAACACCCGTATTACCGCTAGTAGCCTCAACCACCGTTTGACCCGGCTTCAGGGCTCCACTGCGCTCAGCCTCTTCAATAATGCTGATCGCCAGCCGATCTTTAACCGACCCCGCGGGATTAAAAAACTCAGCTTTGACATACAGTCGCACATTATCTGGGGCCAACTTTTTGACCTGAACAACCGGTGTATCGCCAATGGTGTCCAAAATACTGCCGTAGAGTTTGCCGCGTCCTTCGGTGGTGCGTGCTTCTGTATCTGACATGCCTGTTCTCCCTCAGATTGATGATCAATTAGTAGTAAGTAGCCTAAAGGTTAGATCATTATCGAGCGATCGAACTATGTCAATTGAAACTACGGGAATCTAGTTGTAAAAACCGACCTCGGCAATTTGAATATCGGCACTGTGATCACGGCCAAATGCGACCACGCCAATGCTGCGAATAGAGCTGGGACTAACCGCGGAGTCCAACCATTTTCCAGAGCGTTTAAAGTCCGAGAGCGGCAACCTGACAGTCTGCCACTGTTCATTAATATCGAAACTGGCTTGGTAGTACTGCCAGGGCAAGACCGTTCCACGCGTACGGAGATGGACAAAATACTTTTGCGGAACTCCGCGCACACGCAGAATAATGCCGGCCGCCTCGGCTGTTGTGCCCTTGGCAATATTACTGCGCAACTGAATAAAGCCACCGTTGTTGGCAGTGCTTACGGTACCGGTCATATGGGCATAACTGATATCACCCTGCCGCGCATAGACTACCTGTCCAGTCGATACACCACCCATCACCTGATCGCTAACGTAGCGCCAACGCTGCTCTGGATTTGATTCAAAGTTCTCCAATATCACCTCATCCGCAGCAACCGCTGCACTGATCGCAAGGGTAAACAGGCATAGCCCCTTTACCAGCGTCTTCCCCTGAAAAAAATGCATAGTCCTTAGCCTCTTTTGTACTGTGTGGGACAATAGCCCCGGCTGATTTCCGGTGAGCGCAGGGATAGATGCTTAGTTTTTCGGCTGCTGACACGTTTGCGCCACATGCGAAATGAGCTGGCTTTCATCTCTCTGCGCATAAACGCTATCACGGCAGATTCATTGAGACCAAAATAGCTTTCAATAGCTTCAAAGGGAGTGCGATCTTCCCACGCCATCTCGATGATGCGCGAAATCTCATCCGGCTTAAACCTATTTTTGTCCTTTTGCAGACCTGAGGTTGCTGATTTAATCATTATGTCCATTACGCTGTTGTCCCAACCTTTAAATTTACGGTTCTGAGTAATTTTTGTATCAACCCTTCGTTTCAGTACCCGCGCTGCTAGCTTTTGGACTTAATTGAGAAAACCGCTATAGTCACGGCTGACCAGAGAAAGAAAGTAGAAAATCTATGAAATATACTACTCTGATAGCTTTATTGGCTCTTTTATCTGCCTGTGGCGGCGGTGGTGGCGGTTCATCCAGCCCAGCCGAACCGATCGCTGAACCTGCCCTTCCAGACGGCAACACCTTTCCCGGTGCTGACTGGCAAACCTATGCAGCTGCTGATCTGGGCATTGCCCAATCTGGTGTGACAGCGGCAATGGACTATGCCTTCACCGATGGCCGCAATACTCAGGGCGTGGTGATTGTTAAAAATGGGGTTATCGTCGCTGAGCGTTACGCCGAGGGTAGTAATGCAGACACCATCGCCACCAGCTGGTCAACAGGTAAATCCTTTGCCAGTACATTAATAGGAATTGCCGTGGACGATGGTTTAATCGGCTCAATTGATGAACCTGCAGAAAACTACCTGCCGCAGTGGGTCAATACTGACAGAGAGGCTGTTACTGTCCGTGCTATTTTAGAGATGCGCTCTGGTCTGGGGCTGGCATCTGACGATGCGACGGATACCGCAATCTATGTCGATGGCGGTATCAATGGCGATCAGCTCGCCTATGCTCTAGACAGGACCCCAGCAACCACCCCCAGAACCAGCAATTGGGTTTATCAAAACAGCGATTCAATGTTGCTGAGCGGCATTATTGAGAATGCAACAGGGCAGAATGTACTCGATTATGCCGATGTAGAGCTGTTCTCCAAAATTGGTATGACGGCTACCTGGTGGACTGATGAGGCCGGCCATGCACTCACCTATTGCTGCATTGACGCCACCAGTAGAGACTTTGCTCGCTTTGGCCTAATGGTCGCAAGGTCTGGCAAGTGGGGTAACGATCAGGTGGTCTCCAAAGCTTGGCTCGACGAAGCAACGGTGGAAGCTGTACCGCTGACTGCAGGAAGGAGTTATGGCCTGCATTGGTGGGTAAATCCGCAGTTGAATTATTTTTATTCAGCGGGCGCGAACAAAAACCATATCTATATTTTTCCGCAACATGACCTAGTGATAGTCCGCAATAGCGTCTATACCAGAACCGGTGATAGCACTATCCGTACAGGCTCTAACTGGCACTACACAGAGAATCCCAACTCCTGGAATGATGCCGATTTCGTTAGCTATGTTACCGATGCCATCAACTAGTATTGGGTTGCCGCATCTGTGCCGGAGTGGCCGCTGACCAGCGCTTAAATGAACGGCGAAAGTTAGCGGGGTTACTAAACCCCAACAATACTGCAATCTCCGATACCGGCAACTGGGTGCCCTGCAAATACTCCAGAGCCAATCTATAGCGCACCTGATCCAACAACTGTTGGAATCTGGTGCCCTCTTTTGCCAGACGGCGCTGCAGAGTACTTTCACTCATATGCATCTGCTGTGCGACAGCCGCACTGGTTGGGAACTCCGATCTTGACGCCAGCAGCGCCTGCTTAACTCGCTCACCAACCATGCCGCCACGATTATCGTTAGCCAAAATACGATCGCACTCACGGCGAAAAACACCTTGGGCCACTGGGTCAGAGGTCGATATGGCCACCGCCAAACTCTCAGCATCAAAGGTTAGCCCGCAGCGATCTGAATTAAATTCAATACTTGATCCAAACACCGATTCATAAAAATCTCTGTCTTCAGGCTCGCCATAATTGAGCTCAAGAGATGCCGTAGCGACATGGTTGTCGGTCAGTACATTGAGGTTGGTCACCAGCCCAGCATAGAGAGAGTCTTTATAAAACTGCTCCAAGGCCTCGGGCAGATGTGCCGCCGCACTGCGCAGCTGTACAGAGTCTGCACTGGGTATAAGCTCGATACGCATACTGGGCAGCAGAGCCCGCTTGTAGCGCACCAATAGTTTGAGCACATCACCCACCGTAGCACTAGTCATCAGGGCGTAACCCAATATACCCAGCGACACCATATCCAACCTAAGTCCTAGCTTGATGCCCAGTAGCCGGTCACCCGATAGCTTGATCGCTTTACTGCACACCTCGTCTGCCTGCTGGGCATTTAAGAATTGCGCCGTACTCAGGTCGAGCTCCTCCAAACCCGTATGGTCCAGCAACTGGCGCTCAGATATACCCTGCTCAGCCAGTAGCTCGGCCAAAACAGGTAACACGAATGAATGCATAAGACGCCTCAAAATGATGGTAAATGACCTACCAATTGATGGTATTTGACACCCTCGCAATGGATGCTGTCAACTACAATCTTTAGCGCTAAATTCCCAGAACCACATAAGAGGAAATAACCATGGCGACCTATTCGTTGCAACATCCAGACAAAGGTCTGATAACCTACACCGATAAGAAGCGCTATCTGTGGCTAATATCGGTGCTGATGCCGGCATTCCCATTGGCCGGTGTGGCTATCTTTTATCAAACTGGACTGGAGTGGACGCTCGGCATCCCGCTGGCGGTTAACTATCTTATTCTGCCCTTTCTCGACTATCTGGTTGGCAGCGATGAAAATAATCCGCCCGAAGAACTGGTGCCGCAGCTAGAGGCAGATAACTACTACCGTATTTTGACCATGCTGACCGTACCCTTTCATTTTATTGTACTGGGCATTTTGGCCTACGTTGTTGGCACCAATGATCTCAGCCCATGGACAGTCTTGGTCATGGCGATTATTGCTGGCGGCTATAGTGGCTTGGGTATTAATACAGCTCACGAACTGGGCCACAAGCAAACTGCTATTGAACAGCTGCTGGCTAAAATAACGCTGGCGGTTCCAGCCTATGGGCACTTCTGCGTTGAGCATAACCGCGGCCATCATGTGCTGGTGGCAACACCAGACGACCCCGCCAGCTCGAGACTCGGCGAGTCGATCTATGCCTTCACCCTGCGCGAAATTCCCGGCACCTTTGTGCGCGGCTGGAATCTGGAAAAAACCCGCCTCAATAAACAGGGCAAAGCCACCTGGTCGGTGCACAATAATATTTTGCAGTCATATCTGATAACTGCCGTACTGCAGGGCACACTTATTTATCTATTCGGCTGGATCATGCTGCCGTTTTTGGCCATTCATAATGTCTGGGCCTGGTATCAGCTGACCTCTGCCAACTATATCGAGCACTATGGTCTGCTGCGCCAGAAAAATGAAAATGGGCGCTATGAGCGCTGCCAGCCACATCATTCATGGAATGCTAATTATATAATGAGCAATCTGGCGCTGTTTCATCTGGAACGTCATTCTGATCACCATGCCAACCCCATTAGGCGCTACCAGAGCCTGCGCAACTTTGATGATATTCCAGAGTTACCCAATGGCTATTACGGTATGTATCTGCTGGCCTATATTCCATGGCTATGGTTTAGGGTGATGGATAAGCGCGTTTTAGAACTGCCACATATTCAGGGCGACCTGAGCAAAGTCAATATTTTGCCCTCGAAGTTAGAGGCCACCTATGCGCGATATGGTCAGGCTCAGGTAATGCCACAACAATAGGTCGCGCAGTTTAGGTAGATGGCGATACTTACTTTAGCTAAAAGGGCGACTCATCTGAGTCGCCCTTTTTCATTATCTTGCCAATAAAGTCTCTAGAGATTTAGCTGACGTTTAACGCGACCAAAGGCCTGCAGCGCAAACTTAATATCCGCCTCGCTGAGCGCGGCTGACATCTGGGTGCGGATGCGCGACTTGCCTTTGGGCAACACAGGATAGGAAAACGCCACCACGTAGATGCCCTCATCTAGCATGGCCGCGGCAAACTGGCTGGCCAGTGCCGCATCGTCTAGCATAATGGGCACAATCGGATGCTCGCCAGGCAACAAGGTAAATCCTAGCTGCTCGAGACCATGGCGAAAGACAGCTGTATTGGACTTTAACTTGGCCGGCGACTCAGCGCACTATCGAGGGAATCTTATCCACAGTATTGAAAACTGCGACGCCTGTGAATTAGTCGCTTACCTGGTGGTCACTAGTCAGAAGCCTCAGCGCCAAGGTTAAAAAAGGCGAGTCTATCGGCGTGAAAGCTGCCTATTAGCACTTCGTTGCCCAGAGGTAGTGCAACCGTCGGCAGACCAAAGGGTTCAAGGATAAATGACCAGCTACTCAGTTGCTTTAAAGTGGCAGCATCAAGCTGAGTCACCGTAAACGGCAGCGTACAGGGGCTGCTATTCTCGCAGCTAAGCGCATCTACTATTTCATGATCTAAATTGGTGACCCACAGCGAACCATCCTTTAATACTAGATTATCCGGCGCATTAAGCGAAAAAGAATGCAGGGTTTCGGCTCTGTCCAAATCAATCACAACGACCCTGTCGGATAAATTAAATGCCACATAGAGAAGGCCTCGCTCCTCGTCATAGGCAATGCCATTTGGCTGTGCACCCTCTGTGCCAGTTACCTGACTAAAACCATTTTGTTGATCCCAGTGCATCACGTAGCCTGTGTCCTGTTTGGTGATCGCATGGGTGAGAAAGTCAGTCGTAGAGAAATCATAATCATACATATGAGAAACAAAGAGACTGCCATCTTTGAGCAGACTGAGATCATTAATGAAATTTCCTTTGGGCGCCACGGCACAGCCTCTCCACACTAGGCCCCATTGATTAATTCGCTCAATATCTTCAGCTTGCTCCTGCGGCTCTTGCTCAAGGGCCACTAACTCGAACATTTCTATGGATTCATGCGCCATGTGATTAACCACCGCAAGCTGATAGCGGCCATCGTCGCGGGTCACTAAATCGATGCCATGAGGGCCAAGGGGACTCTGGGCATTTTTCTCACAGCGTCCATCACCCCAGATATTATCGGCATAAATAATCGGCAATGGCACTCGACGTTTAGTCTTTACATTTACCAGCGCCAAACTGCCGACACCCATCTGAGTTAGAGGCTTTGAGCCACCAAATTCGGAGACGATAATAAATTGGTTATCCGGCGTCACCGAGAGATCTTCTGGATTGTTAACCACACAGGAAACCGACAGTTGCTGACCTGATTCGCAGTTCGAAATATCTGCAATTGGGCCTATATAGGCGCGGCCCAGAATAAATATCGACAGGCTGAGGCAGACTAGCGCCATAGGTATGGCAATGCGGTAATAATATTTCATCACTGACTGCAACTGGCCTTTGTAGACAGTGCTATCCGTGAGCAGCAGATAGATACCCTCGCACATGGCCAGCACAGCAACGGTAAATATCGCAATCCAAGTGGTGTAGTAATACCAGTTAGGCGCGCTTATGCTCCAAATGATCAGAGGCACAGCGATTATAAAGTCGACGATAGCCATAGCGCGCCAATCCTGAAGCGATAGCAACCAATTTGCCAATCTTGAAAATAGTACTTTAAACGGCAGTAATAGAGCTGCAAGTAGAAAAACTACCGCGACGAAAATATTCACAGGAGCACTCAATAATTATTATAATTTTGCGCAAGCATAACATAGACAGGTCCCTCTCTTGCACTAGCGAAGCAGCCTTAAACGGCGAATAATAGCGATCAAACCAGTGCCATTAGCATGGTAGTATTCATGCGAAATAATATCAGCCAAAGGTATTGCTGCACTTAGACAGTAAACTCAGGGGAGAAAGCAATATGGTCAATGACCACCAGAAAACACTGGCATTTAATAGCGGCGAAGCGGGTGATCACCATTTTCATCAATGGCTCAGTAAAAAGCCCAAAGGCTGGCTGCATATCATGCACGGCATGGCTGAACACGGTGCCCGATATGCCGATCTGGCTCGATTTCTCAACCAACAGGGCTTTGTGGTCACCGCTGGCGATCATCGCGGGCATGGGCTCACTGGTATTGCAGCCGACAGTCTCTATCATGTTGCCGACAATAACGGCTGGAACCAGATGATTGATGATCAGTGGCAACTGATTGAACATCTAGCCTCACAGCATGACCTACCGCTGGTAATTCTGGGCCACAGTATGGGCTCATTTATGGCGACTCATTTCTGCCAGCGATACGCCAGGGAATTAGCCACCAAAAACCTCAGGGGCTTGATCCTTTCCGGTTCTAACTACGATGCGCCAGGTGCCTTTAAAGTCGTCGCAGGACTGGCAAAAATCGAGCGCTTTAGACTCGGTGGCCGCAATATCAGCAATCTCTTAGAGGGCTTATCTTTCGGCGCTTTTAATCGCGCATTCAAGCCAAATCGCACTGAAAAAGACTGGTTATCGCGAGACCATAGGGTGGTCGATACCTACTTAGCTGATCCAATGTGTGGTGGCGCTATAAGTACTCAGTCTTGGTATGACTTTCTAAATGGTTTGGCACAAATGTTCGCGCCAAAGGCTCTGGCACAGATCGACAAAGAACTTCCAGTCTATCTCTTTGCCGGTGAATTAGATCCAGTAGGCAAACAGGGAAAAGGGGTTGAAAAGTTTCAACAGGTATTACAGCGAGTGGGAGTGCAACGGGTGGACCTAAAGCTATATGCTCAGGGCCGCCATGAGATGATTAATGAGACCAACCGAACCGAGGTCTATACCGATATTTTACAATGGCTACAGGCACGCCTGTAAGCAGAACTAGGCTTTGTGTAATGCCAGCAGAAAACGCTCTGTAGAGCCGCTCATATCACCCAGCTTTTCTCTGCGCACTGATATTTTCTCACCATAGTGCGCAGCGCAGCCGTAAATAAGTCCTTCAGCCACATCACCAAGGCAGCGTGGCGACTTGTAGATCAACTCCATTCTTGTCCAGCTTAATGTATTGCGTTCGAACTTAGGCGGAGTCGCATCAGGATAGAGTTTGCGCACCTCCGCATGAATAAACCAATCGATTTTTTCAAACAGCTCAAAGGACGAATCAAGCCCTTCGAAGAGATAGGGATAGGCAGCGGTAAATTCGGCAAAATGATACATGCCAAATGTTTTAGTGAGATTGGTTAAAGGCACTTTGGTCTGTTTGCTCAGCGCCACCAGCATGGCGACTAGCTCGGTATGATCATAAGTACGCACGGTGGTGTAGATGCCACCACTGGCAGGCTTGACCTCATCGAGCACAGTATCGACCATATCTGCGCCAAATTCCGTCTCAATTAACTCTAGAAAGGCAGCGAATAACATACCTTTCATTGCTGAAAGCCTCCTATTAGTGGAAAACTTGGTTACAAGCCAATGTTAACAACGTTTATGCTTTACCGTATAGATTGTCATGCAATTTTCAAAGCCAGTCTAACGATAAATTAACCAGCGTTGGCTAAATTACATTGCCTCAATGAGAGGTTTGGGGAGTTGATAGCGTCGAACGCCTCACAGCGCCTTCTATCAAGTGAGCTGATTTGTAAATGCCGACCGAGAGATGGACATAACGCTACCGCAACGAGGTGTGGTGTCAGCGTACATACGTACTTAGGTTTACTTAGCATTAGGGGTCATTAAAAACAGAAATTAGTGGGCAGTAACATCCTTCCACACACTATCCGCCGTGTACTCCAGCGACACTACAAATTCGTGCACTGTCCAATTTTCGATCATGCTCAGCAGATAGCTGCCATCGGCTTTCCGATAGAGATGGTAGGTTTGTCCAACACGGGGCACAAAATTATACGATGCGCTGTAGGCAAGCTCGTTTAACTCTGCAAGATTCTTAATCGCCTCATACTCTCTATTCAGCTGCTCAACAGCATTCTCGAAATAGTTCTTGGTGAGTGAACCACGCTCTGAAAGGAATAAAGCAGTATCGGGTAAGACGATAGAGGGTGCGCTAGACGTTGTCCCGTAGGGTAACAGCGCTTTTTTCAAGCCTGACATCAGAGATTCCATTTACACTTATTTATGTGCTTGGTTACGTATTAAAGAAAGTCTTTGGATTAATATAAAGTGACTGGAAAACCGACTGTCATTGACATCTTGCGGTCAATTTTAAGAATTAATGGGTGATCCAAAAGTTGATTTATTTCTGTATGATGACTTCTTGGGTTAAAACGCGAATGTCACCGTATTAGACCGGACCAAAACGGGACAACAACATCTATTTACCCTGGCCAGTGGAGATCAGTAAACAATGAAAGAGATAAATCCAAAGTTAGTCTGTGGAATCTTAGACGAAATTATGGAGTACGAACTAGCGGGCGTGGTTAGATATACACATTCAGCGATGATGGTTAGCGGACCTTACAGGCTGCCAATTGTTGCATTTCTCAAAGAACAAGCAGCCGAGTCACTAGTGCATGCCCAGCAGGCAGGCGAGCTGATAGTCG
Source organism: Porticoccaceae bacterium (assembly GCA_029242085.1). Lineage (GTDB taxonomy): Bacteria > Pseudomonadota > Gammaproteobacteria > Pseudomonadales > Porticoccaceae > HTCC2207. Next base: position 30,328 of record JAQWUP010000056.1, read on the forward strand.
GGTTGGACGGACATCCCAGCCAACGGATTGCCAAGATTAAAGAAACTAACAGACATTCCATCAGAGATATTTTGGGAGAGAGTTTAGAGCATGAGCTGCATGCGCTAAGTCTGTATAAAAAATTGCTAGACAACGTGGCAGACAGATCTATTTATCTAGAAGAGTACGCCCGTGGCTTAATTGGAGAGGAAGAGCAGCACTCCCTAGAGCTGAAGGCGATGCTCAAAGACTTTGGATAATCCTGTCCCGATAGTCGCCTGGCAAGGTCTGTGTTTGCCATAATTGGCAAACACATATCTGCCCTCTAAATAGCCTCTCTTCTCAGGTTCAGCGTTGGGGGGTCAACTGGAATACGCGCACATAGTCAACCAGCATACCGCGAGGGAACTGTGTCGCAGAAACCGGCGCACCCGGCCAGTTGCCACCTACCGCAACATTTAAGATTAAGAAAAAGTCGCTCCTAAATGCCTCTGCCCGGTCAGAACCGTCGACAATAGATACCGAGTGAGTCTGAACATCATCGACATACCAAATAATCTCATCCTCTGACCACTCAATGCTGAACACATGGAAGCTGTTAGAGTATGTCTCACCACTGGAAAGCTGATGGTTTGTCCCTGCCGATACTGGATTATAGGCGGCATCTAAACCACCGTTATTCCAGTAGACATTATGCACTGCAGTATCTTCATTACCCGGGCCACCAATGGTATCTACAATATCGAGCTCACCGCTATAGGGCCAGCTAACCTCAGCAAAACTCTGACCTAGCATCCAGATTGCAGACCACAGGCCTTTGCCCTCTGCGACCACAGCACGAACATCCACCCGCCCAAAGGTAAAGGAAAAGTTGTCCTGGGTTTTAATGCGAGAGGATGTGTAGGCTCTGCCACCAAACGTTTCTTTGCGAGCTTCGATGATCAGCAAGCCATCTTCAACTGAGGCATTTTCTTCACGATAGTACTCTAGTTCATTGTTACCCCAGCCATTACTGCCAGTGCCAATATCAAAACGCCAGATATCTGTATTTAGCTCAGTGCCATCAAACTCATCAGAGAATATCTTGGTATAGCCGGCATAGGATTCTGCTGACTGGTAACCGATACTGGAATCGGTCTTAACCCAGGCGGAAAGAGTGCCGCCGGTATTACCTGAACTGGCGTTTGGCCCGTTGGGGTTAGCGACCCAGCGTACATTGTCTACTTGAAACACCGTAGCGTCATGGTCCGTGGCCCAGATTGCAAGACCGATATCTACCGCTGATAGATCAAGCCCCTGATCAGCCAGTTCGTTTACATTGACCGATAATGCGACCCAATCTGAGCCCTCGACGGCGCCAAGGCCAAAGTCGCCCGATGTACAGGGGAAGGTGCACTCAGATTTCATCGTTAGCTTGTTATCACCACTTATAATCTTCACATCAAACTCGATAGTTCCACCAGCATAAGCAGACAGATCATAGGGGGTTGATGTCTGGACAATTACAAAGCCGAGCTGGGCGCCAGCTGCATGACTAATTTGCAACACATCGCCGCGCTCAGCGTCGCTTACCACTAACCAGCTAGCACTTGGGCATGTATCGTCAGCGCCGGTCTCACATCGACCCCAGGCTTTGGCCTCATCAACGATAACCAGCCCGGTATCCCATTCTGTTGAGGCTACGCCTTCTTGAATAATGGACAGATCATCGGCAACAGTAGCACCCGAGGTGGCCTCTTCAACAGTAACTGTTCTGATTGCACTGCCGGTGTTGCCAGCCACATCAGTTGCTGTGTAAGTGAGCGTATAAACGCCCGCAGTGCCATTGTCGACCTCACCAGTAACGCTTACAGCGACTTCGCCATCAACGGTGTCCACCGCTGTGGCACCTGCATCAGACCAGGCATCACCTGCATTGATAGAGACAGTCTGATCACCAGCTAAAGTGATCACCGGTAAACTGGTATCTGCGACGGTGACTGTTCTGATTTTGGATACAGTATTGCCCGCGCTGTCGCTGGTGGAATATGTCAGAGTATAGGAGCCAGCCTGCGCAGAATTAACCTCACCCTCTACGTTGATGCTCAGATTTGAATCTACATTGTCCGTTGCGCTGGCGCCGGGATCTGAGAATGCTGTGCCCTGCTCATGGGACATCGATGATGAGCCGCTCAGAGTAATCACCGGCGCACGGGCATCAGCCACTGGAGAGCTGACTGGTGAATCAGTGCCGCCTCCTCCGCCACCGCCACATGCACTAAGTATAGTTGCGGTAATGCCAACGATAAGAGATTTGCTTGTATGGTGGAGCAGATAATCTGAAAACATGGAACCCTCTGAAATAATTATTTAGTCAATCAGTACCAGTGACGTTAACTTTATTGAGTCCAGCATTCTGCAAGCTGGAGGGTTTGACCTCTACAAAAATAAGCTAAACAGGGATAGCAGTGAGATAAGAGGTTCTTTTGTCTTGAAGCACTAAGTTGCTGGAGTTACTTGGGAGGTCGAGGTGCATTTTGCTGAGCAGGATATATGCAGATTTTGCAGGAGCAAAAATCTGTCCCTGTCCAAATGCCCTTAGAGCCTCGTCAATCTAGTCGCAACCCCTATTATTAAATCCTTTTCTATCACATACAGACATCTCTGTTTCGATGCCAAGATCACCTTATCGCTGCATCCACTGGGATAATTCCTTTTTCAGCGCTGCGACTTGAGGTGAGTATTGAGGTGCGCTGATGATATTGTTTTGTTCAAATGGGTCTTTGATAATATTATAAAGTTCAAATTCTGGTCGTTTAACAGATCTTCCAGAGACTTGCTCGGTTTTTTATTTAGAACTACGAAAACATTAGCACGGTTTGTCGAAACATCGTTCTTTCGGAATACAGTAGATGATCACTGCGCCTAAAATGATTTTGATTATCGCGCCAGGCCAAAATGGCCAAAACCCATACTCCAATGCTTTATTAAGCCCATATAAGAAGGTTAGTTGGGCGATACCACAGATTAAAACCAGTGCAGTCCCAATCGCCATGGCCGTTAAACACTCGGCAAAGCTGTCCCCAAAACCGTTCTCTTGTAGTGCGCCACAAACATAACCACCAACTAAAAAGCCATACAAAAAGCCGCCACTGCCCCCCACCAATGTATCTATTCCAGAGGCGCCTTTGGCAAATACTGGCAAGTCAGCTAAACCTGCAATCAGATAAATGGTGATGGCCAGTAGCCCTCGTTTTCGCCCAAGTACGAATCCTACAACCAGCACCGCAAGGCTTTGCCCGGTGATGGGAATTCCGCCAACTCCCCATGGCAAGTCAATGCTGACCATTGCGCCTAGAAAAATCAGCAAAAACCCTAAGCCAACCATTAAAATATCTCTATTGCTATGCATTAAAGCAAGCCTTTTTAGATGTTACTTATCAACCTGTGGCGAGTGTTTTTTGTTTGGAGATGGTAAGGCACTTTGACCCCAAGGCAAAAACTATTAACCCTGCAAACACAAGAAAGGCATCAAAGCGCAGTGCACGCACAACTTTAAAAAACTCATGCTTTGAGCATCCATAGCATTTTGATCTGTAGAGAAAAAAAGTTGGTCGGGACGGCAGGATTTGAACCTGCGACCACTACACCCCCAGTGTAGTGCGCTACCAGGCTGCGCTACGCCCCGATTTAAGAAGCGCAATCATACAGATCAGGCCTTTTTTTGCAACACATTGTATGGGGACAAAGACAGTGGTGATCAGTCTTTGCTCAATGCACCTAAAACGTCTTCAAGCTCGGTAATGGTTTGATCTAACAACTGCTTGTAAGGCGTTTGTTCCTGCTTGGCTTCACCTTCCAAACGCTGGCGTGCACCAGTGATGGTAAACCCCTCTTCATACAACAGCGAACGAATCTGACGGATCAAGACAACATCTTGGCGCTGGTAGTAACGGCGATTGCCACGGCGTTTAACCGGACTAAGGCTAGGGAACTCCTGTTCCCAATAACGCAGCACATGCGGTTTTACACCACAGAGTTCGCTAACCTCACCAATGGTGAAATAGCGTTTTCCCGGGATAGTCGGAAGTTGGTTATTGTCACTTGGTTCCAGCATGACTCTCTACTCGCGCCTTTAACTTCTGCCCTGGCTTAAAGGTGACTACGCGTCGTGCAGATATGGGAATTTCTTCGCCGGTCTTGGGGTTTCTGCCGGGTCGGCTTTTCTTATCGCGTAGCTCAAAGTTACCAAACCCAGATAGCTTGACCTGATCGTTACTCTCTAGTGCAGCGCAAATTTCGCTGTAAAACATCTCGACGATCTCCTTGGCTTCCCGTTTATTGAGGCCAAGTTCGTCGAATAACATTTCTGCCAGATCTGCTTTGGTCAGAGCACCCATTTGCTGTTACCTAAAATTTAGACTCTAAAGGCGACGCTATAAAAGTCAGCCCCTGAGTTCAGCCTTAAATCTATTACCGAGTTCTTTTATCACTCGATCTATTGCCTGATTGATCTCGTCGTCGGTAAGCGTGCGTGAACTATGCTGAAACGTCAAGCCAAACGCAACGCTTTTCCCTTTGTTTTCAACATCTTTGCTGTGATACACGTCAAACAACTTTAAATTAGCTAACTGCTCTCCTGCCACGGCTGTGGCAGCAGACAGCAGATCGGCTGCGGCTACTGAATTGTCGACAAAAAACGCCAAATCACGGCTAACTTCGGGGAACTTGCTTACTTCTTTGTGTTTCGGAAGTCTACTTGGCGCTAAATGATCAATATTTACCTGAAAGAGATATACAGCAGTATTTAAGCCTAGGTCAGCCTGAAGTTTTGGGTGCAACTGGCCCACCCAACCGATCTGCTGATCTTTGCGGGTTAGCGCCGCACACTGGCCAGGGTGCAACGCTGGATGCGTAGCAGCACCAAAGGCAAACTCGGTCTCGAGCCCCGTGATATTGAGTAGTGACTCAAGATCACCCTTAATATCGTAAAAATCTACCTTGTCTTTACTGCCCGTCCAACCGACTGGGACTCGCGTGCCACAGATTAATCCCGCCAGCGCCATATTCTGAGCTAGACCCAAAACTGAATCGACCTGTTTATCCGCGGCAGGAACAAAACATTGGCCGGCTTCAAAAATACGTACACGGCTCTGTTGGCGGTTCAGGTTGTGGATTGCCGTCTGCAATAGCCCAGTCCAAAGACTGGTGCGCATCACCGCCATATCGGCAGAAATGGGGTTGGCCAACGCCACTGGCGTCACATCAGGGTCGATCATCCTCTGCATAGCAGGGTCAACAAAGCTATAGGTAACCGCTTCTTGGTAGCCCCTTGCTACCAGGTTGTTTCTAAATGCCGCTAAGCCCTGAATGGTTTCTGGATTAGCTTGCAACTCGAGTGCCATGCTAGGTGTCGAGGTAGGCAAATTGTTATAGCCATAAATGCGAGCGACTTCTTCAATCAGATCCTGCTCAATCGTTAAATCAAAGCGCCAACTCGGGGCTAACCAGATTGCGCCAGCTTCATTGCGCTCTAACAGTGACAGCCCCAATCTTGCCAACATGTCATCCACATCGGCTGAAGCAATTGAGACGCCTAATTGCTGGGCAAGTTTATTGTCGCGCAAAGTAATAGTCGCGGGCTGAGGCAAATGTTCGACAGACTCTTCAACCACAACAGGACCTGCGCTACCGCCGCAAATCTCTAACATAAGTGCCGTTGCTCGCTCAATCGCATCTACCTGTAGTGAGGCATCTACCCCTCGCTCAAAACGATGCGATGAATCTGTATGCTTGCCATATTTGCGCGCTTTGCCAGCGATTGCCAAGGGGTTAAACCAGGCGCTCTCAAAAAAGATATCGGTGGTCTCAGCACCAACAGCAGACTCATCACCTCCCATAATGCCAGCCATAGCTAGGGCTTTACTCTGATCGGCAATAACCAGAGTATCTGTAGCAAGAGTGACCTCAGAGTCGTCGAGCAATGTTAATTTTTCATCGCGCCCCATTCTCACCACAATGCCGCCGTCAATCTTAGATAGGTCGAAAGCATGCATGGGCTGACCTAGTTCGAGTAGCACATAGTTGGTTACATCAACAGCCGGCCCCAGGCTGCGTACACCACTGCGACGCAGTTTCTCTTGCATCCACTGGGGCGTTGGCTGAGTAAGATCAAGACCGCGAATAACCCGTCCCACGTAGCGCGCACAGGCGTTGTCTGCTTCTAGTGTCACTCCTACCCTGTCATCGTTACTCGCAGGCACAGGCGCACAGATTTGCTCCACAACCGCCGCCTTGTTGAGTACACCAACTTCTCTAGCCAACCCACGGATACTTAGACAGTCACCGCGGTTAGGGGTTAAATCTACTTCAATAATATTGTCGTTAAGATCGAGGTAGTGGATCAGATCGGCACCCACTGGCGCATCTGCTGGTAACTCCCACAGCCCATCGTCATCCTCACCTAATTGAAGCTCGGTTTGAGCACACAGCATGCCAAAGGATTCAACGCCGCGCAGTTTGGCCTTCTTGATTTTAAAATCGCCAGGAAGTTTGGCACCAACAGTCGCAAATGGCACCTTGATCCCTACTCTAGCATTGGGTGCTCCACAAACTACCTGCACCTGCTCGCTGCCACCGGCGACCTGGCAGATCCGCAACTTGTCAGCGTCCGGATGTTGCTCTACTGCAACAATTTCGCCCACTATCACCCCAGACATAACAGGTGCCGCAGGCTCTACAGCATCTACCTCGAGGCCAGCCATAGTCACTTGCGCCACTAGGTCTGCGGTAGAGATGGATGGATTTACTGATTGTCGCAACCAGGATTCACTGAATTTCATAGATTACCCCAGTTTAAAATTGCTTGAGAAAACGCAGATCGTTTTCAAAAAACAGTCGTAAATCATTAACGCCATAACGCAGCATAGCCAAACGCTCTACACCCATGCCAAAGGCAAAGCCGGTGTACTGGTCTGTATCTACGTTGCAGCTCTCAAATACATTGGGGTGCACCATGCCACATCCCATTACCTCTAGCCAGCCAGTGTGACTGCAGACACGGCAACCTTCACCACCACAGTTCGTACACTGAATATCAACTTCGGCGCTCGGCTCCGTAAAGGGAAAATAAGAGGGTCTAAAACGCACTGGTAAGTCTGCCTCGAAAAAGGCTTTTAAAAACTGATCAATCACACCCTTAAGGTCAGCAAAGCTAATATTTTTGTCGACCACTAAGCCCTCTACCTGGTGGAACATAGGTGTATGGGTAATGTCGGAGTCACAGCGATATACGCGCCCGGGGCAGATAATACGAATCGGCGGCGCCTGCTTCTCCATGGTGCGCACCTGCACTGGTGAAGTATGGGTTCGCAGAACCGTGCTGGGGTCAATGTAAAAGGTGTCGTGCATAGCGCGCGCTGGATGATGACTGGGAATGTTGAGCGCTTCGAAGTTGTGGTAATCATCTTCAATTTCCGGACCGGTCTCCACTTCGTAACCAATGCGTGCAAAAAATGCCTCAATACGCTCCATGGTGCGAGTGACCGGGTGTAAACCACCGACATCTTCGCCGCGGCCAGGCAACGTGACATCAATAGTCTCACTGGCCAGCTTGTTATTCAGTTCGGCACTTTCGAGCAGCTCTTTTTGCTGATTGATCTGCGCCTGCAATGCCTGCTTAACCTCGTTAATTTTGGCACCGGCTGCAGGCCGCTCTTCGTTAGACAGTGCACCCAGACCTTTGAGCAGGCCAGTAAGGCGGCCTTTCTTACCCAGGTACTCAACGCGCAAATCGTCCAGCACTGACAACTCTGTCGCGGTTGCGATAGAGGCTCGAGCTTCGCTGGCAATCTGTTCCAGTTCAATCATTATTGGTCACCACATTATTCTGTGTTGGCTATCTTATTACTGATAAAAAAATAGGGAAAGAGCGACCGCCCCTTCCCTATTCGATTCGCTTTGTACCTCGTTGCGTAAATGCGGCGAGTTTAAGCGCTTAACTAAATTTTAATTTTTAAGCTAGGGCGGCTTTTGCTTGATTTACTACCGCACCAAAAGCTGCTTTATCATGTACAGCCAAATCGGCAAGTACCCGACGGTCTAGCACGATTCCAGCTTTGCTCAGACCATTGATTAAACGGCTGTAGCTCAGACCTTCCACACGGGACTGTGCGTTGATTCGAGCAATCCAAAGTCTGCGGAAGGTACGCTTCTTAACTCGACGGTCACGATATGCATATTGACCAGCTTTAGTAACAGCCTGAACTGCTACACGATAAACACGGCTGCGCGCTCCGTAATAAC
>JAQWUP010000067.1 GCA_029242085.1 Porticoccaceae bacterium
GCAAGCATCTTCTCAAACTATAAAACGAAAGGATCTGCAATGGATATTAAAAACAAAGTTGCCCTAGTGACTGGTGGTGCATCTGGTCTGGGTGAAGCCACCGCCAAAACTTATGTCGCTAAAGGTGCCAAAGTTGTGATCATGGATATGAATGATGAGCGAGGGCCAGCACTTGCTGAGGACCTTGGTGAGAACGCTATTTATGTCAATACCAATGTTACCCAAGAAGATGATGTTGCCACTGCAATCGACGCGGCTATGAGTCATTTTGGCGCGATCCATATCTGTAATAATTTTGCTGGTATTGGCGGTGCACATAAAACTGTTGGCCGTGAAAATGTGCCGCACCCCTTAGATCATTGGAAAAAGGTTATTGATGTCAATCTGGTCGGTACATTTAATGTTCTGCGCCTGGCGGCGGCACAGATGGCCACTCAGGAGCCGGTCACGGAATGTGGTTCTCGGGGTGTGATTATTAATACAGCCTCTGTTGCTGGGTATGAGGGTCAAATAGGCCAGTCAGCTTACGCTGCATCCAAGGGCGGTATTATTGGTATGACTATTTGTCTGGCAAGAGACCTATCCCAGCACGGTATTCGTGTTAATACCATAGCTCCAGGGTTGATACATACACCCATTTTTAACAAGATGCCCGAGGATAAATTGAATGCCCTTGAGGCTACGGTACTGTTTCCCAAGCGACTTGGCCGGGCGGAGGAAATTGCTCATTTAGCCTGTTATATCGTTGAAAGTGACTATACCAATGGCGAGACCATAAGAATGGACGGCGGAATTCGGATGACGCCAAGGTAGGTCCCTGTGTTGGGCATCGTTAGGGGGACTTAACGATGCCTGCCCTAATAGAGATTTTATTCAGATGTTAGGCCAGACCTTTTTCGTATTGCTGTAAAACCGTTCGGGCAATCACCAGCTGCATAATCTCCGTGGTGCCCTCGAAAATTCGATAGAGGCGAGAATCTCGGAAAAACCGCTCGGCCTCATAATCCTGTATATAACCCGCGCCACCGTATATTTGCACCACGCGATCAACAATGCGGCCACAGGCTTCGGAGGCAAACATTTTGACACAGGCTGCTTCAAGCCGAATATCGAGACCTTGATCCAGCTTAGAGGCTGCATCGCGCAACATACATTCCATAGCGTAAATATCTGCCTGAGAGTCAGCGATTTTGGCCTGAGTCAACTGGAAACTTGTGATCTGATCACCAAATGCCGTGCGCTGCATACCATAGCGGATAGCGCTATCAAGAGCGCGCTTGGAAGACCCTAAAGAGGCTGCTGCGACAGACAGGCGCCCGTTATTTAGAGAGTTCATCGCTACTTGAAAGCCATTACCTTCCAGCTCTCCCAAAAGAGCAGAGGCGGGTAGACGGGCATCCTCAAAAATAATATCTGCGATCTGTGCGCCTTGCTGACCCATTTTCTTATCGGGTTTGCCAATACTGACCCCAAGCGTATCCGTGGGTACGAGGAAGGCACTGATATGGCCATTCTTTGGCAGGTCTTCAGACGATGTGCGGGCAATAACCAGTATCACATCGGCAAAAGGGGCGTTGCTGATATAGCGCTTCAAGCCGTTAAGCACATAAGTATCGCCATCTTTAACTGCCATTGAGCGCATTGCTGCGCTGTCGGAACCGGACCCCGGCTCAGTAATGGCAAAAGCAGCTACAGCGCCGCTGGCAATCGCTGGTAGCCATGTTTGTTTCTGTGCTTCGGTACCATTTTTTGTCAGTGCTGTATTTACGATTCCATTACCGATAGCCATGATGGCTCGATACGCAGGTGCAGCCCAGGACATTTCTGTTAAGGCATTTAGGTACTGGCTGGCACTCATGCCCGCACCACCATATTCCTCGGCAATGTTGAGGCCGAATATTCCTAGATTGCGCATATCTTCAAGAATATGCTCAGGGATTTCGTTGGCCTCTACTACTTCATTTTCAGCTGGCACCATGCGCTCTTTAACATAGCGCTTTAATGTGTCAAGAAAAAGGTTATAGGTATCCTGATCCATCTCTTTATATTTCATAGTATCTTTGGCTGACGCTGCTGTTATGGATTGAATCAAATTACATAAATAAAACGGATCGTTGGTGAGATAATTCCCTAAAACCGAATATGCCGTGGTAGGCGCCGGTACCGCTACTGTTTACACCGCCAAAGGGCATTCCTGGCACAGCCACATGCATCAGGCAGTTATTGACCGTGACCCCACCGGAAGATGTCTTGCTAAGCACCATCTCACTAAATTCATCATCGCTGGTAAATATGTATAGAGCCAAAGGCTTGGGTTGCTGCTGAATATGGGTAATCGCCTCATTGACTTCTTTGTAGGTAAAGACATTGAGTATAGGCCCAAAGGTCTCTTCACCCATGATGATGGCATTGGCTGGGACGTCAGTCATAATGGTTGGGTGGATTGATCGTAATTCGAGATCACCATCTCCACCGCAAATAATATTGGCACCCTTCGAGCGTGCATCATCAATATAGCCCTTCACGCGCTGATAGTTGCGCTCATCAATAATTTTGCCATTAGTGTCTGGGTTGAGTTTGCCATCTTTATAGAACATGGCTTGAAAGGCGCCTTGCACCATGACGATAAATTCGTCTGCCACTTCCTCGGGAAGCCAAATGTTTTCCGGACAGAGACATACCTGACCATTGTTCAGATTGCGAAATGCAGCAATGGTGGCCGCCGCTGCTTGCATATCAGCAGTACGATCGACAATAACAGGGTTTTTCCCGCCCAGCTCTAATGTTACTGATGCTAGATGCTTGGCGGCGGCGCTCATAATAATTTTTCCAACCGCAGGGCTTCCGGTAAAAAAGATATGGTCTATTGGTAGCTCTAGCATTTCGTTGGCGAGGTCAACGCCGCCCTCAAAGACGGCAACGTCTTTTTCGTCAAAGACCTCATTAATAATTTCAGCAGCCAGTTTACTAACATGGGGTGCTAATTCATTAGGTTTAACCAAAGCGCAATTACCCGCCGCAATGATGGATACCAGAGGTTGGAAAAGCAGCGCAAAAGGGTAGTTCCATGGGCTGAATAACAGAACTATGCCGCGGCCTTCAGATATGATCTTTGCGCGACTCTCTACAAAGGGTGTTGGATCTGCTTTTGCTGGAGTCATCCAATTAGCAAGTTCCGCCACGGTTTGCTCAACTTCCCCATAAATAGGAATTGCTTCGTTGCGTGCTCCCTCGTCATCTTTGCGTAAGTCAGCATGCAGTGCCCGCACCACGTCGTCCTCTCGAGACTGAATCACTGCCTTTAATTTAAGAAGTTTTTCAATGCGCTGTTCAGCTGTCGACGTCTTATTAACCCATTTATGCTGGGACTGTATTTCAAATACAGGTTGCAGTCTGGCAGATGCTTGAGTCATAAATATTTCCTTGCAGATTAGTCTGTATAGAGCGCTAGCACATGAGCACTGGCGCACATCTCTGTTATTAGTTTCTCTGGCAAAAACGTAGGCTTTTTTGCCTACCGATCATCACAGATCGAAGCGCTGATGTGTACTAGCTATCCTGCTAGTTTCGTGCAGAGCACTTTAGACGCCATAGAATCTTACCCAGAAGGATGACATGCCTGCAGACTTGGGTTAACTTGCACTCCAAAGTCTCATGGGTTATCTATTGCAGGGATCTGAAATAATAATAGTTATGATTAACCTAATGCACAAATTGTCTTGCCAACTCAAGCCTGTATACCAGTACCTCATTACACTGAGTGTCGACCGATGAAGTTAATTACAGGTCAACGGATACTCTGTGCTCTGAGTAATTTAAGCCCTAGGTATGCCAAGCTGCCACTACCTGCATTACGCCGCTTCTATGACAGCTATGATCAGCTATTGGGCAGTGGTTCCAGAACTGATGTCAGCTGCGAGGACAGGCTCATCCCTTTGGGCGAACAGCAGATACCGATCAGAATCTATCGGCCAGCCGCGGTTGCGCCTAAATTGACCATGGTCTATTTTCATGGTGGGGGCTATGTGATTGGCGGACTTAAGAGTCACCACGGTTTTTGTAGCCTGTTAGCGGGTAGAGCAGGTATCAATGTTATTGCGGTGGACTATCGTTGCGCTCCTGAAAATCCATTCCCCGGCCCAATTGAAGACGGCTTAGGTGCCTGGAACTGGGTGGTCGATCATGCAGCTGAGCTGGGTGTTGAGAATACAAAAATAGGTCTAGGCGGCGATAGTGCCGGGGGCAATCTAGCGGCTGTATTAGCTATGCAGACCTTTACCTCATTGACCGCTGGCCTGCTATTCAAGGCGCCAGCATTCCAGTTTTTACTCTATCCATGGGTCGATATGAGCACTGAATCGGATTCAATCCAGCGTTATGGTAAAGGCCTGCTGTTGACAGAAGAAACTATGATTTTTTTTCGTGATAACTATCTTTCTGAGGGTGACGATGCTCTAGCTATCGCGTCTAGCCCAATGGCCTGTGGGGATGTCACTGGCACCCCAGATACTTTAATTGTGACAGCACAATACGATGTATTGCGCGATGAGGGGCTGGCCTTTGTCGATAAACTTCAAGCGGGCAGGGTCAATGTCATTCACCAGCACCTTCCAGACTGTACCCATGGTTTTATCAGCATGGGCAGGTTTAGCGGGGCAACCCGCAAAAGACTGGAGCAGATATGTGACATGCTGGTGGCTTATGGGGCTGACGCTTAAAGTGTTAATTGGTTGCATGTTGCAGTAAACCTAGCTAAGACTAACAAGGCTAGCTTCTTGAAAGGATTCAGATGCTTATCTCTGTGAGGTCTCTTTTCCTCGACATTTCACCATAGCCAGAAAGGAACTCTGGATGGACTCATTTGAATCCTTTGACCAGATTATGTGTATTGATAAACAGCATCTGTTCTTACAAAAAATGGGCGGTAAAGAGATAGACCTTCGCTCCCATCATCAGCACATCTCTTCGATAGAGCTTCACCTGGGTGTTCCCCAAGTCTTAAGAGGACAATTCAATATAGCCAGAAACATGGCCCTGTACTCGTTCTTTTTTTACTCATTGGGCTCTGAGGTGCAGCTTAAAGCTTACAGCGTTATTCAGCATGCTCTGCGTATTAAGGCCAACAAGCCAGGCTTAATGCTGCGCCAGCTATTAACTCTGGCCAATGAAAGAAACTGGCTGATGGATTCAGGCTTTAGACATTTGCAGGATCCGGATCAGAGCAACAGTTACTGCTGGTCACTGGTGAGAATAATGCCTCAGCAGCGCAATGAATCGGCTCATGGTGTACCGCCCTTGGTATGGGACTGCATCGGTCATATTGAACGCTGTGCAGATTTGGTTAATCAGTTGTTTTGTCGACCCCGTAAGGCTGACTGAACGTCATTGGGGGCTGAGTTGAGGAGAAAGTCTGGTCATGGTCTGAAGGAACAGCAGGTGCACTTTGACCGGCGTGAAAAGGGTATAAGGCTATCGCCCCATCTATGTAATACTACCGAGCAAATAAATACGTTATTGGATTGCCTCGATTAAGCTTTTTTGGTTTAACCTGCAAAATGTCCAGCGCGTAACAAGCAGATAAAAAAGTGTTATCAAGAGCAAAATTATTATGATTAAAGATGGGTTAAATCGTCGTCAGCTTTTGCAGGGCCTGGGCGCAAGTTTGGGGGTCTTAGCACTGCGTGGTTTTGATGCGCAGGCGGCTTCGCCAGTATATTTCACCCATGGTATTGCTAGTGGCGACCCACTCTCTGACCGAGTGATATTGTGGACACGTCTGCTGCCAGGTGATGGTCAGCACAGGGATCACCTGAGCTGTGCGTGGCAGGTAGCACTAGACCGAGATTTTAAACAGCTAGTCAGTTCGGGCAATACGTCGACCTCTGCCGCGCAAGACTACTGTGTCAAAGTAGATGCCACGGGCTTGGCGCCCAACCAGCATTATTTTTACCGATTTATCTCTGCTGGTGTCTCTAGCTCAGTAGGCATGACCCGCTCCTTACCTGAGGGCGATGTGGATGAGTTTCGTCTCGGTGTGTGCTCCTGCTCTAACTACCCTCAGGGCTATTTTAATGTCTATCGGCATATGGCCAATACTGATTTAGATCTGGTCTTGCATCTGGGGGACTATATCTATGAGTACGCTGAAGGGGTGTATGCCAACTCGGTTGCCTCTGACCAGCTTGGCAGGCAGGTCGAGCCGAGCAATGAAATTCTAAGTATTGAAGACTATCGTATGCGCTATGGTCTCTACAGGACAGATGCAGACCTCCAAGCAGTGCATGCCCGTCACCCGTTTATCTGTGTCTGGGATGATCATGAGCTGGCGAATGACTGCTGGACAGATGGTGCAGAAAACCATAACGAGGGCGAGGGTGACTTTGCTGCGCGCATGCGTTTTGCGCGTCAGGCCTATCATGAATGGATGCCCATCCGCACCACCTCCGATGGAGATCAGGCACCTATCTTCCGCAACTTTAAACTCGGTAAGTTGGCTGATCTTATTATGCTGGATACAAGGATGCATGGTCGCAATCAGCCTCTAGATTATGCCGTTGACCTGCCCATGCGCTCGGTACTATTTAATGTTTCTGAGTCCGGTGCCAGCTTGGTAAGAGAGGAGGAAGCTAAGATATCAGACACTGATCTTGTTCGAGTCAATGTCCCCTTTGATTTCTCCTCAGGTAGCGCCGTTGCGATCACAGATTATCAGCGGATCAAAAATTTAACCGCCGCTACCTTACCCGAGGGTTGGTATTATTTACCCGATGGAGAGAGATTTAAAAATGAGGCTCTGGTCGACCCGAACAGAACCATACTTGGGGCAGACCAAGAGCAGTGGTTAGATACACAGTTGCAGGCTAGCAAGCAGCGAGGTACGCCTTGGCAGATACTGGGTCAGCAGGTGTTAATGGGTAAATTAGGATTGCCAGTATTGACCGATAAAGAACTTAATTTAGAGGGAACCAAGCCTGAATACAGGCCTATTATGCAAATGATGCAGACCCTCGCCAAAGAGGCGTTGCCCTTTAATCTCGATGCCTGGGATGGCTATGCAGCCTGCCGAGACACTGTGTTTAAAAGCTTGGCTGAGCATGGGGTTAATCCGGTGGTGCTGGCGGGAGATACTCACAATGCCTGGGCATTTAATCTATCCAATAGTCAGGGTCAGGCTGTAGGTGTTGAAATTGGTACCCCCGGTGTAAACAGCCCGGGGTTGGAAACTTATTTGGCTACTGAGCCAGCTGTACTTGGCCGAGCTATGCTGTCTGCTAGTCCAGAGCTATTTGCAGTGGATACCGCACAGCGGGGCTGGTCTGAGTTGGTGTTGACACCAGAAGCCGCGACTAATCAGTGGCACTTTGTGAGTACCGTGTTGGATCGTGAATTCACAGTGTCCAGTGCAGAAAAGCAGCACTGTAAGTTGGGTGATAAGCGATTTAGCTGATTAAGTTCCGCTAAGTGATTCCAAGGCTGTTATCCCACCGCTGTCATCCCACCGATGTCATCCCACCGCCGTCATCCTGAGCGGTAGCGAAGGATCTCTTGCTGGTTCTAAAGATCCTTCACTTTGTTCAGGATGACTCGGGGAGTTGTTCAGGACAACTCGGGTGGATGTGAAGGCTGGCTTGAGTGGCATTGAGATTGACGGACTAAACAGCCCACTAACCGTTAGCGATGCCACCCAAGACCAGCTACAATCTTGCCATGACTTTCGACCATCAAACCTTCCTTAAATCTCTCACCCAGCGCCCCGGCATCTACCAGATGTACGATGCAGAGGGCGGGATACTCTATGTGGGTAAGGCCAAAAATCTTAAGAATCGAGTGACCAGCTATTTTCGCAAAACCGGATTGACGGCAAAAACTGCGGCGCTGGTGAAGCGCATTGCGCAGATTGATGTGACCGTAACAGAAACGGAAACCGAAGCATTAATTCTCGAGCACAATCTTATTAAGCAGTACCAGCCGCCCTATAATATTTTACTGCGCGACGACAAAAGCTACCCCTATATTTTCCTGTCGGACAAAGACAAATGGCCACGACTGTCTTTTCACCGTGGCCCAAAAAAGGCCAAGGGCACGTATTTTGGTCCATTCCCCAGTGTTAATGCAGTGCGCGAGAGCATGTCGTTTTTACAGAAGACCTTTAAGGTGCGTCAATGCGAAGATGTCTTTTTCAAAAATCGCTCTAGACCCTGCCTGCAACATCAAATTAAACGCTGCACTGCACCCTGCGTCGATTTTGTGTCACCAGAAGACTATGCAGCCGATGTCGAACTAACCCGCCAGTACCTCGATGGCAAGGGCGACAGGATACTCAAGCAGCTCGAGCGTGATATGGAGAAGGCCTCGGCTGAATTGGCCTTTGAGAAGGCTGCGGAGAACCGCGACCAAATAGCTGCACTGCGCCAGATACAGGCTCAGCAAATGATTGAAAAGGGCAAGGGCACCGTCGATGTGGTGGCCGGTGCAGTGACCAATGGGCAGGCCTGCGTGCATATACTCTATGTGCGCCAGGGTCGTATTCTGGGCAGCCGCAGTTACTACCCGAAAGCGCCTCTGGCTGATCAGGTGGCGGATTTACTCGAGGAATTTTTACCACAGCTGTATTTGGCTGGGGGTGGACGGCCAGACTTGCCCAAAGAAATAATACTCAATGCCCCTGTCGACAACAGCCAGCCCTTAGTCGACGCGTTAAAACTCAGAGTGGGGCGCAATATAGAGATTCGCGACTCAGTGCGCGGGTTTCGCGCCAAGTGGATTGAACTGGCCCAGCGCACAGCAGAACAAAATCTGGCCGGCAAACTGGCCTCGAAAAAGACCTTACAGCAGCGCTTTGAGTCGCTGCGCGACACCCTTGATCTTGAGCAGACTCCCCAGCGTCTCGAGTGTTTCGATATCAGCCATAGCAGCGGCGAAGCGGTGGTTGCATCCTGCGTGGTATTTGACGCCAATGGCGCATTAAAAAGTGACTATCGACGCTTTAATATCGATGGTATTACCGGTGGCGATGACTATGCCGCTATGGAGCAGGCTATTCGCCGCCGCTACACCAGGCTGATGAAAGGCGAGGGCAAGCTGCCTGATATATTGCTGATAGATGGAGGCAAAGGGCAGATCGGCATTGCCAAATCGGTACTCAGTGACCTGGGTGTGGTCGGTGTAATGATTCTAGGTGTGGCCAAGGGCACAACCCGTAAACCCGGTATGGAAACCCTGATTCTAGCCGACCAAAACAACCGTATTATAGGCCGTCCAGCCGAGGCAGCACTGCATTTAATTCAGCAGATCCGCGATGAAGCACACCGCTTTGCCATCACTGGCCACAAGGCGCGCCGCGATAAAAAGCGCCGCACCTCACCGCTGGAAGGTATTCCCGGCGTTGGGCCAACTCGCCGTCGCGATTTGCTTAAGCATTTTGGCGGCATTGTTGAAGTGCGCAAGGCCAGTGTGGCGGACCTGATGAAAGTGGAAAATATAAATAAAAAGGTAGCTGAAGCTATTTACAGTGCGTTGTACAATGAGTAACTTGAATCTGCCGTACCTCTATGACAATGATGGAAATTTATAACTAGCCTATGTGGAATCTGCCAAATATCCTAACCCTGCTGCGTATCGCTCTGATTCCAGTATTTATTGTGGTCTATTACCTACCTTGGGAGTGGCACCATTTTGCGTCGGCGGCAATCTTTGGGTTGGCAGCGCTAACTGATTGGGTAGATGGCTATCTTGCGCGCAAGTTTAATCAGGTTACGCCCTTCGGTGCCTTTCTCGATCCGGTAGCCGATAAGCTTATTGTGGTTGCCGCACTGGTACTGCTGTTAGAGGTACATGCAAGCCTCTGGTTTGCGCTGCCGGTTATTGTCATTATTGGTCGCGAGATAGTGATATCAGCACTGCGCGAGTGGATGTCTGAGTTGGGGGCAAGAGGCAGCGTCGCCGTCTCGATGATGGGCAAGATTAAAACTTGGGTACAGATGATTGCGGTGGCGATTTTGCTGATGGCAAAACCCGACCAAGAACTGTTGACCCTAGTCGGTTTTGTGGCCATCTATGTTGCTGCACTGCTGACACTCTGGTCGATGGTGGTCTATCTGATTCAGGCTTGGCCACAATTGAGTGCAGAAGCTGATAAGTAGTTGATTTATTGTCAACATTCCCTAGAATAGCGGCGTCTTGGCACTCAGGTGCTGGGCTCAGTAAAACCTTGAATGAAGCTGCTCAGAACTATGTAAGAGCAGTGCTTAATAAAGGCGCGGTAGCAAAGTGGTAATGCAGTGGACTGCAACTCCGCCATCGTCGGTTCGATTCCGACCCGCGCCTCCATTCAATGCCTTGCCAGTGCTAACTCTTAATTTTCCTCTACCTGTAAACCATCAATCCAGAGCATTTGGTTACAACTCAGGCCCTCGCTAAGTTTCCTGCTGTAAAAACTCCGATTCCGCGAGATATAGGTAATGAAGATGCCGCTCATACTGGGTAATGGCATCGACAATAATCTGCTCCTGGCTGTAACTTAAGATGTCATATCGCTGGCCACCGCGCAGTAAAAACACCTCAGCACGGTAGTAGTCATCATTCTTGTCGTCGGCATAATTGGGCATGGCAAGGTGGCGCAGCCCAATCTGATAGTTAAAATTCTCGGCATTCTCAATGGCGATGCTTAACCTCACACTGTCGGTCTCGGTGGCTAACTCGGCACTGATACCATTGCGCTCAAATTCCGCCGCCAGCTGTTCCAGAGCGGGTTGAGCTGAGTTGGCAATAAAGTTCTCGGCCACATTCAGCTCTGGGTGAGCGGTTAAAGACGCCAGCTGCTGTTTCCAGTTGGTTTTTGAAAACTGCTGAATTGTGCCCTGATACTGCACAGTATCTTGCAACATATAGTCGGCTCTGAGTGCTTTGAATAAGCTGTAGCAAAATACCAGCAGTATCAACATGAAGGGAAATGCAGAGGCGATGGTCAATGTTTGCAGCGCACTTAAACCACCCAGTGAGAGCAGCGCAGCGGCAATAATACCAATAGAGGCTGTCCAAAAGATTCGCTGCCAGACAGGGGTTTCCTCTTCGCCACCAGAGGCCAGAGTATCTATTACCAGAGCGCCGGAATCGGCTGAAGTAATAAAGAAAGTAGTAAGCAAGCAGATAGCAATAGTGGAGAGCAGAGGGGCAATAGCGAACTGCTCAAAGAACACAAACAGTGCCACAGGCACATTACTGCTCACGGCCCCGGCCAGATTAGAGGCTGGATTGGTCGCGATCTCATGGATCGCTGTATTGCCAAAAATAGTCATCCAAAGAAAGGTAAAGCCAGCTGGTACAAAGAGTACGCCGACAATAAATTCACGAATGGTACGGCCCTTGGAAACGCGAGCGATAAACATCCCTACAAACGGTGACCAGGAAACCCACCAGCCCCAGTAGAGCAATGTCCAGCCACCGATCCAGTCATCTCGACGGTCATAGGCATAGAGATTAAATGTACTGCTGATAATCTCGCTGAGGTAGGCACCGGTGTTTTGCACAAATAGCTGCAGTAGCAGGATCGTAGGGCCAAACAGCAATACAAACAGCATCAGGCACACAGCCAAAGTCATATTGAGATTGGAGAGGCGTTTAATGCCGCGATCCAAACCCAGCAGCACTGACATTGTCGCCAGAGCAGTAATACCAATAATCAGCACAATCTGAACATAGCTAGCCTCTGGTATGCCGATTAGATAGTGCAGGCCTGCATTTAGCTGCTGCACTCCAAACCCCATAGAGGTAGCCACACCAAAGATAGTGCCAACCACGGCAAAGGAATCAACAATATGGCCAATACCGCCGTAAATTCGTTCGCCAATCAATGGATACAATGCCGAGCGAGGTAGCAGCGGCAGCTTATGGCGGTAGGCAAAGTAGGCGAGGGTCAGCGCCACAATGGCATAGATACCCCAGGCATGCAGACCCCAGTGGAAGAAGGTAATGCGCATAGCCTCTTTGGCTGCAGCTACAGTGGCGGCATTTCCCATCGGCGGCGACATATAGTGCATAACCGGTTCGGCAACGCCAAAGAACATCAGGCCAATACCCATGCCGGCAGAAAACAGCATCGAAAACCAAGATAGGTTGGTATAGGCCGGTGCATCGTGATCGAGCCCCAGCTTTATATCGCCGAGCCGGCTGATCATAATAAAGATAATAAATAGTAAAAAGATTGCTACCGATAGAACATATAACCAGCTGACCTTGGTGACCAAGAAGCTCTGCAATTGCCCAAAGTACTGAGTAGACATCTCGGGAAAGAATGCCGCAAATAGGGCAAAAAAGGTGGTGGTCAACAGAGACGCCACAAAGACAGGTTGGTTTATTTTTGACGTGTGTAACATAGGGGAGGGTCACTTTGGTCGATGGCGCCTACAAGATGTTATCAGCTCGCGACGATGGCTGATGGGCTAGCCAGTATTTGAAGTCTATCAGGTCTTCATTAGAAGTCTGGCAGCTTATTGTTTTTTGTCTGAGCCTGAGTCTAACAAAGTTTTTTGGGCATTTCACAGTAGCGGCGCTATGGGCAAAATATTGAGCAAAAAAACCACTAAAACAAGATCGACCATTCCCATTCTCGATATTGATCATGTATACTCCTTGCGTTTCGAATCTGACCATGCAGCGCAATGAATTCGCGACTCGAGAAAGCCCACCTCAGTATTGCCCGGGTGGCGAAATTGGTAGACGCAACGGACTTAAAATCCGTCGGTAGAAATACCGTGCCGGTTCAAGTCCGGCCCCGGGCACCATAGATTCACGTAACCCATTGTTTTACTTGTGTATTTCTCAAATTACATAGGTAGGGTAGACGATGCGGTATACACAAAAAAATCCTCAGCATACATATACTAAACGTGACGTATATTATTTTTCTAGGGTAATCCCTAACGATTTAAGGAATCACTACACTAAACCTCGCATCATTCAGAGTCTTAAAACTAAGTCAGCACACAGAGCATCAGTGGCATCTAAAATGCTCTCATCTAAACTTGACGACTATTGGTTAGGCTTAAGACTCAAGCAGATGGACGTACCTGCATCACATTTATTGGTTAGCGGTGCAAAAGTTAATCTGGAGTCTAAGCTACTTAATATTGAAGAAGCACTTCAGGTATACATGAGTGTTAAAGGTGTTGGTAAAGGAGAACTGTTCTTCAGACATACTAAAAGATCAATCAGGTACCTCATAGATTGTCTTGGTTGTCGTTCAATAGATCAGTACACATCTGAAGATGCCGCAAAGTTAAGAGATTGGTTTGTAGCACGAGGGCTTGCTAGTGCTTCCATCCAACGTAACTTTGGGTCTATTAAGGCTGTCGTTAACTTTGTTATCTTGGAGAAAGGTTTAGACTGCAGCAATCCGTTTAATGGAGTGTATCTTCACTCAGACAATTCCTCTAAAAAGCGTAAACCTATTCCCCTAGATAAACTAAAGATTGTCCAAGAAAGATGTGTCGCAATGGATGATGATCTTAGGCATCTAGTATCTTTAATCAGTGATACTGGCATGAGGTTGTCAGAAGCTACAGGTTTAATGAAGTCAGACCTAAATGTCGATTGTGAGTATCCACATCTCGTTATACAGCCTTACTCCCATCGTTCTTTAAAAACATTATCCAGTGAGCGTGCTGTTCCGTTAGTAGGGAATTCTTTGTGGGCTGCGAGACGGATAATAGGAACCACAGATTCAGAGTATTGTTTTCCCCGCTATACATCTGCATCAGGATGTAATGCCAACTCAGCGAGTGCAGCAATTAACAAATGGATTAAAACCGTGGCAGGGCCAGAGGCAGTTATACATGGTCTACGCCATAGCTTTAGAGACAGATTGAGAGCAGTGGAGGCACCATTAGAAATCATCGACCAGTTAGGTGGTTGGAGCCTAAAGACAGTAGGGCAGGGTTACGGTGATGGTTATAAGTTAGATGTCATGACTAAGTGGTTGAATAAGATAGTTCTAGATTAACTATTTCTACCCTACCTATGTAATTTGAGAAATACACAAGTAAAACAATGGGTTACGTGAATCTATGGTGCCCGGGGCCACCAGTCATTGCCCTAGGCAGGCACCTGTAATGCCCTTAGTCCTTGTGTTTGCTGATGTTGACACCCCTGTAGTTCATTGTCAAAGGCACATTCACGTCTACCATTTTGTCTACCTCAG
>JAQWUP010000072.1 GCA_029242085.1 Porticoccaceae bacterium
CCTTCCAGGCGCAGCTCCATTTTAAGAGCATTGTCAGTAGATAGTTGTAGTGCAAAAATGATATGTTGTATCATATCATTTTGCGGTGCTATCTGCGCGGTAACTTGAATAAGATAGGAATATCCTGTGACAAATCGACTCCCTGTAACTGTGCTCTCTGGCTTTCTTGGTGCGGGCAAAACCACTGTACTTAGCCATATCCTCAACAATCGCCAGGGCAAAAGAGTGGCCGTTATTGTCAATGATATGAGCGATATCAATATCGACGCATCAATGGTAAAAAGCGAAGTGTCGCTAAGCCACAGCGAAGAAAAACTCGTTGAAATGAGCAATGGCTGTATTTGCTGCACCCTGCGTGAAGACTTGCTGCTGGAAGTCAATAAACTGGCCAAAGACGGCAGATTTGATTATCTGGTCATTGAGTCAACAGGTATCTCAGAGCCCTTGCCAGTGGCCGAGACCTTTACCTTTGCCGATGAAGAGGGCGTTTCATTATCAGATGTGGCAACACTGGATACCATGGTTACCGTAGTCGACGCGGTCAATTTCCTGAAGGATTACGAAGACGCCAAATACTTACAGGACTCTGGTGAATCTCTGGGTGAAGATGATGAACGCAGCGTTGCCGATTTGCTGGCAGATCAGGTGGAGTTTGCCGATGTGCTGTTGGTCAGCAAAACCGATTTGGTTGAACCCAGTGAGGTTGAGAGGCTTACCGCTATTCTCAAAAGTCTTAATACCCATGCTCAGGTTATTCCTATTAGTCAGGGCCAGGTGCCTGTAGACGAGGTGCTGAGCACAGGTCTATTTGATTTTGAGCGCGCACAGGAGGCCCCAGGCTGGCTTAAGGAAATGCGCGGGGAACATGTTCCAGAAACTGAAGAATACGGTATCAGCAGCTTTAGCTATGTTGCCCGCCGCCCATTTCACCCGGAAAAATTCCACCAGTTTGTGCATGGTACAGAGCAGTACGGCAAACTGATTCGATCCAAAGGTTACTTTTGGCTGGCTACTCGCCCTGAATTTGCCGGCCAATGGAGTCAGGCGGGCGGGATTGCGCGCTACGGCTTTGCCGGTATGTTCTGGAAAGCCGTTCCGGAACACAACTGGCCGACAGACGAAGAGTCAATGGCCACCATCAAGATGCAATGGGAAGAGCCCTTTGGCGATATGCGCCAAGAATTAGTCTTTATCGGCCAGGGGCTTGATCAGCAAGCTATGTTGAATGCCCTCGATGACTGTCTGTTATCAGAAGATGAATTGCTTAAAGGCAAACAGTATTGGGCAACATTAAGCGATCCCTTTCCTGCATGGACGGAAAATGCATGAACCCAACAAGCGCAGTAGCTAAAGCTCAAACCTCAGCAAAATATCCATGGCATGATGCCAAGGGCGATCAGTTCGACGTGCTGACTGATATCTACCAGCAGAACACCAATATCGCTATCTGGCAGCGCTCAGTACCCGCAACGCTGTTTGATGCCGGTGAGAGTATTCTTGCTACCAACTCAGGCCTGGAGCTCTCCTTGATCGTTACACCAGAGGAGGCTAATGCCGCTGTCACCAAAGCCTTGGGTGCAATGCCAATGGCAACAGTGCTGAGCGAAGATATTGCACAGCTGGTGGATATGTTCTGCTGCCTGTTTGACCTCAGACGTGCCGGCTTGAGATTGACGGCGCTGGATCGCGCCATGTGTCCGAGGTTTCATGTCGACAAGGTGCCCTGTCGACTGATTACAACCTATCAGGGCGTCGCCACAGAATGGCTTCCACACCATGCTGCTGATCGCAGTAAGCTGGGTCTCGGCAATCAGGGCAAACCAGATGAGGAATCTGGGTTATTTAAGAGTGCCAGCGACATCCAACAGTTATGCCGAGGGGATGTTGCGCTGCTCAAGGGCGAGTCTTGGCAGGGAAATCAAGGGGCAGGGCTTATTCATCGCTCACCCCAGTTGCCAGATCAAACACGCCGACTATTGCTGACCCTTGACTTTATGGACGACTAAATCGACTCCGCTGTGAAATCAAGGCAGTTGAAATAGATCGTCCACCGAGCAACTAAGGGTTCTTGAAATTTTTAATGCCAGCACAGTAGAGGGAACATAGATTCCATTTTCAATGGCATTAATGCTTTTTCTTGAGACCTCAGCACTTTCCGAAAGCTCTTGCTGCGTTAAACCGGCAGCTTTTCTAAGCTCTGCAAGATTGTTTAAAAGTTTTTTGTGGTGTTTGCCCAAGGCTTATTGCTCTTCAAACTTTTCAACGGCATCGGTTAATTCTGCACTGGTATTGGGGTAGAGATAGCCAGCAATCATAGTGCCTATTCCTATAGCGCTCACCAGAAGCCCGACGCCCTCAAAGAAAGGTCCCATCGCGGTAAAACCGAGAAGGTATAGGCCAATACCGACAAACAATGTTATGACACCGCCTCTACGATAATCGATGGGCTGTTTTTTTCTTTCATCAAAAATACCCAGCAAATCCTCCACTTTGGATGGGTCATCCATATTCTTAGCGATCTCCAGAATGGTTTCTCTCTTGCCTTTGCCCTCCAAATACAGCCAGATAAAGACTGCCACAGGCACAATAATGCCTGTGAGTATGCCTAAAATAGGGATTAGATCGCTCATGGGTTTTCTCTCAAATGTTGATGTAACGCAAACTTACCATGCAAAATAAGGGAAGTAAAGGTTACACAAAGAAAAGTGAAAGCTGACCGATGCCGCACCAGCAATTTGTCGGTAGATTGAATAGATTTAATTACTATTTATTGTTTAGCTGCTGAATTTCTGCGCAGAGTCTTTTATAAAAGTTGGGGCTGGCGTCGGAGGCATAGGTCATATACATAGCCATCAAAATCTGTTGGCGATATTGCTGCAAATCTATATAGCCATTGACCCAGTCTTGACGAGCGAGCCGTTGGCAGGCAAAAAGTTGCTCGGCAAGTTTTGCGGTTTCGATATTGCCTTGAAGGAACCCGTCTTTTAGGGCTGCAACACAGATGCGTTGTGCTATTTGCAGTGACTGGTGGAAGATTCCCGTCGGCAATTCATGGTCAAATAATTTTGTTCGGTCTGCCGCTATAAAAGCTGCGCGATAAAAAGCCTCATCCTGCCTATACAGATGCAGCAAGTTATCGGTAAACACTTCAGCGCCTTCAATGGGGTCGGACCTGTCGGGATTCGACATGGCCACATTGATGGATTCAACCAGTTCTGCCACCAATTCATGGAAAATATCATTCTTCTTGCCAAATAGGTTATAGATTGTAGGTGCGGATACGCCAGCTTGTTTGGCCAGCTGTGTCAGCGTAAATGCCTCAAAACCCTCTGTTGCTATTAGAGTTTTCGCCATATCGAGGATATGTTGGCGACGCAATTTTTTATTTGCTTGGCGGGTGGTGTTTCCTCGAGCTAAGACTTGAGTACCCAATTGACAACCTCCGGAGAAAAATCTTGACCACAGTTTTAATAAGATATTAAACTTGTGGGAAAATAAAGACAATATAATAAAAAAATATTAACAAAGGCCTATTTATGAAACAAGATATCAGTCGATCAATCGAAGCCTGTGCGGCCCACTATGGCGAACATGCCGCTGCTATGCGTGAGTATTTAATCGAGGGTCAGCGAAATGCCTATGGTTTAAATAATCGCGGTGCGATCCGCTTTGATGAAAACGGTGGCCTAGCTGAGGATATATTGAGTGCCTATTCTCACTATGGCTTTTATATCTTCGAGAACGTATTAGCTCAGGATGAATTAGACGATATAAAGAGTGATTTGGATAGCATACGTGAATCTTACCCTGCCGAGCCCAATGGCAAACTGACTAAAGATGGCAAACCCGCTCTGGGAGCGGATTGTCTTGGCCCCAACCTTGTCTGGTCTAAGCCCCTGGGTGATCCTCTGGGCGGTACAGAGCTTGCCAATGGTCGTCATCAGGTTAAGTTGTTTGAACCGGAGGCCAGCGAGTCGGCACCAGAATATGCACCCTTTATTTTGTTGGGTTCTCTACAGTTTTCAGACAGTTGCTTGCGAGTCTATGGTCACCCTCAATTGCTGCGTGTGGCCGAGTCAATTAATGGTGTGGACTTTGCACCCTTTAATGAGAGCCTATTTATCAAGGATCCAGGTGTTGGTGCCGCAGTGTCTTGGCATCAGGATGGCAATACCCATTGGGAGAGTGAGAATTTCGATGAGGGTATTCATGGCTTTAATTTTATGGCCCAGGTCTATGGCAGCACGGCAGTCAATGGTGTTTGGGTTAAGCCGGGCAGTCACAAGGTGGGCAAAATTGATA
The DNA here is from genome assembly GCA_029242085.1 of Porticoccaceae bacterium. Taxonomy (GTDB): domain Bacteria; phylum Pseudomonadota; class Gammaproteobacteria; order Pseudomonadales; family Porticoccaceae; genus HTCC2207. The sequence goes on from JAQWUP010000072.1 coordinate 4,303, forward strand.
TTAAGCAGTTGATAGAGGAGTCTGGCAGTGAACGGATTGAAGGTATGGTTCCACTGGTTTGTAATCCGGGCGATGTGATTATTTGTAATCGCCAGCTGCTTCATGGATCCTTTCCCAACTGTGGTTTTGAACCCAGAGTAACGGTTAACTTTGGCTTTCACCGGCGTTCATCTGTATTGGGGATTCAGGGGCCCGGCCTGTATAGCGAACCTATGTTCTATGATGAGGCTCTGATCGAAGAGCGCTCTAAACCTCTGGGCTATGCCATCGATGCGCGCAAACAGCGCTTTCCCGATGAATCTTTTTATGAGTATCAGCCATTTATTGATTCCGGTAAGACCTTTCGCTGGAATAAGGCAGTCAAGGCGGAATTAAAAGATTACAATCTGCGGGATCTCAGTATTTAGCGTTAAAAGACTGGACTTGCTGGCGCTTAAAAATAACAAGTAGATATAATAATTAGAAATGTATTTTGAGGTGCCTGCATGCAACTGGCAATTTATGGCGCTGGCTCAACTGGTTGTTACCTGAGTGGGCTTTTGCAGCTTTGCGGCCACGAGGTTAGCGTAGTTTGTCGCCCACGTATTCGTGATTCGATTGTGGCTGCTGGCGGTATCACCCTTACCGACTACAGTGGCCAGAATGAAAAGGTGATGCCAACTGGGCTGATTACACAGCTGGCAGATGAAACCTTTGATGCGGTATTTGTAACATTGAAGTGTCATCAGCTTGAAGCTGCCGCGCCAGATTTAAAACAGCTTACCGAAAACGGCGCCCAGCTATTTTTTATGCAAAATGGCCTAGGTAGTCTGGATCTTGTTCGGCACCAGTTGCCGAGCGATAGTCTCAAACAGGGGATTACACCCTTTAATATTCTGAGCCTGGAAAATGCGCATTTCCACCGCGGCACTGAGGGAACATTTCTATTTCACCAGACATCGGTGACAGAACAGCTTGCCGAGCAGCTAGGTGCCATTGGTTTTCCCTGCCAACTGCATACCGATATGCAATCTGTTATCTATGGCAAATTGCTGCTCAACTTAAATAATGCGCTCAATGCCGTTGCAGATCAGCCTATTAAAACCCAACTTGAAAATCGTAAACTGCGCAGGGTCTATGCCGCAGCTCAGCGTGAATGGCTTGCTGTGGCAGCAGCAGAGGGGGTTGAGTTGGTGCAGTTTACCGCGGTAAAGCCATCATTAATGCCAACTATCCTGAGTTTGCCCAATTGGATATTCCTGCGCCTGACCAAGGCAATGTTGGATATCGACCCCCTTGCGCGCTCTTCAATGTGGGAAGATATTCAATTGGGTCGAAAAACCGAAATTGAGTTTCTTAACCAAGCCGTCGTAAAGCGCGCTGAGGCCTTAGGTATTGAGGTGCCGGTTAACCGCAAGATCAGTGCGTTAATTCATAGCTTGGAGGGCGGCGAAACCGTATCTCTGGAGCAACTCTACTAACCGAAAAGATTGGCAATTAATGATGAAGTATTTTCGTCCGCTGTACGCTTTTTTACTGGGGCTTATGGTTATTTTAAACAGTTCGACATTCGCTAATTTGGCTCTTATCAATAGCTTGGGACAGCTGCTGCTGTTCATCTTGGTAGTCTGTATACCTATTTGGCGAACCGGGCGTATGAGCTATGTAGATATAGGTTGGCCCTGGGGTTTGGTGGTACTGGGTATTATCAGCTTAGTATATAGCGAGGGTTATTGGCTGCGGTCTCTGATTGTCAGTGCGGTGGTTATGTTGATAGGGTTGCGTATGGGACTGGGCGCCCTAAAAATGTGGCGTATGGGGTTATTAGATAAGGAGTTTCCCCGCTATCAATATCAACGCATTGTGTGGCAGGGAGAGGGCAAAACCAATACGGCATTAGCTCTGC